>DATIWK010000141.1:0-3823 GCA_035519395.1 Anaeromyxobacteraceae bacterium | reverse complement strand
TCGAGGGTCGAGGTCGAGGTCGAGGTCGAGGTCGGGGTCGAGGTCGAGGTCGAGGTCGGGGTCGAGGTCGAGGTCGAGGTCGAGGTCGGAGTCGAGGTCGGAGTCGAGGTCGGGGTCGGGGTCGGAGTCGGAGTCGGAGTCGGAGTCGGAGTCGGAGTCGAGGTCGGAGTCGAGGTCGAGGTCGAGGTCGAGGGTCGGGGTCGCGCCGGCGGCGCCCTCGCGCTAGCATGGCGGCGAGCATGCTCCGGATCTCCTGGCCCCTCGCCCTCGTCGCCGCCATCGCCATCGCCGTGGTGGCTCGCAGGCCGCGGATGCTGGCCCCGATCCTGATCGGCATCGCCGTGCTCGCGGTCTGGCAGGCGGCGCGCCGGCCGCGCCGCTGAGGCGCGCGCCCGGCGCAGCCCGGGCGCCGGGCGTCTACTCGGACCGGCCCGGCTGGCGCCCCCGGCGCGCCCGCTCTAGTCTCGGGCGGTGGGAAAGCCCCGCCTCGGCGTCTCCGCCTGCCTCCTGGGTGCCAGCGTCCGGTACGACGGCCAGCACCGTCGCGACGCCTTCCTGGTGGACACCTTCGGGCCCCTCGTCGAGTGGGTCGCCGTCTGCCCCGAGCTGGAGCTGGGGCTGGGCGTGCCGCGCGAACCCATCCGGCTCGTCGGGCCGCCGGCGTCCCCGCGGCTCGTCGCCGAGCAGAGCGGCATCGACCACACCGCCGCCATGCGCGCGTTCGCCGAGCGCCGCGTGGCGGAGCTGGAGGCGCTCGACCTCTCGGGCTACGTGACGAAGAGCGACTCTCCATCCTGCGGCATGGCGCAGGTGCGGGTGTGGCCCGAGCCGGTCCCTGGACCGCGCCCTCCCTCCGTGGACGCCGCGCCCGGGGGGGACGGAGCCCCCCGCCGCGAGGGCGTGGGCGCCTTCGTGCGCGTCCTCCTCGACCGGATGCCGAACCTGCCCGTCGAGGAGGAGGGGCGGCTGGGGGACGCGGAGGTGCGGGAGCGCTTCCTGGAGCGCGTCTTCGGCTACGCGCGGTGGAGGGGACGGCCGCGCTGAAGACCCCGGTCGCGGGGGCCCGGAGGAGCGGAGGCTGGACCTGCCGCGCGGCTCACCCCGCCCGCGCTCCGCCCGCCCGCGCTCGACTGTCCGCCCGCGCTCGACTTGACGCTCCGGCGGCCGCGTGCGATCCCGTGCGCGATGCGCAGCGAGAACCTCGCCGTGATGCTCACCGACATCCAGGGGTTCACGGCGGCGACCGCGCGGCAGACGCGCGCCGAGAACGCGCGCATGCTGGCGCTGCACGACGCGCTGCTCCTGCCGGTGGTGCGCGCCTTCCGCGGCCGCCGCATCAAGACCATCGGCGACGCCTACCTGATCCTCTTCGACGCGCCGTCGTCGGCCGTGCTCTGTGGCGCCGCCATCCAGGACCGCCTCTGGGACTACAACCGGCGCGTGGCCGGCGCCAGGCGCATCGAGGTGCGGGTGGCTGTCACGCTCGGTGATGTCCGGGTGGTGAAGGTGGGAGGGGCGACCGACGTCTACGGCGAGGCCGTGAACCTGGCCTCCCGGATCGAGGACGACGCGCCGGCCGGCGAGGTCTGGGTGTCCGAGTCGGTCCAGCTGGCCATGGCCCCGGAGATCCCCCTCCAGGAGATCGGCTGGCGCGAGATGAAGGGCGTGCCGGACGCGGTGCGGCTGTGGAAGGTCGCGCCCGCCGGGAACGCGGCCGGCGACGCCGGCGAGGCGCCGCCGTACGGCAACGCCGCCCTGGAGCGGGTGCGGGGGTTGCCGGCGCCGGAGCCCGAGATCGTCGCGAAGCTGGCGGACGCGGAGCAGCGCAGCGCGAGCCGCGCCGGGAAGGCGAGGGACGGCGCGGTGCGGCTCCTCGTCGCCGCCGCGCTGGCCGGCGGCGCGGTCGCCGCCTGGCTCTGGTTCCGGCGGCCCGAGGCGGAGCGCGACATCGAGCGGGGCCGGTTCGAGGAGGCCAAGGCGCGCATCGACGCCCGCGCGGCGGATCGGGGCGACCAGGATCCGCTCGTCCTCTACCTGCGCGGGAAGCTCGAGCGCGTCCGCTCCGACGTGGGGGAGGGGAGCCTGGACCAGGCGTTCCGCGTCTGGTCGCACGCGCTCGCCGCGGGCAGCGGCGAGGCGCTCGACGCCCTCACCGGCGAGGCGCGCTCGCCGGACTGCGGGCTGCGGCGCCTCGCGGCGCAGGCGCTCTCGGAGGCGCGGGTCGAGTCGGCGCGCCGCGCGCTGGAGGACGTCGCGCGGCACGAGCCGCCCCTGCCGGCGGCGGGCGCGCCCGCCAGGCTCCAGCGCCCGGCCCGCGCCGACGGACGCTGCGGGGACGGCGACGTCGCGCGCGAGGGCCTGCGCGTCCTCGACCAGCGGCGGGACCGTTGAGCGCGGGACGGCCCCGCCTCAGGGGTGCGAGCCGGTTCCGCCCGGCCGCTTGACCCGGAGGAGCAGCACCGACTGCCGCCCCCGCGCCCACTCGCGCCCGGCGAGCAGAATGCGCGCGAAGCGCGCGACCGGCGGCGGCAGGGCACGGCGGCCGAAGAGCAGCCAGTAGACGGCGCGGACCACCCCGTCGACGGCGGCGGAGGTGGCGCGGACCAGCCCCAGGACCGCGAGCGCCGCCAGCGCCGCGGCGACGCGCAGCGACGCCCGGAGCTTCCCCTCCGTGCCCCCCGCCACCCGGATGCTCGTCCAGCCGGACGCGATGGGCGCGAGGAAGCTCGTCGAGACCCGCGCCGCCGCCCGCGCCAGCTGGCGCCCGCCGTAGGGCAGCTCGCCCGCCTCGCGCGCCACGCGGTAGAGCGCCAGCGGCTCGGGCGCGCCCTCGACCAGGCGCGGCCCCATCTCCTCGACCGGCACCTCGCTGCGGCTCATGGTGAGGTACACGCCGCGGGTGAGCCAGATCTCTCCCGCGGGCACCGACGCGAGCAGGGATCCGAGCACGGCCACGGGCGGGCCGGCGGGCGCACCCCGCTCGAACCGGACCTCGCCCTGGTGGACGGCCATGCGGAGGGTGAGCGCCTCCGCCTCGTTGGCAGCGAGGGCGCGCCGGGCGAGGAGGTCCTGCACGGCCGCCGAGAACTGCACCGCGTCGGTGGGCGAGCCGAAGCCGACGAGGAGCATCTCGCCGGACGCGTGCAGGCGCGTGCCGCCGAACGCGGCGACCGCGGGCAGCACCAGCGCGTCGTGCTCCCCCAGCACCCGGGCGCGCTCCTCGCGCGAGAGCGCCGCCGCCCGCGAGGGCCAGGCCACGATCTCCCCCCGCACCAGGGTGAGGTTCACGGGGCGTGGACCGGTGGTGAGGGTCGGGATGCCGGTGAGCGAGGGGCGAGCCAGCTCGCCGGTGGACCCCTCGGTGCGGGGGGTGCGCGATCCCGGGCGAACCGGCAGCTCCGCGCCGTCGAGGATGCGCCTCAGCTCCGCGGCGCTCGCGGCGCGCCGCTCCCGGTCCTTCTCCGTGGCGCGCGCCACGAAGTCGAGGAGGCGCGGCCACGCCGCCAGCTCGGGGACCGCCACCGAGGGGCTGGGCACCGGCTCGAAGGCGTGCGCGGCGAGCAGCGCGCGGACGTCCGAGGTCACGAAGGGATGGCGTCCGGCGAGGAGCACGTAGGCGAGGATGCCGACGGCGTAGAGGTCGGCGCGCGCGTCGACGTCGTCCCCCACCGCCTGCTCCGGGGCGAGGTACTCGGGCGTCCCCACCACCAGGCCGCGCTGCGTCCGGGACCGGTCGGCGGGGTCGGCGGACTTCGCCACGCCGAAGTCGAGGATCTTGATCTGCTCGTCGTCGCCGGCGCCCGAGACCCAGAGGTTGTCGGGC
>DATIWK010000140.1:0-28200 GCA_035519395.1 Anaeromyxobacteraceae bacterium | reverse complement strand
GCCCCCGTCCCGCCGCGCGAGCCAGCCGTCGATCAGCGCCTGACGCGCGTCGCGCGCGGCGAGGAGCTCACTCCCGGACGCGGCGGACCGCATCGATGATGGAGCCGTCGCGGTACTCGATGAGCGCCACGACCTTGTCGTCGAACTCCAGCGGCCGCGGCTTGCCGGTGATCGCCTCGATCTCGGCGTGGAGGCGGCGTGCCTCCGGGAAGGCGCGGGCGAGCCGGCCCACCGCCCAGGCGAAGAGCGCGCCGCTGCCGGGCGGCGCCTTCCGCTCCCCGGGCAGGCCCAGCGAGGCCGCGACCAGCGCCGGCCACCCCGCGCCGAGGCGCGCGTCGATGTCCGCCTGGCGCGCGTCGCGCGCCGAAAGGACGCTACGCCTTGACGCGTCGAACCGTGTCAATGATCGACCCGTCGCGGTACTCGATGAGCGCGATGACCTCGTCCTCGAACTGGAGCGGCCGGGGGACGCCGGTGACGCTGGTGATCTCCCGCTGCAGCTCGCGGATGTCCTTCACCGGCGCCTTGCGCCGGAGCAGCTCCGCCCGGAGGTCGGGGTTGCGGTCGTTCACCGCGATCCCGCGCTCGGTGACGACCACGTCCACGGTCTCGCCGGGCGTGGTGACGGTGGTGACCGCGTCGCGCACGATGGGGAGCCGGCCGCGGATCGAGGGCGCCACGATGATGGCCAGCTCGGCGCCGGCGGCGGTGTCGCTGTGCCCGCCGGTGTTGTGCAGCAGCAGGCCGTTCGACTCGGTGTTCACGTTGACGTTGAAGTCCACGTCCACCTCGGTCGCCCCCAGGATGACGCAGTCGAGCCGGTTCACCACCGCGCCGGCGTTGAACGGGTTGGCGTAGGTGTCCGCGCCGATCTCGACGTGGTTCCGGTTCTTGCGGATCGACTCCACCGCCCGCAGGTCGAAGCATTGGACGTCGAGGAGCGCCCGGAAGAGCCCCTCCTCCAGCATGTCGACGAAGTAGCCGGTGATGCCGCCGCAGCCGAAGCTCCCCTTGATCTTCTGCCGCCGCATCAGGTTCCGGACGTTCTCGGCGACGGCGAGGGAGATGCCGCCGCTCCCGGTCTGCATGGAGAAGCCGTCGCGCAGGCGTCCCGACGCCTCGATCACCTGCGCGGCGTAGCGGGCGATCTGGAGCCCCACCGGATCGGTGGTCACCCGGGTGGTGGTGGAGACGATCTTCGACGGGTCCCCGAGCCGCTGCACCGGCACCACCCAGTCCACCAGGCTCTGGGGGATGCTCACCGGCACGACCGGGTAGGGCACCAGGTTGTCGGTGACGGCGACGACGGTCCGGGCGTGGAGCGCGTCGGTGAAGGCGTACCCCATGCTGCCGAAGGCGGAGGGCCCCTCCAGGCCGTTCAGGTTGCCGTACTCGTCGCAGCAGGGGGCGGCGATCACCGCGAGGTCGACGGGCACCTCGCCGGTGATGATGGAGCGCGCCCGCCCGCCGTGGGAGCGGACCGTGATGGGGCAGCGCAGCTCGCCCCTGCTGGCCAGCTCGCCGATGACGCCGTTCACGCCGCACTCGATGCGCGTCACCACGCCGTCCCGGATCGCCCCGACCATCTCGGCGTGCACCGGGTGGATCGAGCTGGAGGCGATGGTCACGTCGCGGAGCCCGAGGTTCTCCACCACCCGCACCAGGTGGTTGAGCACGTCGTCCCCGTTGCGCAGGTGGTGGTGGGTGGCGATGGTCATGCCGTCGCGGAGCCCGGCGCGCTCGATCGCCTCCTGGAGCGTGGGGAGGACCTTTCGCTCGCCGGGGTTGACGCGGGTGAGGCGCCGCGTGGCGCGCTCCGCGTCGGGCCGGAGCCGGTAAGGGTCGGCGTAGGGCACCAGCCGCTTCCCGTGCCAGCGCTCCGGGATCTCCCTGCCCACCGCGTTCCTAGCCACGCAGGATCCCCTCGTCCGGGAGCGCGTCCACCAGCCCCTGCGCGTGCGCGGTCCGCAGCGTCCGGAAGGCCCGCTTCACCACCGGCGCGTCCACCATCTTCCCCTTCAGCGAGATGACGCCGGTGCCCATCTCCCGGGCCCGCTGGATGGCCTCGATCACCTGGAGCGCCCAGGCGATCTCGTCCGGCTTCGGGGCGAACACCTCGTGCACCACCTCGATCTGGCGCGGGTTGACCAGCGACTTGCCGGTGTAGCCCAGCGCCTTCACCAGCTCGGTCTCCCGCCGCAGCCCGTCCATGTCGGTCACGTCGGCGAAGATCGAGTCGATGGCCTGGACGCCGGCCGCCTTGGCCGCCCACACCACCCGCGCCCGCGCGTTCATCAGCTCCTCGCCGCCCTTGCTGCGCTCGATCTCCATGCTGGCGGTGTAGTCCTCGGCGCCGAAGGCGAGGCCCAGCAGGCGCGTGGACGCCTCGGCGATCTCGATGCAGTGGATGACGCCCAGCGCGCTCTCGATGGAGGGCAGGATCCGGAAGCGGCCGATCTCGACCCCCAGCTCCTCCTCCCACTCGGTGAGGGCGGTGTCGAGCCGCTCCACCACCTCCGCGGTGTCGGCCTTGGGGAGGCGCACCCCGTCCGGCAGCGCCGGGAGGATCTCCCGCAGGTCGTCCTGGAACCAGGGCGTGTCGAGCGCGTTGATGCGGACCAGGATCTCCTTGTTGCGGTCGCGGTAGCCCTCCAGGAAGCGCCGCACCAGCCGGCGGGCCGCGTCCTTCTCGGTGTGGGGGACGGCGTCCTCCAGGTCGATGATCACGGCGTCGCTGCCGAACACCGGGATGTTCTGGAGCATGGAGGGCATGTTCCCGGGGACGTAGAGGAGCGAGCGGCGCAGGCGGGTGTCGGCCATGTCCGGTCTCACTTCGCGTCGATGAAGACGGTGCGGATGCCGCCGGTGGCGGAGAGGTGCCGCTCCAGGCCGTCGGCGTGGATCTCGCTCAGCACGATCTCGCAGGTGGCGAAGACGCGCGCGTCGTAGAGGTGGCCTCCCAGGACCTCGCCCGACGACCGGCCCACGATGACGTGGAGGTGGCAGTCGAGGCCGCCCCGGTCGTCGGGGAAGATGTTGCCGGTGAGGCCCAGCAGCTCGAGCGGGCCCTGCACCTCGTGGACGTGGATGCGCGGCTCGGTGAGGGGGAGCCGCGCGCCGGTCTTGATGCCGCGGAACTTGACCTCCTGGACCGAGCCGATGGCCGAGACGACGACCGCGTGGCTCACGCCGGCGCCCCGGGCGAACGCCACCAGGTGCTCCTGCAGCCGCTCGCCGGGCGCGATCTTGATGACGAAGCGGCGGCCCTGCTCCACTTCCTTGAACCAGAGGCCTTCCATCACTCCTCCGCGCCGCGCCGGAGCGCCGTCTCGACCCGCGCCTGGATGGCGTAGTCGAGGGCGCCGCGATCCGTCACCCGCACCCGTCCGGCCGCGACGCCGTGGGCGCGGAGCACCTCCAGGATCTTCTCGCGGATGAGGTGCTCGAACTGCTGCTTCACGGTGGACTCGATCTCGACGGTCAGCTCCGCGGCCGGCTCGACGAAGACCATGAGGTCGCTGGACTGGAGCGTCCCCGCCTGCGCCTTCTTGCCGATGGTCATGCGTGCCTCTCCTCTCCCGCGGCGAGCCGCGCCCGGATGGCGCCGGCCTCGGGCGAGCGGAGGAAGCGCAGCGTCGCGGGCGGCACCAGCGCCTCCAGCCCCTCCAGCTCGCCCTTCCGGAGCGCGGCCCGCACCCGGGAGGCGCTGATGGCCTCGCCGCTCCCGCGGAGGCGCTCGAGCTGCACCGGCTCCACGCCCAGCGCCGGCAGGAGGCGGAGCATGGCCGCGTTGTAGGCGCGGGTCGTGGCGCAGAAGGGCTCGGTCCCGAAGAAGCGCCGGCGCACCTGGAAGAACGGCGCGATGCGCCGCGCGAAGAGCCGTAGGTCCAGCTCCATCTGGATGGCGGCCACGTCGTCGGCCTGCCTCAGGAAGTAGGCGGGGAAGGTGAGGGCGCTCACCGCGTAGCGGGAGGTGTCGAGGACCCGCACGTTGGCGAGGTCGGACGTGCCCTCCCGGACCAGGCGCAGGCGGACGTCGAAGGGGAAGGCGGACCGGTCCTCCCGCACCACGAACACGTAGAGGGTGTCGGCGCGCCGCGCCGCCTCCTCGACGAGGTGCCGGTGACCCAGCGTGAACGGGTTGCAGTTCACCACCACCGCGCCGTTCGCCCCGTCGCGGACCAGCGGGCGGCTCGCGGCGAGCCAGCGGCCCAGGCCGTCGCCCCACTCCAAGAGCGCGGCGCGTCCCTGGGTGGCGAGCAGGGTGAAGCCGAGCGCCTCGAAGCTGGGCGCGTGCGCGGGCCGGGTGAAGACGAAGAACGCGTCGTGGCCCGCCGCCGAGCCGAGCCGGACCAGCTCGGTCACGATCTCGCCAAGGAGCGAGCCGCCCTGGTGGGCCGGGGCGACGGCGAGCATCTTCAGCACGCCGGCCCGCCGCGCGCCGACGGCGACGAGCTCGCCGCCCTGGTAGGCGCCGACCAGATCGTCGAGGTCGAGGTCGAAGGCGAGGCCCTCGGCCTGGACGAGGGCGCGGGCCCGCTCCCGTTCCGACGGGCCGAGCGGCTGGATCATCGGGGGGATGGTAACGCAGCCCCGGGCGCCGCGAAACGCGGGCGGGGAGGCCATTCGTCGCACGCGCCGGGGGCGGGCCGCCGGGTGCCGGCGCGGCCGCTGGCGCGACCGGCCGGCGCGAAGTAGGTTCCGCCCGTGCCGGTCCACGGACCCGACGACGCGCTGTGCGTGATCCTCACCTTCCGCGACGGGGTGCTGGCGGCGGCGGCGCACGACCTGGTGCTGCGCGTCACCGACTTCGAGATCGACGTCGATCCCGCGGAGCCCGCAGTCCGCGCCCGGTTCGGGGCGGCCTCGCTCCGCCTGGTGGCGTCGCTGCGCGACGGACACCGCGTGGCCGGGCCAGGCGCCTCCGAGCGGCAGGAGATCGAGCGGACCGCGGCCGAGACGGTGCTCCAGGCCGGACGCCATCCCCAGATCCGCTTCCGGTCCACCGCCGTCTCGGCGCGCGCCGACGGCGGGTACGACGTCACCGGCGACCTGTCGCTGGCCGGGCGGACGCGCCCCGTGACCGCGGAGGTGCACCGCAAGGGCGATCGGCTGGTGGGCGAGGTGCGCCTCCACCAGCCCGACTTCGGGATCGCGCCCTACTCGGCCATGTTCGGCGCGATCAAGGTGAAGGCGGACGTCTTCGTCCGGGTCTCGATCCCGGATCCGGCCGCGCGCCGCCCAACCCCTGGCGTGTGAACGTTCATCCGTCCGAGAACGGGAGCCTCGGCTCGGCGCGAGGGGGCGCGGGCGCGCGGCGCCGGCTCGTGTGAGCACCCCCGCCGTCGGGGGCTGTGGGCGAATTACACTTTGAGTTACTTCCTCTGGCGATAGCAAATCCACCCGTTTGGGTTCTGTCGGGACCCCGCCGGCGGAACTTCGCCATGTGCTCCCGCCCGTAGGTCTCCTCCGCGTGGAAGAAGTTGTGGGCACGGCATGCGACTCGAACGTTCTCGACCGTGGACTTCCCGCCGCGCGACACGGGTACGATGTGGTCATACTCGAGCTGCCACCGGCTCCCACAGCGACGGCCGTCCTTGCTCACCCACGCGCAGCACCCGCCGTCGCGCTCGTGGACGGCGCGCTTCACGTCGGCCGGGATGCGCCGCGACGGGTCCGAGACCTTCGCCTCGGAGGGTGCCGCTGGCTTCTTCCGCTTCCGCGACGGCGGGACGGTGCCGCGCCGCTTGCCGTGCTTCTCGATCCCGCAGCGGACTGCCTCGCGCAGCAGGGCGGTGTAGTCGTTTCGCCGCACCTTGTGGGAGAGGAGCGACGCGAAAGAGTCCAGGTCTGCCTTGAGGGCGCCGTCGATGGTCACCCGGAGCGACCACTCGTCGCCGGAGACGGCGTGCAGCTCGGCGGCGGGGGCGAACGCACGTGCCGGAGCCGCGGGGGTGTGGGCTGCGGCGCTCGGAACGGTGAGCGCGGCGGTAGCAGGCGCACCATCGGGGGGCCGGGGCTCATCGGTCCCGAGCGCCAGGAGCGAGGTCACCGCGTCGGTGCTGGCCGGCGGCCGAGCGAGGCTCAGCGCATTCGCCTCTGCCAGCCTCCGCAGGCCGTCCCGGGGCGCCGTCCGAGGCTGGATGGTTGCGACGAGGTGCTCCACCTCGGCCTTTGTGCGGAACGCCGCCTGGGCGACGAGTTCGTCCAGGTTCTCCTCCGTGAGAACCTGGGCCAGGAGTGGTGCAGTCGAGAGGCATAGCCTGCCGTCCCGGAGCGGGCTCTCCAGCCTGGGGAAGCGCCTCAGGGCGCGCATCGCGGCGATCCGCCGGCCGGCGGCGCCTTCGCGCAGGTGCAGCTCGCGCAGGCAGAAGTCCCAGAGCGAGCCGAACCCGAGCGGCAGGTACTCCTGGCGGCGATCGAACTCGTCGAGGTGGAGAAGGAACTCGACCTGGACCGCTCGCTCCTCGCCGGCGAGGTCGCGGAGCCGGCGGGCGAGGGAAGCGGAGTCGAGAGAACAAGGAGCGAGACGGTGCATGGTTTACACCTCCGGTGCACGGCTCTCTTAGCACGCGCTTTTCGACGCTCCGGGAAGGGCCCTGGCTGCCCCGATCAGACGCTCGAACCGCGTACCCGCCGGTTCCAGCCACGCAGCCGCGCGGCGCGCTCCAGCGCCATCCTGCGCAGCGAGAGACGCGTTCCTGGACCGACCTGCGGTCGCGAGCGCATTCGCGCCGAGATCCGGTCAAACACTTTCTAACGCGCACTCCAAGTGGTACTCACTATCCGTGATACGCTTCGATCCTCCAGGCGCAGGCAGCGACCGAGCGCCCTCCAGTCGCGCGACTGCGCGCGCCGGGTGACGGGACGATCCGGGGAGCCGATCACGGGAGGACGCTGCTCGCGCGAGGCGACGCTGCGCCGGCCGCCCCTTCTCTCCAGCCGCTCGGAACGGAGACGAACCGGCAACGCTCGTCCGCGCGAGTACGGGTGCACCGTCCGGTCGCACGCACGCGGGGCGTGGTCGCCATCCTTCTCTGCCGACGGAACCCTCGGACTCCGACGCGCACCGGTCAATCGCTCGTCGCCAACACCACCGCCGGCCGCTCCGGTTGTGCAACGCGCGCCGCGCCTTATGTCATTGGCTGACAGGAGAGGACGATGACGGACCGGGGCGTGAAGGACGTGGTGACCCCCGTCGCGGCCAGCGACGGGGCCGGGGTGCGGCTGCGGCGCAGCATCGCGACGGAGCGGCTCGACCACCTCGATCCCTTCTTCCTGTTCGACCACTTCGGGTCGGAGAACCCCGACGACTACGTCGCGGGCTTCCCGATGCACCCCCACCGCGGCATCGAGACGGTGACGTACATGCTCGACGGCAGCGTCGCGCACCGGGACAGCCTCGGGAACTCGGGCGTCATCGGGGCCGGCGACGTGCAGTGGATGACCGCGGGGAGCGGGATCCTGCACGAGGAGATGCCCCGGGTCGGCCCGCGCCGGCTCGACGGGTTCCAGATCTGGGTCAACCTCCCTGCCAAGCTCAAGATGACGCGGCCGCGCTACCAGGACGTGCCGGCCAGCCGCATCCCCGAGGTGGCGCGGCCCGACGGCGCGCGGATCCGCGTCGTCGCGGGCGAGGTGGACGGCGTGGCCGGCGCGGTGCGGGAGATCTTCGCCGGCCCGACCTACCTCGACATCGCGCTGCCGGCGGGCGGCGCCTTCGAGCAGCCTGTGCCGCGGGGCCACACCGCGCTCCTCTACGTCTTCCAGGGCGAGGTCACGGTGGGCGTCGCCGCGAAGGCGAGCGCGCCGATCGCGGCCACCCGCCTGGTCGTCCTCGGGGACGGGGACGTCGTCCGCGTCCGCGCCGGCGCCGCGCCGGCCCGGTTCCTGCTCCTCTCCGCGCAGCCGCTCGACGAGCCCTACGCCCGCTACGGCCCCTTCGTGATGAACACGCGCGAGGAGATCGCGCAGGCGCTCCAGGAGCTTCGCGAGGGGACGTTCGTCAGGCGGTAGCCGGGCGCGCCTCGTCCACCGCCGCCTCGGGCTGCCCGCGGAGCAGCGCCTCGACCTCGTCGGCGGACCCGAGCTCCAGCGCGCGGCGCGCGAGGTCGCGGGCCCCGGCGAGCGCGGTCCTGCGGATCGCGTCCTTCACCTCCAGCATCTCGCCGGGCGCCACGCTGAACGCCCGCAGCCCGAGGCCGAGCAGCAGGGCCGCGTGGTGCGGGTCGCCCGCCATCTCCCCGCAGATGGTCAGCTCCCGCCCGGCCGCCTCCGCCCCCTCCACCGCCGCCCGGATGAGGCGCAGCACGCCCGGGTGGAGCGGCTGGTACCAGCGGACGATGCTCTCGTCCTCGCGGTCGGCGGCGAGGGCGTACTGGACGAGGTCGTTCGTCCCCAGGCTGAGGAAGTCCACCTCCGCCGCCAGCGTCCGTGCCATCAGCGCGGCGGAGGGGATCTCGATCATCGCGCCGAGCGGGGTGGCGGCGTCGAAGGCGCGCCCGTCCGCGGCCAGCTCGGCCTGCACCTGGCGGACGACCTCTCGCGCGCGGCGAACCTCCTCGAGCCCTCCCACGCCCGGGAGCAGGATGGAGACGGGGTGGTCGGCGCTCACCCGCAGGAAGGCCCGGAGCTGGGGCTTGAGCACCTCGGGGTGGCCGAGCAGGAGCCGGATCCCCCGCTGCGCCAGCGACGGGTTCCGCGAGAACGGCATGGGGAAGTAGGGGAGGACCTTGTCGCCGCCGACGTCGAGGACGCGGAAGACCACCCGCCGCGGGTGGAACCGCTCCGCGGTGCGCGCCAGGAACTCGTGCTGCTCCTCCTCGGTGGGGAAGCCCGGGCGGATCGAGAAGGCGAACTCGGTGCGGTAGAGGCCGATCCCCTCGGCGCCCTGGCGGAGCGCGGCCTCCGTGTCGGCGAGCTTGCTCACGTTCGCGAGCAGGGGGACGCGGGTTCCGTCGAGGGTCACCGACGGCTCTCCGGCGAGGTGGCGCAGCGCCTCGTGGCCGGCGCGGACCGCGACCTCCAGCCGCTCGTACTCGCGCTCGACGGACGGCTCCGGGTTCACGAACACCACGCCGGCCACGCCGTCCACCACCAGCCGGTCGCCGGTGCGGATCCTCGAGCGGGCCGCCTGGATGCCCGCCACGGCAGGCGTTCCCTGCGCGCGCGCCAGGATGGAGCTGTGCGAGAACCGGTGGCCGCGCTCGGTCACGAAGGCGCGCACCCGGTCGAGCTGGAGGCGGGCCGTCACCGACGGCAGCAGCTCCTCCGCCACCACGATGGCGCCGGGGGGGACCTCGAGCGTCTGGTGCCCCGGCCGGTCGACGAGGGCCGACAGCACGCGGCGGCCCACGTCCCGGACGTCGGCGGCGCGCTCGCGCAGGTAGGCGTCGGGGACGCCGTCGAGGGTCCGGGTGGTCTGCTCGATCACCTCCGAGACCGCGGCCTCGACGTTGACGAGCCGCTCCCGGACGATGCGGAGCACCCGCTCGCGCAACCCGGGATCCTGCAGGACCAGCGCCTGGGCGCCGAAGATGTCCGCCTGGCCCGGCCCCAGCCGCCCGCTCACCTCCGCCTGCAGGGCGGCCAGCTCCGCGCCGGCCCGCGCCAGCGCCGCCTCGAGGCGGACGCGCTCGCCCGCCACGTCCTCCGCCCGGATCGGCCGCTGCGGCGCGGCGAAGCGATACCCGCAGGCGATCACGAACGCGGTGCCGCGGGCGACTCCTGGAGATACGCCGGTGCCTCGGATCATTCGCGCGCCCCGAGCGGCTCCATCTAACCGGGCGCCGCCGCTGCGGCACGCCGGCGAGGCGCGGAGGGCTCCGGGAGGGTCGGCAGCGGGCCGCGGAGGGCCTGGTTAGTGCTGGGCGATGATCGCGACCGCCGGCGAACGCCGACTCATGCCTGCCTTCATGCTGCTCACGTTCGTGGCCGGGCTGGTGGACGCGGCCAGCGTGCTCGGGCTCGGGCGCGTCTTCACGGCGAACATGACCGGCAACGTCCTCTACCTCGGGTTCGCGCTCGGCGGCGCGACCGACGTGTCGATCACCGCGAGCCTGGTGGCGCTGGCGGGGTTCCTGGCCGGCGCCCTCTGCGGCGGGCGCCTCGCTCCGTCCGCAGCGGGCCGCGACCTCACCGTCCCGTTCGCGCTCGAGCTGGCATTCCTCGCCACGGCGGCGGGCGTCGCCGCGATCGCGGGCGGCCACGCGATGGCGCCTCGCGCCGCGCTCCTGCTCCTGCTCGCGGCGGCGATGGGGATCCAGAGCGCCGTGGTCCGGCGCCTCGCGGTGCCCGACGTGACGACGATCGTGCTGACGCTGACGCTCACCGGCCTCGCGGCGGACTCGTCGCTCGCCGGCGGCGGCAACCCGCGGGTGGGCCGACGCCTGGGCGCGGTCGCGGTCATGCTCGCGGGCGGCCTCGCCGGCGCCCTGCTGCTCCGCGGGGGGCTCGCCGTCCTCATCGGCGCCGCGGCCGTCGCCCAGGGCGCCGCGCTGGCCTCGCTGCGGCCCGCCGTCGCGGCGTCGGCCTAGGAGCCGGCGCTAGCGAAGCCTCACCACGAGCGTCCGCGGGTAGGCGCCCCGGGCCAGGTTGTCGAGGCGATCGCGCGTGACCGTGCGATCGTCCAGCGCGTCCTGGACCATGCCTGCGAGCGCCACGAACGCCGACCGGTTGGGAGCGCACTTGCCGGTCTCCCAGTGGGAGACGGTCTCGGGGGTGACGTCGAGGAGGCGGGCCAGGTCCGTGGCACGCAGCCCCAGGGCCTTGCGCATGTGGCGCACGGCCTCACCCGTGCCCACGCCCGCGTCGGCGAAGCGGCAGCCCACCACCAGGTGGCAGCGCCGCAGCACCGGCGCCTCCACGTGGACGCCCCCGCACCCCTCGCAGCGCCACGCCGGTGCGGTGACCGAGGCGCTGACGCGCGACCGGACCAGCTCGATCGAGAGCCGCTCGGTCGAGCCCCGGAGCTCACCGCCGCAGGCGCAGCGCCGCCCTCGCCCCATGTGCGTTTCCTCCGCCGGGAAGCGGCCGCTAGGCGGCCTTGCGCTCGCCGTCCGGACGCGACGGGTCGAGCCAGCGGGCCAGGAAGCGCTTGGTCTGCATCTCGACCTGCCGGACGCGCTCGCGCGAGACGTTCCAGCGCCGGCCGATCTGCTCGAGCGTGTCGGGCGGGTCCCGCTGCAGCCGGGAGTGGATGATGTCCCAGCCCATCTCGCCGACGCGCCTGCGGACCTGCTGGAGCGACGCGCGGACCCGCCGGTCGCCCTCGTTCGCGGCGTACTGCTCGTCGGGGCCCGGCCCCCCGTCCTCGATGCGGTCGAGGAAGGAGACGTCGCCCTCGTCCTCGTGGACGGCCGCGTCGAGCGACACGTCCGCCAGCGCGGTGTTCCCGCTCTTGGGGCGGACCGCCGAGCGGGCTTCCTTGAGGTACTTCCAGACGTAGGCCCGGACCCACCAGACCGCGTAGGTGGAGAACCGGTTTCCGGACTCGGGATCGTACTTCTCCACGGCGCGGAGCAGCCCGAGGTTTCCCTCCTGCACCAGCTCCTCCAGCCGGAGCGACCCGCGCTTCACCTTGCGGGCGACCATCACCACCAGCCCGAGGTGGCGCTTCACCAGCTCGTCGCGCGCCCTCGCGTCGCCTCGCCGGGCGCGGCGGGCCAGGTCGCGCTCCTCCTCACGCCCGAGCGGCTCGCCCGCGCGGATCGCCGTCAGATATGGGGCGAGCGCCTCGTTCTCGAGCGCCGCCACCGTCTTCCTCGTCGTCTTCACGGACAAGAAGGTAATCAGACTTGAACTGAATTCAAGTCAAACGCGCGCACCCCCGGACAGGTCAGGCGTGGCGCCCCCCGGGGCGCGCGCCTTCGAGGGGATGGCCTTCGGGCGGCGCGTCTCCGGGGCCGGCCGGTCGGGCGCGGGGCGCACCGGCCGGGGTGGACAAGTCGTCGCACCAGATGACCGGCGTCAAGGTGAGCGACGGGTGGACCGCGTAGGCTGCAGGTCGCCGGGCAGGCGCAGCGGCCGCTCCCTCCGGGGCCGCGGGGCGGCCCGGCACCTGGCTTCGGCCATGGCGCGGGGGAACGAGCGATGGGCGCATCGATCGTCCACGGGAGCGGCCATCACGAGGTCCTGGCTCTGTGGACGCGGCTGGAGCTCTCCGCCGTCGCGACCATGGTGGTCGGGGTGGCGTTCTGCGCAGGGCCCCTGCTCGGGGTCTCGCCCCACGGGACCGCGGAGGACGGGCTCGCGGCGACCGGAAACGCCTTCGCCGCCTTCCTCTTCGGGGAGCTGGTCTGCATGCCGTTCGGCGCGTGGTTCGGGGAGGGGAGGAAGCGCGCGATCGTCCGCCCCGCCGGCGCAGCGCTGGTGCTGGTGAGCGCGATCGCAGCGACCGGCGCGCGCAGCGCCGAGGCGCGGGCCACCTGGTACTGGCTCGCCGGCGTCGGCACCGAGGCGACCCGCGCCTGGATCGCGGGGAACGCCGTGAAGTCGCCGTTGCTCCGCCGCGGCCCGGAGCTGCTCGCCCTCGCGACGACGTGCACGGCCGTCCTCGCGCTCGGGGTGGGCCTGTTCGCCCTCACCTCCCTCCCGCCACCGGGCCTCCGCACCCTCGCCTGCTGCTGCGCCGGACAGGAGGCGGTGGTCGTGCTCGCCGTCCTCCAGACCCTCTACCCGCCCTCGCCCTCCAGGCTTCCACTCGGCTGAGCGACGGAGAATCCATGAGCGCCACGGACGCGATGCGGCGACCGAAGCAACCCGATGCCGGCCGAGGCAGCTCCAGGGGGCCGGAGGTGACCACTTGACCCAGCGGGCGCGAGACATCGGCGGCAGGGACGGGGAGCGCCTCTCCGAGGCCGAGGGGCCGCCGGACGCCCCCGGCTCCCTGCGCGTCTACGAGAACGTCCTGTCCCACCTCCACCAGCAGATCGAGGACGGAGTCCTGCGGCCCGGCGAGAAGCTCCCCTCGGAGCGGAAGCTCGCCGAGCACTTCGAGGTGGGCCGCAGCTCGGTGCGGGACGCGATCCGCATCCTGCAGGCCAGGGGGATCGTCAAGCCGCGCCAGGGCGGAGGCACGGTGGTCCAGGCCTTCTCGTCGGACACCCTGGTGGCCGAGCTCGCCGGCGCGCTCGTCCGCAAGCGCGCGCTGGTGCACGAGCTCATGGACGTGCGCTGCATGATCGAGCCGCCGGTCGCCGGCCGGGCCGCCGCGCACGCCACCCCCGAGCAGATCGAGCACCTGGAGGACATCCTGCGGCGGCAGCACCGCAAGGTGAGCCGGGGCGAGAGGGCGATCGAGGAGGACACCGAGTTCCACTCGGCCATCGCGCGCGCCGCCGGCAATCCGGTGATGCTGGCGGTGGTGGACACGCTGGTGAACCTCCTCGCCGAGACGCGGGGACGGCTGCTCCAGGGCGGGGAGCGCGCCCAGGCCTCCCTGGACGGACACCGGCTGGTGCTGCGCGCCATCCGCCGGCGCCGGCCCTCCGCCGCGGAAGCCGCGATGCGAAGGCACATCCGCTCGGTCGAAGCCATCATCCTGCGACGGCCGGGGATGAAGGCGAAGAGGTCCACATGACCCCTCGACGCGTGACGACGCCCGACGCCGCCCCCGAGACCGACCCGCAGCTCTGCGGGATCGACCCCATCCGCCGGCCGCGGCTGTGCGAGGAGATCGCGAAGCAGCTCCAGGGGATGATCGGCAGCCGGCTCAAGCCGGGGGACCGCCTGCCGCCGGAGCGCGTGCTCATGCGCCGGTTCCAGGTGAGCCGGGGCTCGGTGCGCGACGCGATCCACACGCTCGAGCTCATGGGGCTGGTCCGCTCCAGGCAGGGCGAGGGCACCATGGTGCAGGACCTCTCGGCCGAGTCGCTGATCACGCCGCTGTCGGCCGCCCTGGTTCCCAAGCGGGAGCTGCTCGCGGAGCTCCTCGAGATCCGCCACATCGTCGAGCCCGCCTTCGCCGCCCGGGCCGCCGCGCACGCGACGGCCGAGGAGATCGCGCGCCTGCAGGACGTCCTCCGGCGCCAGCGGGAGAAGACCCGCCGCCGGGAGAGCACCATCGCGGAGGACTCCGAGTTCCACTACCTCGTCGCCATGGCCTCGCGGAACAGCGTGGTGAACAGGGTGGTGGACGTCCTCATGGACCTGATGCGCGAGAGCCGGGCCCGCTCCCTCCAGGTGGACGGACGCCTGGAGCGCTCGCTGGAGGGCCACGCCCGGATCCTGAGGGCGATCCAGCGCCGCTCCCCCCGGGCCGCCGAGAACGCCATGCGCCGGCACCTCGACGAGATCGAGGGGCTCCTGCTCGGGAGGGTGGGGAGCGCCGCGCCCGCCTGATCCTGGCCGCGCCCGGAGCGGGCTCCGTCCGGTTCAGCGCGCCGGTGGAGCGGCGCTCCGCGCCGGCGCGAGGCGGTCCCAGGTCCGGCCCATGGCGCGCGCGAGGAGCGCGCGGACCTCCGCGGGCCCGTGGCGCGGCGCCCACCGGAGCGCGGAGCGGAAGCGCCGGTCGTCGAGGCGCCAGGCGTCGGTCAGGAACGCCGCTCCCCGGAACGCCTCCGGGGGCAGCACCTCGACGCCGGCGGTCGAGCCCGTCACCTCGAGCGCCATGCGCGCCATCTCCTCCCAGGTGACGTAGTCGCTCGCCAGGTTGAAGACCTCCCCCGAGCCCGCGGGCTCGCGGAGGACGGTCCGGATCGCGTCGGCGAGGTCCTCGAGCGCGAGGAAGCTCCCGCCGCACTCCGCCGGGACCTGGAGCCGCGCCCCGGCCGCCGCGGCGGTGAGCAGGTCGCGCAGGTGACGCCCGGCGATCTCGCGGCCGAACGCCCACCAGAACCGGACGACCGTGGCGGCCGGGCCCCCGGTCCGGGCGGCCAGGAGCGTGAGCTTCTCGGCGGTCTCCTTGGCGATGGCGTAGGCAGGCTTGCGCGCCTCGAGGACCCGCAGCGGGTGGTCCTCTCCGATGGGCTGGCGGACGGGCTTCCCGTACACGATGGCCGAGCTCGCGTACACGAAGCGCCGCACGCCGCTGGCCCGCGCCGCCTCGAGCAGGAGCTGGTGCCCGCGGAGATCCCGCTCCAGGAGGACCGCCGGATCGTCCGAGAAGGACCACGCCAGGTGGACCACCGCCGCGGCGCCGCGCATGGCCGCGCCCACGGCGGCGGGCTCCTCGACGCCGCCCCGGACCAGGGTCAGCCCGGGCGAGGAGGCCGGCTCCAGCGCCGCGAGGTCGCGGTCGAGCACCGCGACCTCGTGGCCGTCCGCCAGGAGCGCCGGCACCAGCTCACGGCCGACGCTCCCGTTGCCGCCCGTCACCAGGATCCGCACTGCACCTCCCGGCGCCTCACGGGCGGGCGTGCACCCCCGCCAGCTCCGCCTGGGCGGGCGCCGCCTCCCTCGCCCTCGCCAGCCGCGCCGCCACGATCGGCTTCATGGCGAAGAAGGCCAGGGCCGCGGCGAGCAGGTCGCAGACCACCGCGGCCCAGAACACCGGCGTCCACGAGCCGTACATCTGCATGAAGAAGGCCGCGCCCCAGCCCGCGAAGATGGAGGCGAGCCCCTTGGACGTGTACTGGATGCCGTAGTTGGTGGTCGCGTACTTGGGGCCGAACACGTCGGCGATGGCCGCCGGGAAGAGCGAGAAGATCTCACCCCAGGAGAAGAAGGTGAACCCGGTGAGCACCACGAACCAGACCGGCCGGTCGATGAAGTAGGTGAGGGCGATGATGCCGCCGCCCTGGACCGCGAAGGCGATCGCCATCGCGTTGTAGCGGCCGATGTGGTCGGAGACCCAGCCCCAGAACGGCCGGGTGAGGCCGTTCAGGATCCGGTCGAGGATGAGCGCCAGCGACAGGGCGCTCATGCCCCACAGGAACACGCCGGTGTCGAGGTGGAAGGCCCTGGCGATGGGCTTGAGCTGCGCGGTGACGATCAGGCCGCCGAAGGCCACCATCCCCATCATGAAGTACATGAGGTAGAAGACCGGCGACTTGACCATCTGCAGCGGCGTGTAGCTCACCTGGGACTGGCTGGCGGAGACCTTGAGCGACGGCGACCAGCCGGCGGGCTTCCAGCCCGGCTCGGGGGAGCGGGCGAACTGGACGATGGCGAGCACCAGGAGCCCCTGGATGATGCCGAAGACGATGAACGCCGAGTGGTAGCCGCTGGAGGCGATCATCTTCTGGATGGGCAGCACCGTGAGCGCCGTCCCGAAGCCGTAGGCGCCGGCGGTGAGCCCCGCCGCCAGGCCGCGGTGATCGGGGAACCACTTCAGCGCGAGCCCCATGCACGCCCCGTAGACCGCCCCGGCCCCCACGCCGCCGACGGAGTACCAGAGGTAGAGGCCGCCCACCGTGGTGGCCATGCCGGCGCCGATCCAGGCGGCGCCGACCATGAGCGCGCCGACCGAGACCACCCCCCGGACCCCGAACCGGTCGATGAGGTAGCCCTCGAAGGGCACCAGCCAGGTCTCGAACAGGATGAACAGCGTGAACGCGATCTGGACGTCCGACAGCTTCACGCCCAGTGTCTCGCTGAGGGGGACCGTGAACAGGGTCCACGCGTACTGGAGGTTGGCGATCGCCATCATCATCAGGATGCAGCCAACCAGCTGCCACGACCGTCTCGGCATCTTGACGTCACTCATGGTTACCCTCCCGGCATGTTCCTCACCTGGATCCTCCGCGACGTCTCCCTGGTGCGCTCCGCCCCCGGCTCCCCATGGCCTACGGCTGCTCGCGGGGGCCCGGGAGCGGGACGTTCACCGGCACCCCCGGTGACTTGACCCTCGCGTCCACGAAGGCCTGCATCTTGGCGATGTGCTCCTCCTGCAGGTGCGCGAACCGCTTCTGGGTCCGGAGGTACTCGCGGACGGGCTTGTACTGCTTCGGCTTGTACTGGTAGCGGTACTCGCCGTCCTCCCACTCGTAGACCGACCACATCCCGGTCTCGATGGCGAGGCGGGCGATCTCGACCGTCTTCGACTCGTCGAACTTCCAGCCCTTGGGGCAGGGCGCGTGGATGTGCAGGAAGGTCGGCCCCTTGTGGTTGAGCGCCTTGCGCACCTTGTTCATGAGGTCGAGCGGGTAGGCCACCGAGGCGGTGGCCACGTACTTCACCGCCGGGTGCGCGCCGATGACGAGCTGGGGGACGTCCTTGGGGAAGAGCTTCTTGCCCTCGGGGACCGCCTTGCCGGGCGGCGTGAAGGTGGTGTTGCTGCCGTACGGCGTGGTGGGCGAGGTCTGGATGCCCGTGTTGGCGTAGGACTCGTTGTCGTAGCAGACGAACAGCACGTCGTGGCCGCGGTACATCAGCGCCGACATCGCCTGGAGCCCGATGTCCGACGAGCCGCCGTCGCCCGCCATCACGATGACGTTGGGCAGCTCGCCCTTCCAGGTGCCCTTGCGGATCCGGACCTGGTAGGCCGCCTCCACGCCGGCGGCCACCGCGCCGCCGTTGGTGATCTGGGTGTGGATCCAGGGGACCTGGTACGGGGTGCAGAGGTAGCTCGCGTTCGCGACGTACATGCAGCCGGTGGGGCCGAGGAAGATGGTGTTCGGTCCGGCCGCCTTCGCCACGAGCCGGTACTGGAGCGCGGGACCGCACCCGGCGCAGGTCCGGTGGCCGGGGACGTACTGCTCCTCCTTGGGGATGTTCCGCAGCTTCTTGATGGGCGGGAGATTCTGGGTCTTCACGGGAACCGACATGGATGGCTCCTTTTTCCTGTCCGTCAAAGGGGACGACGATGGCGAGGGGCCCGTCAGTGCTCGAGCCCCGCCCAGTACACGGTCTTCTCGACCCGGCCCGCCTTCGCGGCGTCCGCGAGCTTCTGGGCCATCCAGTAGAACTCCTGCAGCGGGATCACGTCGCCGCCCAGGCCGGCCATGAACGAGGTGGTGAGCGGCCGCTCGGGCAGGTCGTAGAGGGAGGCGCGCACCTCCGCGAGCAGGTTGCCGCCCCGCATCGACCCACCGTACGAGGTGCTGGTCTCGATGACCCCCACCGCCTTGAACTTCGAGAGCGACTCGGCCACCTGCCGGGCGGGCCAGGGGCGCACGAACCGCAGCTTCACCAGGCCGGCCTTCACCCCCTGGTCGCGCAGGTGCCGGATGGCGTGGCGGGCCGTCGCCGCGTGAGCGCCCTGGAGGAAGAAGGCGATCTCCGCGTCGCCGGTCATGAACTCCTCGACCCAGGGCGAGTAGCTGCGGCCCATGATGCGGTTGTAGCCGTCGATGACCTCCTCGATGACCGGCGGCAGGTTCAGGAACGCCTCGCCGCGCTGCAGGTCCATGATCGCCCCCTGGTCGGGGCGGATCTGCGGGCCGTGGGAGCAGGGCTGCTGCGGGTCGAGGACGTGGGTCCCCGGGGCGTAGGGCGGCAGGAACTCGTCCACCTGCGCCTGGTCCGGGATCTTCACCTTGCCCGGGATGTGCGAGACGAAGTAGCCGTCCTGGCAGACGAACTGCGGGAGCATCACCCGCCTGTCCTCGCCGATGCGGTAGTTGATGAGGTGGTTGTCGAACGCCTCCTGCGGCGTCTCGGCCCAGCCCATGATCCAGCCCTGGTCCCGCGCCGACATGGCGTCGGTGTGCTCCGAGCCGAAGTCGCCGGGCGGGTCGAGGGCGCGATCGGCGATCATCATCTGGACGGGGAGGCGCCCGCCCGAGATGGGCGAGTAGTTCTCGAAGGCGTAGGTCACCCCCACGCCCGAGCTGCCGGTGAACACGCGCGCCCCGGCCGCCGACGCGCCGTACACCACCGCGAGCTGGGCGTGCTCGCCCTCGCCGTGGACGAACTCGGCGTCGAGCTCGCCGTTGTTCACCATCTTGGCGAGCTCCATCATCGCGGCGGTGTAGGGACGGATGGGGTACGAGCAGATCACGTCCACCCGCGCCATCTTGACCGCCTGGGCCGCCGCGGCGCAGCCGCTCAGCAGCAATTCCTTGGCCATGTGTCGTCCCTCCTAGAAAGGCTTCTCGAGGCGGACCACGCCGTCGGGGAAGTCGAGCTCGTACGCCTTGGACAGGGCGTCGGTGGAGCACTCGTTCACGCAGATCAGGCAGCCCTTGCAGTACTTCGCGTTCCAGACGACCTCCTCCTCCGCGCCGTCGAGCTGCCAGCAGGCGTCGGGGCAGAAGGCGACGCAGTTCATGCAGAGGTTGCACTTCTCCTGGTCGAGCACCGGCCGGTACTCGCGCCAGTTGCCCGTGATCATCATCGGTTGCTCGCCCACCGGGGCGGCGGTCACGCAGCCGAACGGCACCGCACGGTCCTTCGGGATCTCGAACATGGGAGCGACCTCCTGTACGAAGGGTGAATGAAGCTAGCCCAGGGCCTTGACGACCGCGGCCTGGTGGCCCTTGCTCAGGGCCTCCTTGTTCTTGACCACCGCCGCCAGGCTCTCGAGCTTCACCAGCCGGGTGGCCTTCGCGAACGCCCCCAGGATCGGCGCGGCCAGGCCCGCCCCCAGCCCGACGGCGTCGACGCCGCCCTCGCTGCCGGAGAAGTCCACCGTGGACGTCCCGCAGATCCCGTTCGCGTCCACGCAGGCGATGGCCTTGAGCCCGCGCTGGTCCGGGATGAACTTCAGGATCTCGTCGGGTGAACGGTTGGTGTTGACGACGAGGATGCCGTCCTTCTGCAGCCCGCGGAGGACGTTGATGCCCTTCACCAGGGTGGCGTCCACCACCACCACCACCTCGGGCTTCTCGTTCTCGTAGTCGTAGCGCATCTCGATCTCGCCGTCGCTGATGCGCGCGTACTTGCGGAGCGGGACGTTGACCCGGTCCGGCAGGTCCACGTAGTTGTCGAACGCCTGCGTGAACTTGCCCTCCTTGTCGGCCGCCGCCGCGATCCCGTTGGCGACGTCGCGCCCCTCCTTGTCCTTCACCACCCCGCGGGTCCAGACCGTGATCTCGTGTACGTAGGCCACGCTCTTCTCCTTTCGAGCCGTTGCAACGCCTGGCTTCGCTACACCACCGATCTCCGCCCCGCCGCCCCGGACCGGCGCCCGGCGATGGACGCGACGGGGCGCCGTCCCTGCGCCAGCGCCTCCCGCACCTGGGCCCCGGTGACGCGGAACGCCGATCGCTCCCCGGCGCTCGCCTCGAGCGCCAGCATCGCCGCCCTCTTGCACACCAGCTCCAGATCGGCGCCGGTGCACCCCTCCGTCCGCGCGGCGACGTCGTCGAGGTCCACGCCGTCGTCGAGCGGGAGCCCCTCGGTGTGGAGGGAGAGGATCTCGCGCCGCGCGGTCGCGTCCGGCAGCGGGAGCTCCACCACCGTGTCGAAGCGGCCGGGCCGGAGCAGCGCCGGCTCGAGCAGGTCCAGGCGGTTGGTGGCGCCGAGCACCAGCACGCCGAGCGACCCGTGCAGCTGGTCGAGCTCGCGGAAGAGCTGGGCGACGAGGCGCGCCCCCAGCGCTCCCCCCTCCTGCGCGGAGCGCACCGGCGCGAGCGCCTCCACGTCGTCGAAGAACAGGACGCAGGGGGAGGCCTGCTTGGCGCGCTTGAAGACCTCGCGCAGCCCCTTCTCCGACTCGCCCACCCACTTGGAGAGGAGCGTGGTCAGGTCCACGGAGATGAGCGTGAGCCCCAGCTCGCCGGCGAGGGCCCGCGCCAGCAGCGTCTTCCCGGTGCCGGAGGGGCCGGTGAGGAGGATGCCCTTCGGCGGCTCGAGGTGGGCGTGCCTCGGCAGCGACCCCCCGCTGCGGCTCAGGGCGACGACCGACCGCAGGCTCCGCTTGGCCTCCGCCAGCCCGCCCACGTCCTTCAGGCCCAGGCGCGGCCGCTCGGCGAGGAACTCCCGCGTCGCGGTCGGCTCGATGGACTTGAACGCCTGGAGGAAATCGTCCTGCGTGACCTCGATCCGCAGCCCCTCGAGCGACGGCTTGCCCTCCACCTCGAAGGCGACGCCGGGGAGGAGGCGCCGGAGCGCGGCCATCCCGGCCTCCTTGCAGAGGGCGGCGAGATCGGCGCCGACGTAGCCGTGCGCGATGTCCGCGAGCCCGTCCAGGTCCACGGAGGCGGCCAGCGGCATGCGCCGGCAGTGGATGCGCAGGATCTCCCTGCGGCCGGCCCGGTCCGGGATGCCCAGGGCGATCTCCCGGTCGAACCGCCCCGGGCGGCGGAGCGCGTGGTCCAGGATCTCGGGGAGGTTGGTGGCCCCGATGACCACCACCTGGCCGCGCTCGACCAGGCCGTCCATCAGCGCGAGGAGCTGCGCCACCACGCGCTTCTCGAGGTCGCCCACCACCTGGGAGCGCTTCGGCGCCAGGGCGTCGATCTCGTCGAGGAAGACGATGCTGGGGGCGTTCTGGCGCGCCTCCTCGAAGACGGCGCGCAGCCGGGCCTCGCTCTCCCCGTAGTACTTGTGGATGATCTCCGGCCCGTTCACGTGGATGAAGTGGGCCTTCACCTCGTTCGAGGCGGCGCGGGCGATGAGCGTCTTCCCGGTGCCGGGGGGACCGACGAGCAGGACGCCGCGCGGCGGGTCGATGCCCAGCGCGCCGAACAACTCGGGGAAGCGCAGCGGCAGCTCCACCATCTCGCGGACCAGCGCCACCTCCCGCTCCAGCCCGCCGATGTCCTCGTAGGACACGCGCGCGGCCTGGGTGGCCGCGGCGTCGGGCGCCTTGAACGCGATCTCCGTGTCGCTGGAGACGATGAGGGCGCCGCGGGGGGCGGCCCCGTCCACGGTGAAGGAGCGCGGGCGGGCGCCGAAGCCGGCCACCTCCAGGCGGTCGCCGAGCACGAGGGGGCGGCCGGACAGGAGCTGCCGCAGCGCCGGGATCTCCGCGTCGGCGGGGAGGGGCAGCCCCGCCTCCACCGGGGCGAGGAGGAGCGACGCGGCCGTCCGGAACGGAACCCGCCGTACCCGGACGCGCTCATCCACGCCGCCCTGCGCGTTCCCGCGGGTGATCCCGTCGACCAGGACCAGCTTCTGCCCGCAGTGGCTGGCCGGCGCCTGGACGGCGCGCGCCACCGTGGCGCGCCCCCCGGTGAGGAGGAGCACGTCGCCCGGCGCCGCGCCCAGGAGCCTCAGGTCGTCCGCGTCCAGGCGCGCCCAGCCGCGCCCCACGTCGTCGGCGAACGCCTCCGCGACGCGGAGGGTCATCTCGCCGGGGTGCGTGGCGTCGCTCATCGCTCGTCCATTGACCATGTGTGAAACCATGGTCCGCTGGAGACGCCCGACTCGAAGCGCACGGTGCTGCCGCCGTCGACGCACGCTACGGCAGCCGCGGAGGCCCTTCACTGACAGAAATCAAGTGGTCTGATGCCTGGTCCTCCGACAGGTGTGGGTGCTCCCCGAAGCCCCTGGGAAGCCGATGCCTTCTCCCGCCGGTGTACCCAAAGTGGACGCGGGGGCCGGCTGCGGCCTTGCGCCGCGCACGGCGCGATCCGGGCCGGGACGAGGCGGCGAGGCGCCGTGGGCGATCGCGCCGTGCGCCGCGTGATCCGGCGCGGATGCCAATTGATCCAGCGCATGTGGTCCGATGACTGCTCGGACCGCTCACGAGGGCGCTGCGGTCCGCCGAAGGGATCGATCTGTCGCACGTGCGCGTGCCACGACCGGGGGAGGGCACCGGAGTCCGGGCCGCGCGCCGCGGCGGCCGCGGCGCGTCCGGCGGGAGCCGTCGTTCCTGGTGAATCCGCCAGCGCCGCACCGCGGGGCACGCCCGGCGCCGCGGCGGCGGTCACGGCGGGGTTGATCTGTCGAGGGTCGAACCACTATACAAGATGACCAAGCTCAGCCCGACGGGGGATGCCGCGCCCATGCCAGCGAAGACCGACATCAGCGCCGACGACTCGCCCCTGGTCGAGTGGGCTGCCGGGCTCGCGATCGTCCTCGTGGGCGGCGCCTTCGCGCTGCTGCTCTGGAGCGGCCCGGTCCCGGCGATGGACCGGGCGACGGTCCCGGCGATGGAGCCGGAAACCGCCGCGCAGTCCTCCGGGACGGAGCTGCGCGTGGCGTCGCGGGCGACCGATCCCTGCACGACGCCGGGCCCAGGCCTGTCGGTCCAGTAGCCCGGGCCCGCGGGCGACGTCAGGGATCGCGCGGCGCCGGACCGCCGCCCGGCGCCGGGTGGTGCATCCGGCGCGTCAGCGCGGCCAGCGCATGGCCGATCGCGCCGCAGCAGGTCCCCCACGCTGCCCCGGCGAGCACGTCGCTCGGCCAGTGCACGCCGAGGTAGACCCGGGACACCGCGACGGCGATCGCCACCGCGTAAGCGAACGGCGCGAGCCGCCGCTCCGCCAGCGCGGCGGTGAGCGCCAGCGCGAAGTAGTTCGAGGCGTGGAGGCTCGGGAGGGACCCGACGTCCTGCGCCGGCCCGATCCAGCGGAACGTGCCCGGCGGGAGGGCGTAGCACGGGCGGGCGCGGTCGAAGAGCGGCCGGAGCACCCGGGCGCCGACGAGGTCGCTCACGGCCAGCGCGAGCGCCATGGCGAGCAAGGGGCGGATCGCGGCTCGCCCGCGGAGGGCGAGGACCAGCACCGCCACCGCGCCGCCGAAGACGTAGCCGAAGGACCGCTCCGAGAGCAGGAGCATGACGCGGTCGAGCGCGGCCCCGCCCCCCGCGTTCAGGGCGTGGAAGAGACGGTCGTCCCAGCCGAACCGGATGACGGTGGTGGAGAGCATCGAGGTGACGAACCCCAGAAGGCTCGCCGCGGGGATCCAGTACCACGGGCGGCGCCGGAGCGGCGCCAGGCGGGCGAGTCTAGCCCATGCCCCCGCCCGCGAGGAGGCGCTCCCGAGCCGCGCCGTTCGCCGCTCTCAGGCCTGGTGGTGCTGGAGGCCGCCGGCGCGGCCCCCGGCGCCCGCCCGCCACCGGCCCAGCCTGCGCCGCAGCGCCTCCCTGCCCAGGCCGAGGACGCTCGCGGCCTCGGCGAGGGACGACGTCCAGGCCAGGACGCGCAGCGCGTGCTCGCGCTCGATCTCGTCGAGCGTGATCGCGGCGCCCGGCACCGAGGCCGGGGCCGTCCTGCCGTCCCGCTGCGCGGGGAAGGCGTCGTCGTCGATCACGCCGTCCGGCGAGAGGAGCATGGCGCGCTCCACCGCGCGCCGCAGCTCGCGGACGTTGCCCGGCCAGGGCCACGCCACGAGCAGCCTGCGTGCGGCGGGCGACAGCTCCGGCGCGGGCCGCTCCGCCAGCCCCGCGAAGAACGCGGCGAACGACCGCGCCAGCGGCACGATGGCCTCGAGCCGCTCGCGGAGGGGCGGCAGGCGGATCTCCGAGGCCAGCAGCGCGTCGCCCAGGTCGCGGCGGAACCGGCCCGCGTCCGCCTCGGTGGCGAGGTCGAGCCCCGTGGTCGCGACCACCCGGACGGCGGGGGCGGAGCCGCGCCGGCCGTCCGCCGGTCCGGCCACGCTCTCCAGGGCGGCGGCGAGCCGCTCCTGGAGCGCGGCGGGCAGGGCGTCCACGTCCTCCAGGAGGAGCGTCTCCGGCGCCACGCCGCGGGCCGGCCCACCGGAGCCGAGCGCGCGCTCGATCTCGTCCTCCAGCTCGTCCGGCCGCGCGCCCCGGCAGCTCACCGCGGCGAAGAAGACGTCCGGGCGCCGCCCGTGCGCGTGCAGCGCCCGCGCCAGCGCCAGCGTCCCGCTCCCTTCCTCGCCGCGCAGGAGCACCGGTCCGTCCGCGCCCGCCTGGCCGAGCAGGCGCTCGATGACCGCAGCCGGGGCGAGGTGGTGGATCTGGAGCTCGGGGTCCGGCGCCATCCGCTCGACCGCGGCGTGCGCCGCGGCGCTCTCGACCAGCTCGCGCAGGCGGCGGCCCGTCAGTGGCAGGGGGACGTAGTCGGTCGCGCCCCGCCGGATCGCCTCGATGGCGGCGTCCATGGCGGCGCCGGCGGCGGCGACCACGAGGTCGGCGCCCGGCTGGGCGTCGTGGAGCCTCGCCACGAGCGCGGGGCACCCCGGGTCGGAGGGCTCGACCGCGCAGAGCAGGAGATCGAAGGGGGACCGGAGCGCGGCCCCGATCGCCTCGCGATCCGGAGTGGCCCGCTCGACGCGGCAGCCGGCCGCCTCGAGCAGCGCCGCCAGCGGTGCCGCCACCGCCGGGTCGCGCGCCGCCAGGAGCGCGCGCACCGGCGTCTCCGTGCCCCGGTGGGAGCGGCCCGTGCCGGGGGAGGGTCGCGCGCCCATGGGCCGCCCCGCTAGAGGGCCTCCTCCCCTCGCTCGCCGGTGCGGACGCGCACCACCTCCTCCAGCGGGGCGACGAAGATCTTCCCGTCGCCGATCCGCCCGGTCTTGGCGGTGCGCTCGATCGCCTCCACGACCTTCCCCACCAGCGCCTCCGCCACCGCGATCTCGACCTTCACCTTGGGGAGGAACTCGACGCTGTACTCGGCGCCCCGGTACAGCTCGGTGTGCCCCTTCTGCCGGCCGAAGCCCTTCACCTCGGTGACCGTGAGACCGGCCACGCCGATCTCGGAGAGCGCGTTCTTCACCTCCTCCAGCTTGAAGGGCTTGATCACCGCCTCGACCTTCTTCACGTGACACCTCGCTGCCGCGCCGGGGGCGCGGGACCGGTCCATGCAGGACGCAAGATGCGTCACTGCAAAACGCAATCACGGACCATGCAACGGGCGCGCCCGGTTCCGGAGGCGCGAAGCGCCCGGATTCCGGCAGCGGCCGCGGTGCCGGTGCTCGCCCGTGGTGCAGCCGGCGCGCGCGCGAGAGGCAGCGCCGCGACCCTCGCCCCGCTGCACCCCGCCGCACGGGGCCGGGCGAAGGGCCCCGCTCAGGCCGCGTCGGGGACGGCGGCCGGCGGCCGCGCGCGTCCGAGCCGCCACTTGAGCAGGGGCGGGGTGAGGACGGTCGTCAGCATCACCATCGCCACCACGGCGGCGAACTCGCCGGGGCCGAGGACCGGCTGCCCGTCCACCCGGAGCGTCAACCCCATCCCGGCGAAGATGAGCCCGACCTCGCCCCGCGGGATCATCCCCAGCCCCACGGTGAGCCGGTCCGCGCCGCGCGTGACCACCGCCAGCGCGCACGCCTGCTTCCCCAGGATGGCGACCGCGGTGAGCGCCAGGGCGAGCAGCACCGACCCGCCCGCGAGCTGGGCCAGGTCCACCTGAAGGCCCATCCGGACGAAGAAGAGCGGCACGAGGAGGGTGGACACCGGCATGAGCAGGCTCTCGATGCGGTCGCCGGCGGGTAGGATGTCGCCGAACGGGACGCCCTCCAGCACCAGCCCGGCCGCGAACGCGCCCACGATGGGCGCCAGGCCCACCCGGTCGGCCACCCAGGAGAGGCCGAAGCAGACGACCAGCGCGAGGGTGAACACCACGCCTCGCCCGCGCAGGCGCGACGCGAGCCGGAACGCGCGCGGCGCGAGCCAGCGGCCCAGCACCAGCGCCCCGACGATGAACCCGACCGCCTTGGCGCTGACCGCCGCGAGGGTCGCGCCGGTGCCGGCCCCGCCGCCGCCCACCAGGCCGACCATCACCGCCAGGACGAGGAGCCCCATCACGTCGTCGATCACCGCTGCCCCCAGGATGATCTGGCCCTCGGCGGTCCGGATGCGCCCCATGTCCCTGAGGACGCGCGCGGTGATCCCGACGCTGGTGGCGCACAGGGTGGCGCCGAGGAAGAGCGGCACGTAGGGGTGGGCGCCCGGCAGGAGCCAGGCGGTGACCGCGTAGCCGAGCGCCATCGGCACCACCACGCCGATCGCGGCGACCAGAAAGGCCGAGGCGCCGACCTTGACGAGGTCGGCCAGCCGGGTGGAGAGGCCCACCTCGAAGAGGAGGAGGATGACGCCCAGATCCGCCAGGGCCTCGACGACCGTGTCGTGGGCCACCGGCGCCAGGCCCGAGATGCCGGCGAGCGGCAGGGCGCCGAGCGCGATCCCCGCCAGCAGCTCGCCGAGCACGGCGGGCTGGCCGAGGCGCTCGGCGAGGGCACCGCCCAGCTTGGCGGCGGCGAGGAGCGCGACCAGCGCGACGAGGAGGCTGGCGATCATCGGATGTGCCCTCGGCCCCTCTCCCGCGCACCGCGGGAGAGGGGCCGGTCGGTCTCGGCCTACAGCGAGGGGAGCGGTTTCTGGACGACGACGCCCGAGGGAGCGCCGGTCTTGCCCGGGGTGCCGGCCGGCAGCGGCCCGAGATCGGAGGAGTAGCCGAGGACGCCCATCTCCGGGAGGTCGAGGCCGTTCACCTCGTCCTCGAGGGAGACGCGGTTGCCGACCGTCTTGCCGATGAGCCAGAAGGCGAGCGCCGCGACCGGAGCCACCCAGAGCAGGTTCGCGGTCACCCCGATGACCTCGGCCACGAACTGTCCGGGCTCGCCGTAGAAGAGGCCGGTCACGCCGTGGGCGACGCCGTTCAGCCCCTGGCCGTAGACGCCGTTCGCGAACAGCCCGAGGGAGAGCACGCCCCACGCCCCGTTCACCCCGTGGACCGCGGAGGCGCCTACCGGGTCGTCGATCTTGAGCTTCGTGTCGATGAACACCGCCGCCACGACCACGAGCACGCCGGCCACCGCGCCGATGAGGGCCGCGGCCCAGGCCGACACGAACGCGCACGGGGCGGTGATGGCCACCAGGCCGGCGAGCATGCCGTTCGCGAGCCAGGAGGGGTCCGGCTTGCCGAACCTGGTCTTCACGTAGAGGTACGCGGCGAAGGTGCCCGTCGCGCCGGCGATCATCGTGTTGGTCGCGACGACGGCGAGCCGGGTGTCCATGCCCGAGAGCGTCGAGCCGGCGTTGAAGCCGAACCAGCCGAAGGCGAGGATGAAGGTCCCTAGCATGACCTGCGGGATGCTGTGCGGGGCGATGGGGTGGATGCGGCCGTCTGCGCCGTACTTGCCGGCCCGCGGGCCGATCATCCGGGCGAGCACGATCGCAGCCACGCCGCCCGTCATGTGGACGACGGAGGAGCCGGCGAAGTCGACGTGGCCGTGGCCGAGGCCGAAGTTGGCGCCGAGCTGCGACAGCCAGCCGCCGCCCCAGACCCAGTTCGCGTAGATCGGGTAGATGATGGTGGAGATGACGAACGAGTAGAGCACGAAGGACGAGAACTTCCAGCGCTCGGCCGCGGCGCCCGTCGGGATCGTGCAGGTGGTGTCCATGAACACCATCTGGAAGAGGAAGGTGCTGGCGATGCCGGCGGTGAATAGCGACAGCGGCTGGAGCATGAAGCCGCTCATGCCAAAGAGGCCAAAGCTCTTGCCGAAGAGGTCGATGGTGAACTCCTTGGT
>DATIWK010000139.1:0-3343 GCA_035519395.1 Anaeromyxobacteraceae bacterium | reverse complement strand
GTTGACGCTCGCTTCGGTTCGAGCGCGATCCCGGCAGTGCCGGGCGAGACTGCGAGTCTGTCTGGGACTGCGACGGCTCCGCTATCTCTCGCCTCCTTGGCAGTTGAGCTCGACTGCGATCTCATCCTAGCGCCATGCCGCGACTCGATCGATGCCCCGTGAGGTGCACCCCGACGCAGGAAGGGGCCTCCCTGCGAGATCACTCGCGGATTGCCGTGCGTCCCGGATTGCCCCACGATGAGGGGATGGCGCGCGGTGGGGAGCCACCTCCCCCCGGCGGTCCACTGGACGACGCGGCGCGCCCGGCTTACCTCTGCGCTCCATGGTCATCGTCGCCGTGCGCGATCTCGTCTTTCGCTCCAGGATCGAGGCGGCCGCTGGGCGGCTGGGCGTGACCGTGCGCGTCGCGCCCCGCGGCGCGCCGCTCGCCGAGGTGGTTCGCGAGGCCCCCGGCGCCACGGTGCTCGCCGACCTGGGAGAGCCCGGAATGCTGGATGAGATCGGGGCGATCGAGCGGGCGGGCGGCGCTCGCGTCGTCGGGTTCCTCGGCCACCTGCGGCAGGATCTGATGGAGGCGGCCGCGGCGGCAGGTGCCGACGAGATCCTGACGCGCGGCCAGTTCGTGGCGCGCCTCGACGATCTCCTGCGTCGGGCCTGAGCCCTTCGGGGTGGCAGGCCGGGACGCCGCGGGGCGCGCCCGCCGGCGTGCCGCTCGCCCGCCCGCGGGTCGCACGGCAGGCGGGTCGGTGGTAATTTCCCCGCAGTGCCGAGCGCCCACGTCTCCGTCACCGCGCCGCTCCTCACCTTCTGCCTCCCCGGCCTCGACGGCACCGGCCGCCTCTTCGCGCGCTTCGCCGCCGCGTCGAGCGGTCTGCTCGAGCTCCGGATCCTGCCGTACCCGACGGACGAGGCGCTCGGCTACGCCGCGCTGGAGGAGCGCGTCCGGCGCGAGCTGCCCGGCGACCGGCCCTTCGCCCTCCTGGGCGAGTCCTTCGGCGGACCGCTCGCGCTGCGCATCGCTGCGGCCGGGGCGCCGGGGCTGGTGGGGGTGGTGCTCGCGTCCTCCTTCCACCGCCGCCCGGCGGCGCGCCTGGTCTCGCTGCTCCGGCCGCTCTCGCCTGCGTTCTTCCGGCTCCCCTTCCCGCCGCATGCGATCCGGCTCCTGCTCGCGGGGGACGACGCGCCCGACGACCTCGTCGCCGACGTCCGCTCCGCGGTGGAGTCCGTCCGCGCGCACGTCATGGCCGCCCGGGCGCGCGAGGCGCTGCGCGTCGACGCCACCGCGTGGCTCGGCGGCTGCCCGGTTCCCATCCTCTTCCTCGGAGGGAAGGACGACCGCCTGCTGCGCAGCGCGCTCCCCATCGAGGTCCGCGCCCTGCGCCGCGACGCCGAGATCCGGATGCTCGACGCGCCGCACCTGATGCTGCAGCGGTGCCCGGCCGCCGCGATGCGCCTCGTCGAGGACTTCCTGCAGCGCGCGGCCGCTGCGCGGGGGCGGGACGACGCCGCCGCCTGACGGCGCCGCCGCCCCCGCCGGCGCGATCCGTGCGTGGCCTCGCCCGGGTCACTAGCATCTCGGCGATGCCCCTCTCCTCCCTCGACCTCGAAGCCCTGGCCCGCGCCCGGCGCGCGCTGGAGCACCCGGGCCTCGCGATCCGGATCGCGGACGCCGTGGGAACGCCCGTCGAGGCGCTGGTGCGGCGCCTCCCCGACGGCGCGCAGGCCGCGCTCGGCGCCGGCACCCGCAAGGCGCTCGACGCGGCGCTGGGCGTGGCGCTGCGGACGCTGGACCGGCGGGGCGGTGGCCCCTCCGACTGGCTGCACCGCGGCGTGGCGGTGGCGAGCGGCGCCCTCGGCGGCGCGGCGGGGTTGCCCGGCCTTCTGGTGGAGCTGCCGTTCTCGCTCACGGTGATGCTGCGCGCCATCGCCGCGCACGCGCGCGCCCAGGGCGAGGACCTGACCGAGGTCGCGGCGCGGCTCGAGTGCCTCACCGTGTTCGCCTACGGCTCGCGCTCCCCGGACGACGACGCGGCGGAGTCGGCCTACTTCGCGGCGCGCGTGGCGCTGGCCCGGGCCGTCTCCCAGGCCGCCGAGTACGTGGCCGAGCGCGGGATCGCCGGGGCGGCCGCCGAGCGAGGCGCCCCGGCCGTCGTCCAGCTCGTGGCGCGCATCGCGCAGCGCCTCGGGGCCGCCGTGAGCGACAAGGCCGCCGCGCAGCTCCTGCCCGTCCTCGGCGCCGCCGGTGGCGCGGCGGTGAACGCCTTGTTCATGAGCCACTACCAGGAGACCGCCTGGGCCCACTTCACGGTGCGCCGGCTCGAGCGCGCCCATGGCGCCGAGGCGGTGCGCGCGGCGTACCGGGCGGCGTGAAGCCGGCGCGCGCGGCGGGCGCCCGGCGGTTAGGCTTGCGGTGTGCCTGCCGCCACCCTGGTCGGAGCGGACGGGCGCCGCCGTTGCGCCTGGGCCGGCGCCGCCGCCGATTACCTCGCCTACCACGACGCCGAGTGGGGCTTCCCGGTCTCGGACGACCGCCGGCTCTTCGAGAAGATCTGCCTGGAAGGATTCCAGTCCGGCCTGTCGTGGCTCACCATCCTGCGCAAGCGCGAGGCGTTCCGGCGCGCGTTCGCCGGGTTCGACTTCGCGCGCGTGGCGAGGTTCGGGCCCGCGGACGTGCGCCGCCTGCTCGGCGACGCCGGGATCGTCCGGCACCGCGGCAAGATCGAGGCGGCCATCGCCAACGCGCGGCGCGCCTGCGAGCTGGCAGAGGAGGCGGGCTCGCTCGCGGCCTTCGTCTGGCGCTACGAGCCGGACCCCGGATCTCGGCCGAGGCGCGTGACCCGCGCCGCCACGGCCGGCCCGGCGCCCGAGGCCGTGGCGCTCGCGCGCGCGCTGAAGGACCGCGGGTGGGGCTTCGTCGGTCCGACGACCGTCCACGCGTTCATGCAGGCCGAGGGGCTGGTGAACGACCACCTCGACGGCTGCGCGCTGCGCGCCGACGTCGAGCGGGCGCGGCGCGCCTTCCGGCGCCCGGCATGACGGGCGGAACCCCCCTTAGGTGAGACGATGGTGGAAGCGCAGGGCCAGGCGGATGAGCCTGGCCCGGAGCGATCAGGGGTTCGGGGGCGGTTCGCCCCCCGATACGCCGCGCATGAGCGGAGGGCCAGGCGGATGAGCCTGGCCCGGAGCGACCAGGGGTTCGGGGGGCGGTTCGCCCCCCGATACGATCAGTAGACGCGCGGGGCGCGCCCGGGCTAGACAGCGGACCATGCCGCTCGCGGTCATCCCCTGGTTCGAGCTGCCCAGCCTCCGGCTCGGGCCCGTCACCATCCAGTCCTTCGGCGTG
>DATIWK010000138.1:0-8295 GCA_035519395.1 Anaeromyxobacteraceae bacterium | reverse complement strand
CGCCGTCCGGATGCCGCGCCGCATCGCGGTCTTGCTGGCCGCGGCCATCCAGACCGTCCGGGACCGGGCCGACAGGGTCCTTTCGACCGGGAAGTGCCTGGCGATCATCGCCTGGCACTTCATCGAGACGTGGGGGCGGGCCCCGAAGCGCTCCAGGAGTCGCTCGCGGAAGGTGCGGGACCGGGACGGGGGCCACTGCCAGGTCCCGGGCTGCAGCCACCGGGCCACCCACTCGCATCACGTCGAGTTCAGGTCGCGCGGCGGCGGCGACGAGTCGGAGAACCGGGTGGCCCTGTGCGCGTTCCACCACCTCCGCTGCATCCACGCCGGTTACCTGCGCGTCGTGGGGCGCGCGCCGGACGCGCTCACCTGGTTCCTCGGCGGAAACGTGTGGAGCGGGCCGCTGGGGTGAGCCGTCGGGCGGACCAAGGGGTCCTACGCCGCGTCGAACGCTGCGCCGACCGACGACGCGGCCACCCGCAGCTCCTCCCAGGTCGCCCGCTCGACGGGGATCCCCTCCGCCAGCCGCCGCGCCCGCCAGGCGCGCTCCGGATCGCCCGCGACCAGCACCGGCAGCGCCGGATCCGCGGGCGGCGACGCCTTGACGTGCTCGACGGCGGCGGCGATCTGCGCGTCGAGCTCCGCCGCGCCGGGGAGGCGCTGGGGGTCCACGAGGAAGCTCAGCATGTTGTTGGTGATCCGCTCCTGCTGGTACGCGACCGTCGAGATGGTGCCGCCGCCGGTCAGCGCACCCGCGAGCAGCTCGCAGAGGAACGCCAGGCCGTAGCCCTTGTGGAGCCCGAAGGGCAGGATGGCCCCGCGCGGCTCCCGGTACATGACGGCGGGGTCGGTGGTGGGGCGTCCCCCGGCGTCGAGGAGGATGCCCTCCGGAACCCGCTCGCCGCGGGCGAGCGCGACCCGAACCTTCCCGAGCGCGACCAGGCTGGTGGCGAAGTCGAGCACGACCGGCGGCTTGCCGCCGCCGCCCGGGAAGCCGATGCAGACCGGGTTCGTGGCGAAGCGCGCGTCGCTGCCCCGGAACGGCGCCACCAGCGGCGGGTGGCCGACCACGTTCACGAAGTGGATCGAGACGAGGGCCTCCGCGATCGCCTGCTCGGCGTAGGCGCCCACGCGGCCGACGTGGAAGGCGTTGCGGAGCGCGACCAGCGCCACGCCCGTCGAGCGGGCACGGGCCATCCCGGCGGCGATCGCCTGGGACGCGACCACCTGGCCGAAACCCTTCCTCCCGTCCACGGCGAGCACCGCGCCGCCGCCATCCTCGACGGCGGCGTGCGCGCGGGGGTCGAGGACACCGGCGCGAATGGCCCGGACGTAGTGCGGGAGCATCCCGACGCCGTGGCTGTCGTGGCCGGAGAGGTTCGCGTCCACCAGGTGATCCGCCACGGCCCGCGCGTCCTCCGCGGCGGCGCCGGCGCCGGCGAGGATGCGCGCGCCGAGCGCGCGGAGGCGATCGTGGTGGACGGCGACGCTGCCGGGGGAGCGGTCGGAGGGGCTCACGACCGGAACGATAGCCGTCCTCGTTGGCCCAGCCCACCGGGCCGTCGGGGCCGACGAGCCGGCCGCCTAGACAAGATGAAACGGCCGGCTCACTGCGCGAGTGCGCGGATTAGCGCTTCTGCGACGCCGCCTCCGCCGAGGCCGGCAGGCCGAGCAGCTCCTCGATCTCCCTCGCCTTGGCCTGCACCAGCCGCTCGTTCCGCGCGCCCATCCGGACGAGGTGCTTCTCCACGGCGGTGGCCATCTCGAGCTTCGGATCGGCGAACGTCCAGACCCCGCCGTCGCGCTGGACCTCGACGTCGCCCTCGGGCACCGGCGCGCGCTCGACGCGGCGCAGCGCCCGCGCGGTCACCTGGTCGAGCGAGGCCTTCGGGTATCCGAGCGCCCGGTAGGCCGCCTCCGCCACCCCGTGCAGCGCGCGGTAGGCCGCCGCGACCGCGCGCGCGTCCACCCGGGAGACGAGGTCGGCGAACCCGTCGTAGCGGGCGTACGACGCCGGCGCGATCACCGCCCGCGCGCCCTGCCGGATGGTGGAGAAGGGCTGCGACGGCCCGAGGAACGAGAGCTCCTTCCGCGGCGACGCCCCCTCCGCGAGGTTGTCGGTGACGACCACCCAGCGGCGCACCACGTCGCCGTCGGCGAGGGCGCGGCGGACCGCGGCGTCCGGCGAGATCGCCTCGAGCAGGGCCCGGGTGCGGTCGGGGCCCACGGGCGCGGGCGGCGCCTCGACGACGGCAGGGGTCTCGGGTGCCGCCAGCGCGGAAGGCTGGGCCGGCGGCGGCTGTTCCGGCGTGCGGCGCATCCACCAGTACGCGGCCGCCCCCGCCACGACCACGGCCGCGAGGGCGAACGCCACCCAGTCGTTCCGGCGGAGCGAGCGGGCTCGGTCTTCGGGTTCGGGCATGGGTCCCTCTTTGCACCCGGACGTCCGCTCCGTCAACGCCCGGGCGCGGCGGCGATTCCGCCTCCGCCGGGGTGCGGCGAGACGGCCGGACACCGCTTGCGCCGGCGGCCATCGTCCGGGAGGATGGCCGCATGGAACCCTTCCGCTACCACGTCTACGCCTGCCAGCAGGAGAAGCCGGGCGGCGCCCCGTGCTGCTCCGGTCGCGGCTCCGCTGCCGTGCTCGACGCCCTCCGCAAGGAGCTGGCCGCCCAGGCCCTCCTCGACGACGTCCAGGTGACCACCTGCGGGTCGATCGGCATGTGCGAGCGCGGCCCGAACATGGTCGTCTACCCGGAGGGCATCTGGTACTCGGGCGTCCAGGTGGCGGACGTCCCCGAGATCGTGCGCGAGCACTTCAGGCACGGCCGCCCGGTGGAGCGGCTCGCCAACCGGGACGCGGTGGCGCTCAAGAAGGAGATCGTGGAGAACCGCGCGAAGGCCATGGCGGCGCTGCGCGCCGCGCAGGGCGGCGGGCGATGAGCGCCGCGCCGGCGCAGGCCGGGTTCGTGACCGGCGTCCGGCTGCCGGTGAGCGGCGGGGCGCTCATGCCGTAGGGCGGCTCGGCACTCATCGGCGATGGCGGCCCCCGCCCCGATCCCTGCCCCGCGCGACGCCGCGCCGCCGGACGAGCCGGCCGCGCGGGAGTGGACGGCGCGCGCGGTCGGCTCCGGCCTCGCCGTCGGTGCGCTGCTCGCCGTCGGCAACCTCTACATGGGGCTCAAGACGGGGTTCTGGGACAGCGGCCACATCACCGCGTCGATCCTCGCCTTCGGCCTCGCCGCGCTCCTGCCCGGACGGCGCCGGCTCTCCCTGCTCGAGAACAACGTGGCGCAGAGCGCGGCGACCGCGGTCGGGGCCGCGCCGGCGACGCTCAACCTGCTCGGCGCAGTCCCCGCGCTCGCGCTCGCGGGGGGCGCGGAGCCCGGCTGGGCGGCCGCCGGGCTCGGCCTGGCGCTCGCGGTGCTCGGGGTCCTCTGGGCGCTGGCGCTGCGGCGCCGCCTCCTCGAGGAGGAGAAGCTTCCCTTCCCCACCGGCGTCGCGACCGCGGAGGTGATCCGCGCGCTCGGCGCGCGCGGCGGCGCGCAACGGCCCGGGCGTGCCCTCGCCTGGACGGGGCTCGCCGCCGCCGCGATCACGCTGGCGCGCGACCTTCGCGGCTGGCTCCCGCAGGCCCTGTTCCTGCCGGTGCGCGTGGCGGGCGTGCCGGCGCAGGCGCTCGGGCTCGGGGTCGCGCTCAGCCCCATGCTGCTCGGCGTCGGCGCGGTCGCGGGACCGCGGACCGGCCTCTCGGTCCTGGCCGGCGCGGCGGTCGGGTGGGGAGCGATCGCGCCCGCGCTGGTGCGCTCCGGCGCGGTGCCGGCCGCCGGCTACGCCCCGCTGGTGGGCTGGCTCGCCTGGCCCGGCGTCGGGCTCATGCTGGGGGCCGCGCTCGTCTCCATCGCGTCGCAGTGGCGCGCGTTCACCGGCGCGCTGCGGGATCTGCGGCGCCTCGGGCCCGGCGCGCCGGCCGGGCGCGACCGCCGGCTCGCGACCATCCTCGCCGCCGTGGCCGCGCTGGCGGCCGTCGCGCTGGCCGGCCCCGCGTTCGGGATGGGACCGGCGTCGGCGGCGGTGGCGCTGGCGCTCGGCCTGGTGCTCGCGGCGGTCTGCGCCCGCGCGGTGGGCCAGACCGACATCCTGCCCGCCGGCGAGATGGGGCGCGCCGCGCAGGTCGCGATGGGCGGCGTGGGAACGGCGCCCGCCGACCTCGGCGCGGGCGCGCTGGCCGCGGGGCCGTCCGCCCAGGCAGGCGTCGCGCTCTGGTCGCTGCGCGCGGGGCAGCTCCTCGGCGCCTCCGTACGGCTGCAGGCGCGGGCGCTCCTCGCCGGGACGCTCGTCGGCGCCGCCGTCGCCTTTCCCGTCTACCGGGTGCTCGTCCGCGCCCACGGGATCGGGACGGCCGCGCTGCCGGCGCCGTACGCGGTGTCGTTCCGCGCGGTCGCCGAGCTCGTCGCGCGCGGCGGCGCGGCGCTGCCGCCGGGCGCGCTCACCGCCGCCGTCGCCGGCCTCGCCACGGGCGCGGCGCTCGAGGCGGCCGCGCGGCTCCGGATCCGCGGCGTCCCCTCCCCGGGCGCGCTCGGGATGGGGTTCATCGCGCCCGCGCAGTACGCGGTCGCGATCGCCGCCGGCGCGGTCGCGGGCGCGATCTGGCGCCGCCGCCGCCCGGCGGAGGCGGAGGAGCTCGCCCCCGCCGTGGGGGCGGGGGCGATCGCGGGCGAGTCGGTCGCCGGCGCGGTGGTCGCGGTGGGCGCGGCGCTCGCCGCCTCGCGCTGACGCCGGCGGATCCCGGCTCCCCCTCAGGTCCCGCAGAGCACGCGGACCTTGCGGACCGCGGCGTCCACCTGCTCGCGGCCCTGGGCACCGACCAGCTCGTCCTTCGCCGCCTGGCACCGCGCCGCGTCGTCGCGCGCCCGCTGCTCCCAGCCGTCCGGCGGCAGCGGTGCCGCGTCGCAGAACGCGCCGGAGACGCGGCGCAGGTTCACCCAGCGTCCCGTCTCCACGGCGACGCAGTCGCCCACGCGCAGGTCGGCCTGCTCCGTCATGACGCGCAGCAGCCGCCCGTCGGGGAACTGGACCGTGAAGACCCAGCCCTGCGTCGGCCCCTCCGACGCCGCGGTCAGGACGCCGCCCGCCGTCGCGCCGACCGCCATCCCGGCGAGCTTCTCGCCGGCGCTCGGCCCGCTGAGGAGCAAGCCCAGGATCCCGCCGAAGACGGCCCCGGCCGGCGCGCTGGACGGGCGCTGCGCGGGCTCCACGCCGGTGATGCGGCCGTGCTCGATCGCGAGCGGCGCGTACGGGTCGGGGCCGGGCGGGGGCACGGTCGTGACGCAGCCGGCGAGCGGGAGGGCGACGGCGGCGACAAGACCACGGCACGGGCGCACGGGCATGGCAGACCTCCGTTGGATGTCCTGTCTACACCCGTCCGGCGGCGGCCGCGACCTGGCGCCGCCGGGGCCAGCGTCGCTACGCCGCCTTCGCGGGCGCCCCGCCCTCACCCGCGCCGCGGACCACCAGGACCGGGCACGGCGCCTCGCGCACCACGCGCTCCGCGACCGAGCCGAGGACGACGTGCGCGAGCCCCCTGCGGCCGTGCGTCCCCAGGACCACGAGATCGAAGCCGCCCTGGCGCAGGAACTGGACGATCTCCGGCGCCGCGGTGCCGACCACGACCCGGGTCGCGACCGGCGCGCCCGCGATCCGCTCCGCCTCCGACTTCCAGCCCTCCAGCAGGCGCTCCATCTCGCGCACCGTCTGCTCGAACAGCTCCGGGGGAGCGACGAACACGTCGTGCGTCGCCGCCGAGGCCGGCTCGAAGACGTGCACCAGGGTGAGCGCCGCCTCGAAGCGCTTCGCCAGCTCCGACGCCTCCACCAGCGCGAGCCGCGACGGCGGCGAGAAGTCCACGGCACAGGCGATCGTTCTCCAGGTCGTCATGGGGCACCCCCATCCATCATGGAAATCGTAACGCCCGCGCGCGCGGCGGCGCGGCGCCAGCCGGGGTCGAACCGGGCGGGGGAGCCACCTCGCCGCACCCGACCCGAGCGCAGGGCGAGGCGCCCGTGGGGCCTGGGAAGATCACCAGGCCGCGCGCGCGAGGGCGAGCAGGTCCGCCTCGGTGCACGGCCGCGGGCTCGTCCGGTGAGAGGCGTCCTCGAACGCCTTCGCCGCGATCCGCGGGAGATCCTCCTCGCGCACGGCGGCGTCGCGCAGCCGCGCGGGCAGCCCGAGGTCGCGGACCAGCGCCCGGATGCCCTCCACCGCTCGCACCGCGAGCGCCGAGTTTCCGCCGTCCCCCGCGCCCTCCCCCATCGCGACCGCCACCGCCGCGAGGCGGCCCTCGGCGGCGGGCCGGACGAACTCCGCCACGGCCGGGAGCACGATCGCGTTGGCGAGCCCGTGGTGAAGCCCGGCGATGGGCGTGAGCGCGTGGGCGAGCGCGTGCGAGGCGCCGAGCCCCTTCTGGAAGGCCATGGCGCCCTCCATCGCCGCGATCATCATGTCGGTGCGCGCCGCCAGGTCGCCGGGCTCGTGGAAGGCGCGGCGCAGGGAGCGGGAGGCGCGGCGGATCGCGTCGATGGCCACCGCGTCCGCGAGCGGGTGGAAGCCGCTCGCGACGTACGCCTCGAAGCCGTGCGTGAAGGCGTCCATGCCCGTGGCCGCGGTGAGCCGCGGCGGGAGCCCGACCGTCAGCTCGGGATCGCAGATGGCCGCGCGCGGCAGGAGGTGCGGGCTGAAGATGACGGTCTTCCGCCCGGTGTCGGGCAGCGTCGCGACCCCGGAGCGGCCCACCTCCGAGCCGGTCCCGGCGGTGGTGGGGATGGCCACGAGCGGCGGCAGGTCGTCCCGGACGAAGCGGTCGCCTCCGGTCGCGTCGTCGTAGCGCGAGAGCGGCGGCGGGTGCGTGGTGAGGAGCTGCACCAGCTTGGCCGCGTCGATGGAGCTGCCGCCGCCGAGGGCCACCAGGCCGTCGCAGCCGCCGGCGCGGTAGGCGGCGAGCCCGGCGTCGGCGTCCCGGTCGGTGGGGTTGGGCTGCACCTCCTCGAAGCGGGCGAACGCGACGTCCGCCCTCTCCAGCACGCCGTACACGCGCGCCGCGATCCCGCCCCGCACCACCCCGCCGTCGGTCACCACCAGCGGCCGCCGGACGCCCAGCCGCTCGAGCTGCGCCGGGAGGCGCGCCAGGGCGCCGGGCCCGAGGACGACGCGGGTCGGCCACGACATCTCGGTCACGCCGGGCGCGTCGGGCAGGTCGAAGTAGGCCATGCGATCCGCGCCTCAGGCGAGCTCGAGGTAGCGCTCCAGCTCCCAGGTGGTCACCGCCCGCTCGAACTGGCGGACCTCCCAGTCGCGGGTGCGCAGGTAGTGGTCCACGAACTCCTCGCCCAGCAGCGCGCGCGCCCGCTCGGAGCGGCGCAGCAGCTCGACCGCGTCCTTGAGGCTCCGCGGCAGCGCCGCGGCGTCCGTGGCCTGGTACGCATTCCCGTCCACCGGAGGCGGGGGCTCGACGCGGTTCTCGATCCCCCACAGGCCGGCCGCGAGCGAGGCGGCCATGCCCAGGTACGGGTTCATGTCGGCGCCGAGCTGCCGGTACTCGACGCGCATCGACTTCGGGCCGTCGCCGATGACGCGGATGGCGCAGGTGCGGTTCTCGCGCCCCCAGGTCGCCGCCGTCGGCGCCCAGGTGTTCTCGACCGACCGCTTGTAGCTGTTGACGTTCGGCCAGTAGAGCGCGGTCAGCTCGGGCATGAGCGCCACCTGCCCGCCGACGTACCAGCGCAGCAGGTCGCTCCCGCCGCCGGGCGCGCGCGGGTCGTGGAAGCGGTTCGACGCGCCGGCCAGGTCCCAGAGCGACTGGTGGACGTGCCCCGAGCAGCCGGGCAGCGCCGCGTTCCACTTGGCCATGAAGCAGGCGACGAGGCCGTGGCGCGCGCAGATCTCCTTCACCGCGGTCTTGAAGAGCGCCGACTGGTCGGCGGCGCGCTCCAGGTCGTCGTACACCACGGCGGTCTCGTAGACGCCCGGACCGGTCTCGGTGTGCATGCCCTCCACCGGCACGCCGAAGGCGTTGCAGCCGTCGATGATGGCGTGGACGAGGCCCGAGTTCGCGGAGCTGCGCAGCCAGGAATAGCCGAACATGCCGGGGGTGAGCGTGGCGAGGTCCCGGAACCCCTTCTCCCGCAGCGACTGCGGCGTCTCGCGGAACACGAAGTACTCGTACTCGGAGCCGAAGCGCGGCCGGAACCCCATGCCCCGGGCGCGCGCGGCGATCCGGCGGAGGAGCTGCCGCGGCGA
>DATIWK010000137.1:0-5143 GCA_035519395.1 Anaeromyxobacteraceae bacterium | reverse complement strand
AGCGCGATCCTCAACTGGTTCAAGCCGGAGACGGGGAAGCCGGTCTAGATGGCGCTGTCGGTCGAGGAGGTCCGGCGCATCGCGCAGCTCGCCCGGCTGAAGCTCTCCGCCGACGAGGAGCAGCGGTTCGCCGAGCAGCTGTCCGCGATCCTCGGGTACGTGGAGCAGCTCGAGGCGCTCGACGTCTCGGGCGTGGAGCCGATGACGCACGCGCTCGCGGCCGGCGAGGCGGCGCCGCTCCGCGAGGACGCGGTGCTGCCCTGCCTCTCGCCCGAGGAGGCGCTCGCCAACGCGCCGGCGCGCGAGGCAACCTGGTTCAAGGTGCCGAGGATCATCGAGTGAGCGCGGCGACGCAGGCCACGGCGCTGTCCCTGCGCGAGGCGAGCGCGCGGCTCGCGGCGGGACAGGTCTCCTCGCGCGACCTCGTCGGCGCGGCGCTGGCGCGGATCGAGGCCACCGACGGGCGGGTGGGCGCGTTCCTGGCCGTCGTCCCGGAGCGGGCACGGGCGCGGGCGGCGGAGTCGGACGCGCGCGCCGCGCGGGGCGAGCGCCGCTCGCCGGTGGACGGCGTCCCCGTCGCCGTGAAGGACCTCTTCCTCACCCGCGGCATCCCCACCACCGCCGGGTCGCGCATCCTGGAGGGCTTCCTCCCCCCCTACGACGCGACGGCCGTCGAGCGGCTGGAGCGGGCCGGCGCGGTGATCGTCGGCAAGCTCAACATGGACGAGTTCGCCATGGGCTCGTCCAACGAGCACTCGGCCTACAAGCCCTGCCACAATCCCTGGGACCTCTCCCGCACCCCGGGCGGCAGCTCCGGCGGCAGCGCCGCGGCCCTGGCGGCGCGCCAGGTGCACGGCACGCTCGGCACCGACACGGGCGGGTCGATCCGGCTCCCCGCCTCGTTCTGCGGCGTGGTCGGGCTCAAGCCCACCTACGGCCGCGTCTCACGCCACGGCGTCATCGCCTTCGCCTCCTCGCTCGACCAGGTCGGCACGCTCGGGCGAGAGGTCTGGGACGCGGCGGCGCTGCTCGGGGTCATCGCCGGCCACGATCCGCAGGACATGACCTCCTCGCGGCGTCCGGTCGGCGACTACCTGGGCGGGCTGGAGGGCGGCGCGGCGGGGCTGCGGGTCGGCGTGCCGCGGGAGTGGCTGGAGGGCGAGGGGCTCGACCCCGGCGTGGCGAAGGCGGTCCGCGCCGCGCTCGAGACCTACCGGAAGCTCGGCGCCACCCTGGTCGACGTCACCCTCCCGCACTCCCGCTACGGCATCGCCGCGTACTACCTCGTCGCCACCGCCGAGGCGTCGTCCAACCTGGCCCGCTACGACGGCGTGCGCTACGGGCTGCGCGCGCGGGAAGCGCGCGGCCTCCGGGAGATGTACGGCGAGTCGCGCGACCGTGGCTTCGGGCCGGAGCCGAAGCGCCGCATCATGCTCGGCACCTACGCCCTCTCCGCCGGCTACTACGAGGCGTACTACGCGCGGGCGCAGAAGGTCCGCACCCTGATCCGCCGCGACTTCGACGCCGCCTTCCAGCGCTGCGACCTGGTGGCGGGACCGGTGGCGCCGTCGGTGGCGTTCCGGCTCGGCGAGAAGGTGGAGGACCCGCTGCAGATGTACCTGGCCGACGTCTACACCATCACCTGCAACCTCGCCGCCCTCCCCGGCCTGTCGGTGCCGTGCGGGCTCCACGGCGGCCTGCCGGTGGGGCTCCAGCTCCTGGGGCGGCCCTTCGACGAGGCGACGCTGCTCCGCGCGGCGCGCGCGCTCGAGCGGGAGACCGGGCCGCTCCCGTCCCCGCCGCTCCCGGAGTGACCGGTGCCGCGCCGCGCCGCACAGGTCGTCTTCGTGGGGCTGCTGGTGGTCCCCTTCGCCTTCCTGGCGGTGGCCGTCGCGAAGCAGTGGGCCGGCGGCGCGCCCGAGCTGCGGGCCGTGCTCTTCTGGATCGCGATCGCGGTCAGCGCCTTCGACATCGCGCTCTCGCGCGTGCTGCCCGGCCGCATCCCGCTCTCCAGGACCGGCCCGGAGGCGACCGCCTTCGCGCGGCTCTCGCTGGCGTGGGCGCTCTGCGAGGCGGCGATCCTCTTCCCGCTGGTCGCCTACATCATGACGGGCGACGGCCGGCTCCTGGGCGTGTTCGCGCTCGACGTGATCGCGCTGCTCACGCTCTGGCCGAGCGACGCGCGCTGGAAGGCGGCGCTGCCGCCCGCGCCCGGCCAGGCGCCCCCGGCGCAGAGGATGGTGCGCTAGATGCCGGTCTCCGATTTCCAGCCGGTGATGGGCCTCGAGGTCCACGCCCAGCTGCTCACCCGCTCGAAGATCTTCTGCGGCTGCTCCACCGCCTTCGGCGGCCAGCCCAACACCCACGTCTGCCCGGTGTGCCTGGCGATGCCGGGCGCGCTCCCGGCGCTCAACGCCCGGGTGGTCGAGCTGGCGGTCCGGACCGGGCTGGCGCTCGGCTGCGCCGTCCAGCCGAGGAGCGTCTGGGCGCGGAAGAACTACTTCTACCCGGACCTCCCCAAGGGCTACCAGATCTCGCAGTTCGAGGCGCCCATCTGCCAGGGCGGCGGCGTGCCCATCACCGTGGACGGCCGGGACCGGACGGTGCAGCTCGTCCGCATCCACATGGAGGAGGACGCGGGCAAGAACGTGCACGACGTCTCCGCCGACGGCGGCTCGGGCGTGGACCTGAACCGCGCCGGCGTCCCGCTCCTGGAGATCGTGTCCGCGCCCGACCTCCGCTCGGTGGACGAGTGCGTCGAGTACCTCAAGTCGCTGCGCGCCATCCTGATGGCGCTCGGGGTGAACGACGGGAACCTCGAGGAGGGGTCGTTCCGCTGCGACGCCAACGTCTCGGTGATGCGGCGCGGCTCGACGACGCTCGGCACGCGCTGCGAGATCAAGAACATGAACTCGTTCCGCTTCCTCCGGCAGGCGGTCGAGTACGAGATCCGCCGCCAGGTGGAGGTGATCGAGGCCGGCGGGAAGGTCGATCAGGAGACGCGCCTCTTCGATCCGCAGAAGGGCGAGACGCGCTCGATGCGCTCCAAGGAGGAGGCGCACGACTACCGCTACTTCCCCGAGCCGGACCTCCCGCCGGTGGTGGTGGACCCCGCCCTGGTGGAGCGGATCCGGCGCGAGCTGCCCGAGCTGCCCAGGGCCCGGGCCGCACGCTACCAGCGCGACCTCGGGCTCTCGCCCTACGACGCCGCGCTCCTCACCGCCGACGCCGCCGTGGCGGCGTTCTTCGACGCCACGCTCGAGGACTACGGCCGGGCGCCGGAGTCGGCCAAGAAGGTCGCGAACTGGCTGGTGGGCGACGTGGCGCGGCTAGCGAACGAGAGCGGGCTCGCCCCCTCGGCCTGGAAGCTCACGCCCGCCGGGCTCGCGGCGGTGCTCCGGCTCGCCGACGCCGGGACCATCGGCGGCCCGGGCGCGAAGCAGGTGGTGGAGGAGGTCTTCCGCACCGGCGCCGACCCGCAGGCGGTGGTCCAGTCGAAGGGGCTGGCGCAGGTGTCGGACGAGGGCGCCATCGAGGCGGCGGTGGACCAGGTGCTCGCGGCGAGCCCGGGCGAGGTGGAGAAGTACCGCGGCGGGAAGAAGAACCTCATGGGGTTCTTCGTCGGCCAGGTGATGAAGCAGATGCGGGGGAAGGGCAACCCCGCCGTGGTCAACGCGCTGCTCCGGAAGAAGCTCGGGGACTGAGCCATGTCGCGCTGGGCAGGCTGGGGCGCTGGCCCCGCGGGGGCGGGTTCGTCGGGGGGGCCGTCGCGGGCCTTCCTCGGGGCGATGCTCGCGGTCGCGGCGCTCACCGCCGCGTCCGCCGCCGCCGGCGGCCGCTGGCTCACCGCGGCGCTGCTCGCCCTGGCCGCGATCTACTTCGGCCTGCGGCTGTTCGGCGGCCTGGGCAGGCGGGCGCCGTGAGCCGCGAGCCGCTGCGCCCCGTCCTCTACGACGCCGCGCGAGACGTGGTGCGGGTGCTCGACCAGCGCCGGCTCCCCGCCGAGGAGACCTGGCTCGACCTCGCCACCGCCGGCGAGGTGGCGCAGGCCATCCGCGACCTCGCGGTGCGCGGCGCGCCCGCCATCGGCGTGGCGGCGGCGTACGGGATCGCCGTCGAGGCGCGGCGCGGCGCCGGAGCCGGGGAGCTGCGCGCCGCGGCGGAGCTCCTCGGGCGCGCGCGCCCCACGGCCGTGAACCTCGCCTGGGCGGTGAACCGCATGTCGCGCCTCGCCGGCCGCCCGGCCGGCGACGTGCTCGCGGAGGCGAACGCCATCCGCGACGAGGACGAGGCCGCCTGCCGGCGCATCGGCCTGCTCGGGGCCCCGCTCATCCCGCCGCGCGCCCGGATCCTCACCCATTGCAACGCGGGCGCCCTCGCCACCGCCGGCTACGGCACCGCCCTCGGGGTGGTGCGCGCCGCGTGGGAGTCCGGCAACGCGATCTCGGTCTACGCGGACGAGACGCGCCCGTTCTTCCAGGGCGCGCGGCTCACCGCCTGGGAGCTGCACCGCGACGGCATCCCGGTGACGATCCTCACCGACGGGATGGCGGGGTGGCTCATGGCGCGCGGCGAGATCGCCTGCGTGGTGGTGGGCGCCGACCGCATCGCCGCGAACGGCGACGTGGCCAACAAGATCGGCACCTACTCCCTGGCGGTGCTCTCCCGCCACCACGGGCTCCCCTTCTACGTGGCCGCTCCCTGGTCCACGGTCGACCTCGCCACCGGCCGGGGCGGCGACATCCCCATCGAGGAGCGGAGCAGCGACGAGGTGGTCACCGTCGCGGGCCAGCGCATCGCGCCCGTGGGCGTGCCGGCCCGCTACCCGGCGTTCGACGTGACGCCCGCGGCGCTCGTCACGGCCATCGTGACGGAGCGTGGGGTCCTGCACGCGCCGCTCGCCGAGGGGCTGCGCGCGCTGGCCGGGCCCGGGTAGGCGCGGTCTGCGGTCCCAGGTCTCCGGTCGCGGTCGTGGTCGCGGTCGGGGTCGGGGTCGCGGTCGGGGTCGGGGTCGGGGTCGCGGTCGGGGTTGTGGTCGCGGTCGCGGTCGTGGTCGTGGTCGGGGTCGGGGTCGCGGTCGGGTCGGCAGGTCGCGCCCGGGGCTCGATAAGCGCCACCCGAGCGCCAGATTGGAGTTGCGGCC
>DATIWK010000136.1:0-6933 GCA_035519395.1 Anaeromyxobacteraceae bacterium | reverse complement strand
TTCACCGCCGACGGCGAGCGCGCCTGCATCGAGGTGCGGGACCGGGGCATCGGCATCGCCGCCGCCGACCAGCGTCAGATCTTCGAGCGGTTCGAGCGCGCGGTGTCGTCGCGGAACTACGGCGGGCTCGGCCTCGGGCTCTACATCGTGCGCCGCATCGTCGAGGCGCACGGCGGGACCATCCGCGTGGAGAGCGAGCCGGGGGAGGGCGCTGCGTTCTTCGTCGACCTGCCCCTCCGGGCGGCGCCTCGCCCGCCGGCGCCCGAGGACCGGGTCGAGCACTGAGCGCACGGGGGGGGGTGCGCCCCCGCCCCGTCGCTCACCCCAGGAAGTCGCGCGCCGGGAAGAGCAGCACGTCCTCGATCGCCTCCGCCCCGGTGAGGAGCATGAGGAGGCGGTCGAACCCCACCGCCACCCCGCCCGCGTCGGGCAGCCGGTCCACCGCCGCGAGGAACGCCTCGTCGAGCGGGTACACCGGCCGTCCCAGCCGGCGCCGCAGCTCCTGCTCCTCGAGGAGCCGCCGCCGCTGCTCCGCCGCGTCGTCGAGCTCGGTGAACCCGTTCGCGAGCTCGAGCCCCCCGGCGTACAGCTCGAACCGCTCCGCCCATCGCGGGTCGTCCTGCTTCACCCGGGAGAGCGCTGCCATCGAGGCGGGCCAGTCGAGCAGGTAGGTGGGGCGCTCCAGGCCCAGGCGCGGCTCGACGGCGTCGAGCATCACGCGGAAGAAGACGTCGTCGAACGGCTCGCCGCCGGGACCGGGGTCGTGGCCCGCGGCGCGCGCCGCCCGGCGCAGCGCCTCGGCGTCGCCCAGGCACGGGGCCAGCTCCACCCCGGCGTGGCGCCGGAACGCGTCCGCGACCGTGAGCCGCTCGAACGGCGCGGCGAGATCGATCTCCCGGGAGCCGCGGCGCGCCCGCGCCGCGCCGCCGGGCGCCAGCGCCCGTGCGGCGGCCTCGACCAGCGCCTCCAGGTCCTCCATGATCCCGCGGTAGTCCGTGCCCGCCCGGTACAGCTCGAGCATCGTGAACTCCGGGTTGTGCGTCGCGGAGACCTCGCCGTTCCGGAAGACGCGCGCCAGCTGGAAGACCCGCGGCCAGCCGTCCGCGAGGAGCCGCTTCATCGCGTACTCGGGGCTGGAGTGCAGCCAGAGCGGCCGCCGCCTCCCGCGGTCGGAGACGAACGGCGCCTCGAACGCCGCGATGTGCGGCTCCATGCCCGGCGCGGGCACGAGGCAGGGGGTCTCGACCTCCTCGTATCCGCGTCCGCCCAGGAAGCTGCGGGTGAACGCGGAGAGGCGGGCGCGGGCCCGCGCGTTCGCGGCGCGTTCGGTGCGCATCGCCGCCGAGCTTATACCGATGCGCCGGCGCGCTGTAGGATGCCGGCCGTGCCACGCCCCGCCCCGCGCTCCGCTCCCGCCTTGCTCGCCGCGGCCCTCCTCGCCGCCCTCGCCCTTCCGGCTCGCCCCGCCCGCGCGCAGCAGCCGAACGCGATGGACGACGCCGGCGCTTCCGCGCCCGAGGACCCGGGGCCCGCCCTCCCCGCCCCTGCGGCCGCGACCCCGCCGAGGGCGGCGGCCACCCCGGCGCCGGCGCGCGCTGCGCCGACGCTGGCCGAGATCCGCAGCGCGGTCGACGCGGTGCTCCGGGCGCAGGGGCTCGCGCTCTGGGCGACGTGGACCTCGGGCGAGAAGCTCGACGTGGCCGGCGCCTGGAAGGGGCGCGAGGGCGTGCTCTCGAAGGAGGCGCTCGTCCGCGTCGGCCAGGCGCTCGCGGCCGCGCAGGGCGAGGAGCGCCGGGCGCTCGATTGGCTGCGGTCCTACCTGGCGGGCGAGATCCTGGCCCGCGAGATCGCCGAGCCCGCGGCCAAGCTCGCCGCGGCGCGCGCCGCGGCCACGTTCCCCTGGGACCGCAAGAGCGTCCCGCTGCGCGATGCGACCGCGCTCCTCGCCGCCGAACCCGACGCGCTCCGCCGCGCGTCGATCGCGTCGGCGGCCGGCCAGGCCGCCGCCAGGCTCCTTCCGCTCGCCGCGGCCCGCGACGAGCGGCTCGCGGCCGCGGTGCGGACGCTCGGCTGGGACGGGACCCTGGCGCTCGCGGCCGACCTGCGCGGCGCGTCTCCCGACGCGCTCGCGGCGCTCGCGGACCGCGTCCTCGCCCGGACCGAGGAGCTCCACGGTGCCGTCCTCGACGATCTCGCGCGGCGCGAGCTGTCGCTCTCCTTCACCGCGCTGCGCACCCGCGACCTGCCGCGCCTGCTCCGGCCCATGGCGCTCGCCGATGCCTTTCCGGCCGCGCGCGCCGTGGCCGACGCCACCGCCGTGCTGGGGGGCCTCGGCCTCGAGCTGCGGGGCGATCACCCCATCGTCCTCGACGCCGACGCCCGTCCCGGGAAGATCGGGCGCCCGCTCGCCGTGCCCGTCGACGTCCCCGGGGACGTGCGCCTCTCCCTCGTCCCTTCCCCGGGGCTCGACGCCGCGGCTGCGTTGCTCCACGAGCTGGGCGCCGCAGAGGCCTACGCCCACGCGACCGTGCCGCAGCTCGAGTTCCGCCGGCTGGGTCCGCCGGCGCTCTCCGCCTCCTGGGCCCTGCTGGCCGAGGGGGTGACGGCCTCGCCGGAGTGGCTGTCCACACACGGCGTCGAGGGCGACCGCCTCCGCGAGACGGTCCGCGCCGCCGCGGCCCGCCGGCTCCAGGCGGTGCGCGGCGCGGCCGCCCGCGTGCTGTTCGAGATCCGGCGCGCGCGCGAGCCCGCCCGCGCCGCGGAGATCTGGCGCGCCGTCTCGGAGCGCGCCTTCGGTCACGCGGACGAGGAGCTGGCGCCCGCCGTCCGTCTCGATCCGGACCCGCTGCTGCGCGCCGCGGAGGAGCTGCGCGCGGAGCTGCTCGCGGCGCAGCTCGAGGCGCACCTGGCGCGCCTCGCCGGCGACGGGCCCTGGTGGCGCTCGACGCGGGCGGGCGAGTGGCTGCGCCGGACCTGGGCGGAGGGGACCCGCGCGACCCCGGAGGAGCGCTCGGCGTCGATGGGCTACGCCGCGCTCGACGCGGACGCCCTCGAGGCGCTGTGGCGGGCGCGCTGCGGGCTCGCCGCGCGGTAGCCGCCGGCCCCGGGCGCTCCGGCCGGTGCGCCCCCCGCGGACGCCTCACCGCCCGGCCAGCTTCCCCTCCAGCTCCTTGACGCGAAGTCGCAGCTCCTTGTCCTTCTGCCACCGCGCGGTCACGTCGCGGATCACCGCCGACGCCGCCTCGACGCGCCCCGCGGCGTCCCGGTGCAGCGCGATGGTGAACTCGATGGAGAGCTGCGACCCGTCCTTGCGCGCCGCGGGGACCGCCAGCACGTCCTTGCCGTAGCGCGTGACGCCGGTCTCCATCACCGTCTTCCAGCCGTCCCAGTGGCGTCCGCGGAGCCGCTCCGGGATGATGAGGTCCATCGACCGCCCCAGCGCCTCGTCCGCGGTCCAGCCGAAGAGCGCCTCGCAGCCGCGGTTCCAGAGCCGGATGATCCCCTCGCGATCGGAGTAGAGGATGCCGTCGGCCGCGGCGTCGACCACGCGGGCGGCCAGGGTGTCGCGTTCGGTGGCGGGCATGCCCCGAACCTAGCGGCCCGGCCCCGGTTCGGAAACGACCCGAAACGACCCGCCCATCGCGGCGCGGGCGCCGCCGGTCCGGCTCGCCCGCCGCCCTTTCCCGCCGGCCGTCCTTGGCGTCCCCTCGTGTGCCGGGCTAACATCGCCCCGTGGCCGAGGCCGCCCCCCATCCCGCGACGCAGGCCGAGTTCAAGCCGCACGTCTTCGGGAAGTTCTTCCTGCTCCAGCGCCTGGCGGTGGGCGGCATGGCGGAGATCTACCGCGCGCGCGTCCCCGGCGCCGGCGGCTTCGAGAAGGAGCTGGTGGTGAAGCGCATCCTGCCCGCGCGCGCGCGGGAGCAGGGCTTCATCGACATGCTGGTCCGCGAGGCGAAGCTCACCGTCCAGCTCACCCACAACAACATCGCCCAGATCTACGAGTGCGGGATCATCAACGGCGACTACTTCATCTCGATGGAGCTGGTGAACGGCGTCTCCATGAAGGAGATGATGCTCGCCTTCGCGCGCGCCGGCGCGCCCATCTCCCCCGAGCAGTCGATCTTCATGGTGCTGCAGCTCCTGCAGGGGCTCGACTACGCCCACAAGCGGAGCGACGCGGCGGGGAACCCGCTCGCCATCGTCCACTGCGACGTGTCGCCGGACAACGCGCTGGTGTCGTGGGAAGGCGAGGTCAAGCTGCTCGACTTCGGCATCGCCCGCGCCTCGACCAAGATGCTCTCCAACTACAAGGAGGGCATGCTGATGGGGAAGCTCGGGTACGTCGCCCCCGAGCAGGCCTCGCTCGAGCAGCGGTGGGATCACCGGGTGGACATCTTCGCGGCGGGCATCCTCCTCTACGAGCTGCTCGCCAAGCAGAAGCCGTTCCCCAAGTCGACGGACGTCGAGTCGCTCGTGGCCTCGCGCAAGGCCAAGGTGGTCCCGCCCACCGCCGTCGACCCGCGCCTCCCCAAGGAGATCGACACCATCGTGGTGCGGGCGCTCTCCTACGACCCGGCCAAGCGGTTCCCCGACGCGAAGTCCTTCGCCGACGCGCTCGTGGACGTGCTCTTCCCCACGCCCCACTCGTCCATCCAGGAGCTGCTCGGCAGCCAGATGAAGCAGGTCTTCGCCGAGAAGATCGGGAAGATGCGGTCGGCGCGCGCCCACGACCCGCTCATCATGAAGGTGCTGGCCAACGCGGCCGCGCAGCAGCACTCGCAGTACCAGGCGCTGACCGGCGCACCCGCGACCACGCCGCTGCCCGCGCCCGTCTCGCCCGCGCCGACGCCGGCGCCCGCCGCGGCGGGGCCCGCCCGGCCGCGCTACGCCCCGGCCCCCCGCCCTCCCCAGGTCCGCGGCGTCCGCCTCTCCACCGCCCTCCTGCTGGCCCTCGCCCTCGCCGGTGCCGCCGGCGCCGCGGTCCACTACGCGCAGCCGTGGCTCCGCCCCGGCGTGCTGGTGGTGACCTCCTCGCCGCCCGGAGCCGAGGTGGCCCTCGACGGCGCGCCCACCGGGCAGAGGACGCCGGCCGTCCTCGACAACGTGTTCCTGTCCCGGCGCCACGAGGTGCAGGTGAGCGGCGCGGCGGTCCGCGCCGAGGCGCGCGCGCTGGAGCCGGCGGCCGGCCTGCTGGTGCGGCGCGAGGACTTCGCCCTGCGTTCCTCCGTCGGGGCGCTGGTCGTCGAGAGCGTGCCGTCGGGCGCGGAGGTGCGGATCGACGACCGGAAGATCGGCGTCACGCCGGCCACCATCGCCGGCCAGCGCCTGGACGAGCGCCACCGCATCGACCTGGCGCTCGCCGGCTACGAGATGGACCAGTTCGTCGTCCTCCCGGAGCGGGACGGCACCCGGTTCTCGCGGCGGCTCGCGCCGCTCTCGCCGGACAGGCGCGCCAAGGCGGCGAAGTAGGCGGCCCGATGAAGCTCGTCATCGAGGACGAGTCCGGAACCCGCTCCGTCCTTCCCTTCGCGGCGGACGAGATCACGGTGGGGCGCGGGCCCTCGGGCGTCACCTTCCGCCTCGCCGCCCGCAACGTCTCCCGGCGCCATGCCCGCTTCCTCCGCGCCGGGGGCGGGGTCACGGTCGAGGACCTGGGCAGCCTCACGGGCACGCGGGTGAACGGCGATCCCATCGAGGGGCGCCGCCGGCTGCGCGAGGGAGACGTCGTCCAGATCGGCGACTACGACATCGCCGTCTCGCCGGAGGAGGCGCGCGTCGCACCGGGCGCGCCGCCGCTGCCCGCCGGACCGCGCACGCCGGCGCCTCGCAGCGCGGGGGCCCGCGCGCCCGAGCCCACGGTGGCGCTGGCGCCGCAGGAGATGGCGGCGCTGGCGGCGGGGCGTCCAGCGCCCCGGCACGCGTCGGGGCGGGCGGTCCGCGCCGTGGCCCTCGCCGGCGTGGGGGCGCTCGCCCTGGGGACGGCGCTCGGCTTCGCGGTGGGGTGGCTCTTGCTCCGCTGAGGGAGTGGCCCCGGAGGCTCCCGTCCCGGCGCGACCCCCGCTACCTTCCCGAGAACCGCGCCGCCCGGCGAGCCTCGAACGCCTGCCGGCCCTCGCGGATGTCCTCGCTCTCGAAGGCGCGGCGCCGCAGCTCGGCGATCTCCCGCCGCTCCTCAGGTGCCAGCCCGCGCTCGTGCGCCGCCTCGAGGAGCTGCAGGATCCGCTTCATCCCCTGGACCGCCAGCGGCGCGTTCGCGGCGATGTCCTCCGCGAGCGCGAGCGCGGCCGCCTCGGCGCTCGCCGCCGGGAAGACCGAGTTCACCAGCCCCCAGGCGTGCGCCGTCTCGCCGGCGATGGGCCGGCCGGTGAGGAACAGCTCGCGGGTGCGCGCCGCGCCGACGAGGTCGAGGAAGCGGCGCAGCCCGCCCTCGGGGTAGACGACGCCGAGCTTCGCCGGCGTCATCGCCAGGGAGACGCCCTCGCGCGCCACGCGCAGATCGCAGGTGGCGGCGATCTCCAGCCCGCCCCCGAAGGCGGAGCCGTTCAGGAAGGCGATGGTGGGACAGGGCACCGCGGCGAGCGCGTCCGCGGTGCGCTCCACCGCCTCGTCGGGCCGCTCGCCGCGCGCATTGGTGCTGGCGATCTCGGCGAGGTCGAACCCCGAGGAGAAGGCGCTCTCGCCCGAGCCGCGCAGGAGCAGGCAGCGCACCGCGTCCCGCGCGGCGGCCGCGCAGGCATCCACGAGCTCCTCCAGCGCCCGGAAGTCGAGCGCGTTCCGCTTGGCGGGGTTGTCGATCGTGACGACGCGGACGTGGCCGCGGTCCTCGGACCGAACCTTCTCCGCCATGGTGCCCTCCGATCTTGCTGGGGGGGCGTCTCGCCCCCCCAGACCCCCGGGTCGCTCCGAGCGAGGCTCATCCGCCTCGCCCTACGC
>DATIWK010000135.1:0-14181 GCA_035519395.1 Anaeromyxobacteraceae bacterium | reverse complement strand
CCGGGGGGCCCGCGCCCGCGCCGCGTGACCGCGCGGCGGGCCGTCAGGCCCGTCCCATGACCTGCGCGAGCAGGTCGGGACGGTCGGTCATGATCCCGTCCACGCCCGCGCCGAGCACGGCCCGCATGTCGGCCTCGTCGTCCACGGTCCAGACGTGGACCGCCATGCCGCGCGCATGGAACCAGCGGACCACCGCGGCGTCCACGATCTCGAGCCCGGCCTCGGTGCGGAGCGGCAGGTCGGCGAGGTCCCAGCCCTCGGGGCAGGCCTCCGCGAGCGGGCGTCCCTTCGCCGCGAAGACGTGGCAGGTCGCGGCCCGCTCCGGGAGGAAATGGCAGGCGTCGGGGAGGAGCCGGCGGATCAGCTCGCCCTGCGCGTCGTCGGTGGAGCCGAGGCACACGCGCGCCTCCGCCGCTGCGTCGCGCACGGCGCGGACCAGGGCCGAGGCGAGGCGGGCGTCGGGCGACTTCGCCTCGATGTTGAAGCGCATCCCGGGGAAGCGGCGGAGCGCTTCGGCCAGGGTCGGGATGCGGAGGCCGCGGCCCCGCAGCGGGAAGGTGCCGCCGCCGTCCGGCGAGAAGGACCAGGCCGCGTCGAGCGTCCGGAGCTCGGCGAGGGTGCGCCCCTCGACCGTTCCGGCCACGCCGGTCAGCCGCCGGGTGTCCTCGTCGTGGAAGGCCACCACCACGCCGTCGGCCGTGAGGCGGACGTCCGTCTCGATCGCGTCGGCGCCCAGCGAGGCGCCGCGCTCGAACGCCTCGAGGGTGTTCTCCGGCGCCAGCGCCGCGCCGCCGCGGTGCGCGACCAGCCAGGGGGCGGGGAGGCCGAGGTAGGGCTTCGCGAGCGCGGCCCCGGTCACGCCCGCGCCGCTCCCAGCGCCGGGACGACGCGCGCGTGCTCGGAGTCCATCCAGGCGCGCGTGTCGACCCGGATCGCGTCCTCGTGCGTTCCTGCGCGCATCAGGATCCAAGGTTCGTGGACCAGCGAGGCGTCGACGAAGAGCGGCAGGCCGAAGAACCCGAGCGCGGGCTCCGCGCCGGCCTCGCAAGGCTCGAATCGGTCGGCGAAGGCGGACTCGGGCACCAGCTCGACGAGGGAGGCGCCGGACGCGCGCCGGAGCGCGTCGAGGTCCACCCGGTGCGTCGCGCTCACCACCGCGAGCGCCAGCGCGCCGTCGACCGAGACCACCACCGGCTTCGCGACGCGATCGCCGGGCACGTGCTCCGCCGCGGCGAGCCGCTGCGCGGGCACCGCGCGCCCGTGGACGAGGTGCTCGTAGGGGAGGTGGTGCTGCTCGAGATACCGGTGGATCGGGTCCGGGATCATGCCGCGTCTCCTTCTCGACGGCGGGGAACGCCCGAGAGATAGGCACGCCCGGAGCGGGGCGCAGGCGCCCGTGCGGAATCGGCTCAATGGGGGGGCGCTGGCGCGGTCCGAGCGGCCGCGGCGCCTCGCCGCACCGCGGCTGCGCATCCGCGCACAGGGCGAGCGCGCCGGAGCGAACCGGCCGGCCCGGCAGTCCTGCCGACGCGCACCCGGGGACCGCGGGAGGACTCCGGGCGCGGCCGGTCCGCCGGCCGGGTGTCCGTGGTAGACCGGAGCGGTGCGGGTCACCATCCGGCTGAAGCTCATCGCCGCCCTCCTCGCCGGCCTCGCCCTCATCGCGGCGGTCACCGCCGTGCTGCTGCGCTTCGTCCACGAGCGGGCCATCGAGGTCGCGGCGGGCGCGGAGGTGGAGGAGGCGGCGCGCCTGCTGGAGCAGTACCAGGCGCGCGACGCGGAGCGGCTCGCCGCGGTGCTCGACGCCCTCTCCGCCGACGACCGGTACGTGGCGGCGTTCGAGGCGCGCGACCGCGCCGCGCTGCTGGCCGCCGCGGAGCCCGTCTTCGCGTCGCTCCGCGGGCGCGGGATCACCCACTGGTACTTCCACGACCCCGATCCGCCGCGGGGCGTGTTCCTGCGCGTGCACCGCCCGGAGCTCCACGGCGACTCCTTCCCGCGGAAGCTGGTCGTCCGTGCGGCCGCGACCGGATCGGAGACCAGGGGGAGCGAGCTGGGGCGGACCGCCTACGCGCTGCGGGTCGTCCGGCCGTGGCTGCGCGCGGGGCGCACCATCGGGTACCTGGAGCTGGGCGAGGACGTGCACACCGTCCTCGCGCGCATGAAGGAGTCCACCGGCGACGACTACGGGCTGCTCCTCGTCAAGGAGCGGCTCGACCGGCAGGCGTGGAGCTGGGCGCTCGGGGCGGGGCCGCGCTGGGACGCGCGGCCGGACCTGCTGGCGGTGCAGACCACCACCGGCGACGAGGCGGTGCTGGACGGCCTCGGCCGGCTGTCGGACGTGCCGGACGCCCCCATGCTCCTCGGCCGGCGCCAGGCGGGCGGCAGGACGCTGGTGCGCGGCCTGTTCCCGCTCCGCGAGGGGGGGGAGAAGATCGGCGCGGTCGTCGTGCTCCACGACGTGACGGCGCTCTCGGCCGGCGCCGGGGAGGTGCGCGGGCGCGTCCTGGTGGTCGTCGCCATGCTGGCGGCCGGCCTGGCGGCGTTGCTGGTCTTCCTCCTCGAGGTGCTCGTCTTCGAGCGGCTGGCGCGGATCTCGCGGGCGCTGGAGGATCTGCCGCAGCGGCTCGCCCGCGGCGACTGGGCCATGGACGTCGCACCGAGCAGCGACGACGAGATCGGCCGGTTCGAGGCGTTCTTCCGGCGTGCGATCGAGGAGATCGGCTCCTTCGTCTCGGACGCGCGCCGCGACCGGTCCGGCTCGCGCCGCAGCTGAGGGGCCGGCGCCCCTCCAAGGAACGCCCGCCTCCCAGCACGAAGTCCCGCGGCGGCGTTATGCTCGATCCGGGCCGGGGCGATCGAGCCGGCCGGGAGAGGGGAGGGCGCCATGCCGAACGCGGACTGGAAGCGCATCTGCTGCCCCATCGACTTCTCGGACACGGCGCGCGTGGCGATGGACACCGCCTGCGACCTCGCCAAGCGCCTCGGCGCCCGTCTGGTGCTCCTTCACGCCTACCCGATCCCCGGCTACACCTTCCCGGACGGCTCGGTGGTGGCGAGCCCGAAGATGATGGACGAGCTCGCCGCGCAGGCCGCGCGCCACCTCGACGAGTGGAAGCGGGAGGCGGAGGGGCGCGGCTGCGCGGGGGTCGAGGTGGCCAGGGCGGTGGGCGAGCCCGCCGCCGAGATCGTCGCGTTCGCGAAGGCGAACGCCATCGACCTGGTGGTGATGGGCACGCACGGGCGCACCGGGCTCGAGCACGCGCTGATGGGCTCGATCGCCGAGCGGGTGGTGCGCCGTGCCAGCTGCCCGGTCCTCACCGTGCGCCCGCCCGCCAAGCGGTGAGCGGAGGGCGCACTTTCGTTTGGCATCCGAACGCTCGCCCGGGTATGACCGCCACAGCCGCCACCCGTGCCGGGAGATGCCATGGCCGAACTGGTCACCGAGTACCTCGGGCTCCAGCTGCCGAGTCCGCTCGTCCTCGCCAGCTCCGCGCTCTCCAACCGCCTCGAGAACCTCGAGATGGCGGAAGGCTACGGCGCCGGGGCGGTGGTGCTCCGCTCGCTCTTCGAGGAGCAGATCGAGGCCGCCAACACGGCGCTGGAGGAGGAGCTGGCCCGGGGCGCCGAGTCGAACCCCGAGGCGCGCACCTACTTCCCGCCGCAGCGGGTGGGGCCGCACGAGTACCTCTCGCTGGTGGAGCGCGCCAAGAAGGCGCTGGAGATCCCGGTGATCGCGTCGCTCAACTGCTCGGCGCCGGGGAGCTGGACCGAGTATGCGCGCGACATCGAGCAGGCCGGGGCGGACGCGATCGAGCTGAACCTGTACTCGGTGGAGGCCGACCCGGCCGTCTCCGCCGGCGAGGTCGAGAAGCGGTACCTCGACGTGGTCGCGGCCGTGAAGCAGGCGCTGCGCATCCCCATCGCGGTGAAGCTCTCGCCCTTCTTCACGTCGATCGCGAGCTTCGTGGCGCAGGTGGACGCGCTCGGCGTCGGCGGCCTGGTCCTCTTCAACCGGTTCCTCCAGCCGGACATCTCGCTGGAGAAGATGGCGGCGGTGCCGTCGATGACCATGTCGCACCCCTCGGAGATGCTGCTGTCGCTCCGCTGGATCGCGCTCCTCCACGGCCGGGTGAAGGCGCACCTCGCGGCCTCGACCGGCGTCTACGACGCACCGGGCGCGCTCAAGCAGATCCTGGCGGGCGCCCAGGTGGTGCAGCTCGCGTCCACCCTGGTGAAGAACGGGATCCCCTACCTCGGCAAGGTGCTCGCCGGGATGGAGGAGTGGATGGACCGGCGGGGCGCGTCGACGCTCGAGGACGTCCGCGGGACGCTGTCGCAGCGGGGGACGCAGGACCCGGCGGCATTCGAGCGCGCCCAGTACGTGCACCTGATCCTGTCGCAGAACATCTAGGCGGCGGCCGTGCCCGGCCTGGCGGCCAGCTTCGCCCGCGCCTGGGACGGCCTGGTCGAGCGGCCGGCGTGCTCTCGCTTCGCGGCGGCGGCACGGCGGCGTGGGCGCGAGGCGCGAGGTACGAGGGGAGGGAGCCCGCGGTCGCGGGCGGGGCCGCCCGCACGGCGGGTGAGGAGCGCTTCTGCGTCGCGGACCCAACCGGGGCGATGCAATTCACCCCGGTCGGCGCCCAAATGGGAAACGCGCCCAGCGGAGCGCCCGTCGAGCGGCCGCCGCCAGGCGCCCGGTGGCGAAGCGATCACCCATCGTGAACACAGGAGAGGACGGAAGATGGCCCAGCTCAAGGGAAGCAAGACCGAGAAGAACCTGAAGGACGCCTTCGCAGGCGAGTCGCAGGCGAACCGGCGCTACCTGTACTTCGCGAAGGTCGCCGACGTGGAGGGCTACCCCGAGGTCGCGATGAACTTCCGCGAGACGGCCGAGGGCGAGACGGGCCACGCCCACGGGCACCTGGACTTCCTGAAGGTCGTCGGCGACCCGGCGACGGGCCTGCCCATCGGCGACACCTCGGCGAACCTGAAGGCGGCCATCGCCGGCGAGACGCACGAGTACACCGACATGTACCCGGGCATGGCGAAGACCGCGCGCGACGAGGGGTTCCGGGAGGTCGCCGACTGGTTCGAGACGCTCGCCAAGGCGGAGAAGTCGCACGCGGGCCGCTTCGACAAGATGCTGAAGACGATCACCTAGCGCCCGCGGCGATCCACGGGTCTGGGGGGCGCAGCGCCCCCCAGCGAGACCGACCCGGGGGGCGGAAGGTCCCCCGGCGAGAAATGCCCATGACCACGCCCGAGAGCAGCAACATCTCGTACCACCCCACGCCGGGCCTCACCTACGACCCCTCGGACCCGCGGTACTGGGACCCCGCGCTCCTCGACGGCGAGGTGCGCCGTGCCTTCGAGATCTGCTCCGGCTGCCGCATGTGCTTCAAGTACTGCGACAGCTTCCCGGTCCTCTTCGACCTCGTCGACCACCGGCACGAGGGCGACGTCCGGCGCATCACGCGCGAGGACGAGGCGCGCGTCATGGACGCCTGCTTCCAGTGCAAGCTCTGCGAGGTGCAGTGCCCCTACACGCCGCGTGACGGCCACGCGTTCCAGCTCGACTTCCCCAAGCTCGTCCACCGCTGGCGCGGCGTCCGCCAGCGGGGCAAGCGCCGCACCCTCCGGCAGCGCGTCCTCAACGATCCCGACGGCGCCGCGCGCATGGCGCGCCTGAGCCTCGGGTTCGCCAACGTCGCCAACCGGCTGCGCCCGGCGCGCGTGCTCCTGGAGAAGGTCGCCGGGATCCACCGCGACAAGCTCCTGCCCGACTTCGAGCGCGAGCCCTTCGACGCCTGGGCGGAGCGCGAGGGGTTCGTCCGCGCCGAGCCCGGGGGCGAGGCCGTCCTCTTCCAGACCTGCTTCGTGCAGCACAACGCGCATGCCCTGGGCCGGGACGCGCTGGCGGTGCTGCGCGCCTGCGGCGTGGACGCCCGGATCGTCCGCGGGCTGGCTTGCTGCGGGATGCCGGCCTGGGAGCACGGAGACCTCGCCGCCCTGCGCGTCCAGGCGCACCGCGACCTCGACCTGCTCCTGCCCTTCGTGGAGAAGGGGGCCAAGGTCCTGGTGGTCAACCCCACCTGCTCGATGATGATGCGCCGGGAGTGGCCGCACCTGCTCGAGGGCGCCGACCGCGCCCGCGCCGAGACGCTCGCCGCCGCGGTGATGGACGTCTCGGAGTTCCTCTGGTCGATCCGCAACGAGCCGCGCTTCAACCAGGACTTCAAGTCCTCGCCGCCGGGCGGGAAGATCGCCTACCACGCCCCCTGCCACCTGCGGGCGCAGGCCATCGGGTTCAAGGGGCGCGACCTGCTCCGCAAGATCCCGGGCGTCACCATCGCGGCGACGGTGATGGAGTGCTGCGGGCACGACGGCACCTTCGCCATGACCGTCGAGGGGTTCGAGGCGTCGCAGCGCGTCGGCAGGAAGGCGTTCGAGGGGATGAAGGCGGCGGAGGCCGTCACCTGGGTCACCGATTGCCCGCTGGCCGCGCTGCAGTTCCAGCAGCACGCGGGGACGAGGCCGCTCCACCCGGTGCAGGTGCTGGCCCGGGCCTACCGCCAGGACGGCTTCGCCGGGGAGGTGGAGGGATGAGACCGGTCCGCCGCGAGGAGATCCTCGACCTGTCGCTCTACGAGCGCTCGCGCGAGGAGATCCGTCCCCAGGTCCTGGAGGCCAAGCGGCTCCGCCGCGTCCACGCCGGCGCCCTCACCTTCCTCTTCGAGAACTCCGCGACCATCCGCTACCAGATCCAGGAGATGGTGCGGGCGGAGCGGATGATCCGCGACGACGACATCCGGCACGAGCTGGAGACCTACAACGAGCTGCTGGGCGGCAAGGGCGAGCTGGGGGTCACCCTCCTCATCGAGATCCCCGATCCCGAGGAGCGCGACCGCAGGCTCCGCGAGTGGCTGCCGCTCCCCGGCCACCTGTACCTCCGGACGGAGGCCGGGGAGAAGATCCGTCCCACCTTCGATCCGCGCCAGGTGGGCGAGGACCGCCTCTCGTCGGTGCAGTACCTCAAGTTCGACGTGAAGGGCAGCGTGCCGGTGGCGGTCGGCTGCGACCTGCCGGCGCTGGGCGTCGAGACCGCGCTCGACGCCGAGCAGCGCCAGGCGCTCCGCAAGGACCTCGAGTCCGACGGGTGAAATAGCCCCGCGGCCGCGGCGTAGGGCTCTCGCAGAAGGAGAGCCCCCATGAAGCCGTTCGCCCTCGCCAAGGCCGTCGCCCTCGTCGCCCTCGGGATCGCCCTCGAGGCCGGCTTCCTCCTCGAGATCGGCACGCCTCCCTCGGGGCGTGGCGCGCAGGCCCGCGCCGCGGCGGCGGCCGCTGCGGTCCGGCCGGGCGCGGCGGCGGAGGCCGCGCTCGCCCGCTGCCGGGCCGCGCACCCCGGCGACGCGGTGCCCCACTGCTGAGCGCGCGCCGGACCAGGGTGCGAATCGCGACTGCGACTCGCCGGCCCTCGTCTAGCGCAGCTCGCGCAGCGTCCTCGCGGCGAGCTTGCGGCGCAGGACCAGGAACAGCTCCGCGGCGGCGATGGCGTCGATGAGCGCCTCGTGCTGCCGGTAGTCGGGGAGGCCGTGGGCCCGGCGCGCCGCGAGGAGGTTCACCTCGGGTTCCAGCTCGGGCGCGTCGGGGTTCAGGAACCGGGCCCGCTTCGCCTCCTTGAGGAGGAGGCCGACCGTGTCCACCACCGGGGGAGCGGGCCAGCGCCGGCCGAAGCGCTTGTAGGCGCGCTTCAGGAACGTCACGTCCATCGACGCCATGTGGACCAGGATCGCGCCCTCGCGCAGGCGGCGGTCGACCTCCCCGAGGACGTCGCCCAGCTGCGGCGCCCGGCTCACGTCTCCCGGGACGAGCTGGTGCGCGAGGATGGAGCCGGGGTCGATGGTCTCGCGCGGCTCGGGGCGGACCAGCGACGTGTACGCCTCGGCCAGCCGGATGGTCCCCCGCCGGACGGGGAGCATGCCGACCGCCAGGATGGGATCGCGGCGAGGATCGAGGCCCCCGGTCTCGAGGTCGAGCGCCCAGTAGACGACCTCGTCCCACGCAGGCGAAGGCCAGAACACGGCCCCAGTTGTAGCGTAATACCGGCTATTGACAACGATGTGATCGTCCTCGAACGTGGCGTCGCCCACAGCCGCGGCACGCGCCGCACCGAGGTCCGCCATGGCCCGCAAGATGAACTTCAACGCCGGTCCCGCCGCCCTGCCGCTGCCTGCGCTGGAGCGGGCGCAGGCGGAGCTGCTCGACTTCGCGAAGAGCGGGATGTCGGTGATGGAGCACAGCCACCGCGGGAAGGAGTACGAGGCGGTCCACGACGAGGCCATCGCGCTCCTGCGCAAGCTGCTCGGCGTCCCGGCCGACTACGAGGTGCTCTTCGTGCAGGGGGGGGCCTCCCAGCTCTTCGCGCAGGTGCCGCTGAACCTCGTCGAGAAGGGGGCCAGCGCGGACTACGTCGTCACCGGCGCCTGGGGCGAGAAGGCGCTCGCCGAGGCCAAGGTCACGGCGGCGCTGATCGGCGGCGGCGTGCGGGTGGCGTGCTCGACCGGCACCGGCGAGGGGAAGGAGAAGAGCTACGTCCGGGCGCCGCTCCAGAAGGAGATCCAGGCCGACCCCAAGGCCGCCTACCTCCACTTCACCTCGAACGAGACCATCCACGGCGTCGAGTTCGGCGTCGATCCGGCGCGCCCGTTCCCGGACGCGGGGAAGGTGCCGCTCGTCGCCGACATGTCGAGCGACTTCCTGTGGCGGAAGTTCGACGTCTCGAGGTTCGGCCTCGTCTACGCCGGGGCGCAGAAGAACATCGGCCCCTCCGGCGTGGTGGTGGTGGTGGTCCGCAAGGACCTGGTGGCGGGCGGCCGCAAGGACATCCCCAAGATCTTCCAGCTCCGCACAGCGGCCGAGAACAAGTCGCTCTACAACACGCCGCCCACCTTCGGCATCTACATGGTCCGCAACGTCCTGGCCTGGCTCGAGGCCGAGGGCGGGCTCGCCGCGGTCGAGGCGCGCAACCGCGCCAAGGCGAAGCGGCTCTACGGCACCATCGACGCGCACCGCGAGTTCTACCGCTGCCCGGTGGAGCCGCCGAGCCGATCGGTGATGAACGTGGTCTTCCGGCTCCCGACGGAGGCGGAGGAGGAGCGGTTCGTCGCCGAGGCGAAGCAGCACGGCATGGTGGGGCTCAAGGGCCACCGCTCGGTAGGTGGAATCCGCGTATCCACCTACAATGCCGTCATGCCGGAATGGGTTGACTCCCTGTGCGGGTTCATGGAGGAGTTCGCGAAGGGCCGCTAGCGCGCCGATCAGCGGAGGGGACGCGCGGTTGCGCGGCGGCCGTTGCGCTCCGTCAAGCGCGCGGCGCACGGCATGCGCCGCGCGGACGGGCGCATGGGTGCGGGACGACGGGCGATATCGGACCCATCAACTCTCGGTCCGTGTCCCCGGGGCCGGCGTCGTCGGCGAATGAGATTGAAGCTCAGCCCTTGGGGTGCCAAGCTCTTCTCGCCGTGACCCCACCCCGGCTCGCGCTCGTCCGCAACCCACCGGAGGACTTCCTGCCCCCGGCGGTCCCCTCGCCGGTGCCGTTCGCGCAGTTCGCGCGCCACGCGCGCGAGCGGATCCCGCGGCGGCTCGACCTCGCCGAGGCGCGCGAGATCCTCGACGCCGGCCGCTTCTGGACGGAGTACCAGCCGCTCGTCAACGTCCGCAGCGGGCGGACCGCCGCGTACGAGGCGCTGGCGCGCTTCCGCGGGAGCGACGGCCGGCCCGTCGGGCCGGCGGGGATGTTCGCGCTCCTCCACGCCGATCCGGCGCTGCTCCTCCGCGCCGAGCTGACGCTGAAGCTGCACCAGGTGGAGCGCGCGCCGCGGGCGCCCCTCTTCGTCAACCTCGATCCGGACGCCTGGTGGCGCGCCGGCGGGCGCGACTGCAACCCGTTCCTGGCGCTGTTCGGCTCGGCGCGGGTCCGGGTGGTGGTCGAGATCACCGAGGCGATGGCCGCGGCCGACGCCTCGCGCGCCCACGACCTCATCGGCGCGCTGCGCGGGCGGAACCTGCCGGTGGCCCTCGACGACGTGGGCGCTGCCAACGGGCTCCTCTCCTTCGACGCCATCGCCGAGGCCGAGGTCCTCAAGTTCGACCGGACGCTGCTCCCGCGCCTGCGCCACCCGCGCGTGATCGCGCTGGTCCGCGCCTTCTGCCGGATGGCGCGCGAGACCGGCGCCCGCACCGTGCTCGAGGGCGTCGAGACCACGAGCGAGTTCATCCTCGCCCGCGACCTCGGCATGGACCTGGTGCAGGGGTTCCTGTTCAGGGACCGGGCGCGCGTCGCGGGGCGGTAGCCGGTTCCGTCGGCCTGCTCAGGTCGGGGTCGGGGTCGGGGTCGGGGTCGCGGTCGCGATCGTGGTCGCGATCGCGGTCGGGGTCGCGATCGCGGTCGGGGTCGCGGTCGGGGTCGCGGTCGGCGTTCCAGCCGGCGGACGCGGCTCCCGGGCGAGACGGCGCGCCGCCTTTCCCCCTAGAATGCGAGGCGGACCCGACCATTCCGAAAAAACGGAGGGCGCATGACTTCCGCGGACAGCCGCAACGTGATCGCGCAGTGGGCCTTCGACACCCGGCCCGTGCTGCTGCGCTTCCACCTGTGGCTGGAGGACGTCGAGGTCGCCCGCAACCAGGCCGAGCCCGTGTCGGCGCACTCGTTCACGCCGCGCGGCATCGCCCGCTGCCTCGCCGTCACCTCGGCGGCGACCGCGCTCGGCACCCGCCTCTTCGGCGGCTTCGGCGAGGGGGCCGGCAAGGACAAGGCGGTCTACAACCAGGTGAAGAAGGCGGCCGACGCCATCAGCGCCTACGTGATGAGCGAGGGGCTCTGGCACCTCACGCGCACGCTCCCGGAGAACCACGCCATCATGGTGTCGCTCGGCGAGGGCCTGATGCCCAAGGCCGGGGAGACGCCGGAGATGGGCGCCAACCCGCTCCTCGGGTTCGGCCGGGTCTACGGGCGCCCCGAGGTGGCGCGGACCGTGGATCGCCGCGTGCGCCGGCTGCTCAACGAGCCCGGGCACACCTTCGACCAGTTCCACGGCTGGCTCGAGGACCGCGGCATCACCCTGTGGGGCGCGGCGGTGGACACGCTCGAGAACACCTCGCGCTTCGCCGAGGGGAAGCCGACCGGGCCCATGGCGGTCTTCCACCTGTTCGACTCGCCGCTCACCATGGCGCGGCCCTACGAGTCGTACATGGGCTGCCTCACCATCCCGCGGCGCGTCGCGGACGCGGCGGACCGCGCCTCGGTGCGGGTCGACTACCGCACGCCGCGCAAGCAGGTGATGGAGGCCATCGAGGGCGCCTACCCCGGCGTCCGGCGCGAGCACGTCCACGTCTGGACGCTGCGCGGGAAGAGCCGGCTGGGGCGCCTCGGCGCGCTCTGGGAGGAGTGGAAGGCGGCCGGCGCGCACCTGGTCGAGGACGGGTGGAAGGCGCCCTCCGGGCTCGCTGTCTTCACCGACTCCGGCACCTACGCGCCGACCTTCCTGGTGGGGAGCTGGAAGGACGCGGCGGGCGCCACCCACGTCTTCGTGTGCGACGGCTACGCCGCGACGGCGGAGGCGATGCAGGCGGCGAGCCTCTCCGAGGTCCTCGACGTGGACGCCTCGATGGCGGCCTTCTCGCCCCGCTTCGCGCTGCCGTGCCACGAGGAGGGGCTGGCCATGCGCCTCGACCCGAAGGCGGCGGACTTCGGCGAGAAGCTCCGGGCGCTCTTCGGCGCGCGCGAGCCCGACGTGGGCGTGGTGCAGGAGTACGCCGAGGCGATCGAGGAGGCCGCCGCGACCAACTTCCCGATCGGCAGGCGCGTGCTGCGCGCCGACGACTTCCTCCCCGAGAAGCGCTGGAGCGTCCTCGCCAGCATCGGCTACATGGGCGACGACCCGTACACCGGGACCCGGGGGGTGACGCAGGTCGGGGATCGCACCTTCAAGGTGACGACGCGCCTCGCCACCCGGAACGCGTCGAGCCTCATCACGTTCACGTTCCGGCTCATGGAGTCGCTGGAGCAGACGCGGCTGGTCTTCAGCCCGCTCCTGGTGCGGTTCCTCTCCGGCGTGGACCCGGCGTCGCGCGCCGTGAAGGTCTCCGACTCCGGGCGCATCCGCAACGAGCTCCAGACCATGATGTCCCAGGCGCTGGAGCACGACGGCGACAAGATCCGCGTCCACTTCGATCGCGTGGACGACAAGGTCGTGCCGATGGAGAAGCAGGCCGCCATCCGCAAGGTGCTGGAGTGGTACAAGAGGAACCACCCGGTCTGGTTCGAGTGGCTGGAGATCGGGTAGGCGCCGGCATGGGCCAACGGCCGCCGCGAGGGTTCCTCGGAGGAGGAGCCGCGGCGGCGGTGGCGGTCACCAGTAGTAGCGCAGCCCGATGAGGGACACGAAGGTCTTCCAGCTCACGTCCACGTCGGGGGTCACCTTGAAGCGCCGGTCGACGAACTGGATGCCGACCGAGAGGTCCTTGCGGCCGGTGTAGAAGAGGCCACCGCCCACGTCGGTGTAGCGGGAGCCGGCGTCCCCGGAGACGGGGATCAGGGAGCTCCACGTGACCTGGAGGCCCACCGGCACCTTCCAGAGCATGTAGAGGTCGAGGTCCACCGCCGCACCGAGGTCCACGCCACTCCGGCTGGTGGTGCCGGAGCCCGCGACGTCGATGCTGGCGTAGGAGTAGGAGACGTTGCCGGTCAGGCCGAGCGCCCGCCACGGCGCCCAGCTGGCGGCGACGCCGGGGACGAGCTCGAGCACGTTCTGCTGCTGGAAGAGCTTGCTGACGTCGAACTCGCAGTTGGCGACACCCGTCGAGCAGCTGTCGTAGGCCGCCTTGATGGCCGGTCCCAGCAAGAGCCCGATCCGCGGCGCATAGGTCGCGTCGAAGACGGCCGCCACGCGGACCGAGTCACCGAGGGGCAGGCCCGCCGTGAGCCCCAGGCCGAGGCCGAGGCGCGCGTTGGTCCCCACCACTGCCGCCGCGGCGCCGGTGGTGCCGGAGTAGAGGGTCTCGCTGAGGCCGATGCGCGCCGAGACGCCGCTCAAGATCTCGTACTCGTAGCCGAGGACGCCGCCGACCGCGGCGTAGCTCACCGTCCCCGAGATGGTCTGGGGCGGCGGAGCGGGCGACCCGGGGAGCTGCAGGGTCAGGCTTCCCTTGGTGGTGCCTGCACCCACCGTCAAGTAGGTGCCGAAGCTGGTCGTGGCGAACGGCTCCACGATGCCCAGCGCAGGCATGAACCGGTGGCCGCCCAGCTCTCGCCCTTCCGGGCGGGGAGCCTCCGCCGGAGCGGCCGGAGGAGTCGGAGAGGCCTGAACGGCTGGAGCGGCCGGAGGAGCCGGAGCGGCCTGAGCGGCCGGAGCGGCGCCGGTGGGCGCCTGCTCGTCGGCGGACGGCCTGCCTGGCGCGACGAGGACGGCGACGGCGACCGCGGCGAGGAGCGAGACCTGATGGGGGCGCATCATGGATGCCTCCGGCGCGCCCTGTTGGCCGCGCCGCTGGAATGACGGCGCGCTGCTCGAGCAATCCACCTAGCAGGAGGAAGGTGGGGCAGGAATCGGACCAAGGTCGCACCGCCGCGCGTGGGCCCCGCCAACGAGGGCGCTTCCTAGAACAGGTCGGTCCGGTAGTGGTAGCTCGCCCGCTCCTGCCACGACTCGATGGCGCGGAACACGTCGCGGAGCCGGCTCCGCTCGATCGACGAGAGGTCGGAGAGCGCCACCACGTTCACGGGCGGCTTCCCCTCCGCGATCATCCGGAGCTGCTCGCGGAGCCTGAGCCGCAGCAGGAACCGGTACGACTCGGAGAGCGTCTCGCAGGTGTCCCTGGCGATGAACCCGGCGCGGTGGGCGGCGGCCAGCCGCTGCAGCGTGTTGGAGGAGCGGGCGTTGGCCTCGAGCCCGTAGACGCGCGCCAGGAAGACGATGGGGCTGACGCCCTTCAGCTTCAGGTCGAACGTGGACGAGTCGCTCTTGATGCGGAGGAGGAGCCCCCCGGGCGGCCGGAAGGTGAGGGCGCTCTTGGCCATGGCCGCGAGGAAGGTCCGCGCCCCCGCCGCGCGCGAGACGATCGCCTCCAGCGGCGCCACGTCGAGCTGCCCGTGCACCACCCGGAAGTCGAAGAAGA
>DATIWK010000134.1:0-23469 GCA_035519395.1 Anaeromyxobacteraceae bacterium | reverse complement strand
AGGAACAGCCCCGCTCCCGCGAGCGCAGCCGCGCCGGCGAGCGGCGGCTGCCCGGCCGTCCAGAGCAGCAGCGCGGCGAGGCCGCCCAGCGCGCCGACGGCGAACAGCGCCGGCTCGCGTGACTCCACCCCGAGGGCCATGAGCCCGAGGCCGGCGGTGACGCCCGGTACCGCGGTGCCGACCCCGGCGATGGCGGCGCCGCCCAGGAAGGCGAGCGTGCCTGGGCGCGTCGAGAGCGGGATGCGCAGCCGCGCGAAGACGCGCGCGCCCGCGACGCCGAAGAGGACTGCCGCCGCGGCCGCGCCGGTGCCGCGCGCCGCCTCGGGGGCGGCGGAGAGCGGGACGAGCCAGGCCGCGAGCGCGACGGCAAGCGCGTAGCCCAGCGGCCGGCGCAGCGCCGTCCAGGGCGGCCGGAAGGAGTGGCCGGGCAGCGCCCAGGCGAGGAGCGCGCCCCCGGCCAGGACGGAAGGGACGAACCCGTCGAGCCCCGCTCCCCGGGTGACGAGCACCAGCCCCGCGGCGATCGCCGCGGCGCCGATCCAGGCGGCGGCGCCGATCGCCCGCGCACCGCCCGTCCGCTCCAGCGCGGCGCGCCACTCGCGCTCGGGGGGGACGGCGAGGCCAGCGGCGGCGAGGCGCGCGTGAAGCTCGCGCATCGTGAACGGCCTCACCGCCCCCTCCGCAGCAGGGTGAGGCCGGCGAGCAGCGCGCCGGCGACGAGCAGCCCGCGGCCGGCGCGGAGAAGGGTCCCGTCCACGATGCGCGCCCAGGTGGCGCGGTCGGGCCCCTCGGTGACCGCGTCGAGCGCGCGGGAGAGGGCCGGGTCGCGGAGGCCGAGCCGGGCGAGGCGCTCGTGGCGCGCGGGCGTGTCGAGCGGGTCGGTCAAGGCGCGCTCCCGGAGGTGAGGCGGACATGGTAGCCGTCCTCCGGCCGCGACCGCGAGGGCATTCGGCGCATGTCCGGGCCCGGGTCCTGGAATCTTCCTCACGCCGCTCACCCGCGGCGGAACACGAGCACCCGGTCGCCCTCCTCGGCGCCAGCCTCGTCCTCCGCCAGGAGGAGCCCGACCCGGGCCGCCGCCAGGACGAGCGGCTCCACGGCGCGCACCCCGAGCCCGGGATCGCGCGCCCGCAGCTCGGCGTCGAACCGGGCGAGGCGCCCGGCGAGCGGATCGCCGCCCCGGCCGAAGGGTCCGTAGACGACGAGCGGCCCGCCGGCGGGGAGGATCTGCGCCGCGCCGGCCACCAGACAGGGGCCGCACCCGGCCGCTGCCGCGTGGAGCACGTTCACGCAGAGGAGCGCGTCCACGGGCCGCCCGCGCCACGCGTCGGACCCGAGGTCGTACCGGAGCGGCCGGCGCAGGTTGGGCAGGCGCGCCTCGCGCGACCACGCCGCGATGGACGCGAGCGCCTCGTCGTCCGGATCCGACGGCTGCCACTCGAGGGCCGGGAACGCCCGCGCGAACGCGACGGCGTGCTCGCCCGTGCCGCTGCCGATCTCGAGCACGGTCCCGCGCGCCGGCAGCACGCGCCCGAGCACGCCGAGGAGGAGCTCGCGGTTCCGTTCCGCGAGCCGCGCGTGCCGCTTCACGGTCTCCGCTCCGCCGCCTCGAGCTCCCACAGGACGAGCCCCGCCCGCCGCGCCGCCCAGAGCCCCGCCCCCACCTGGACGAAGTGGCGCTCGAGGCGACGGCGGTACCAGGCCCCGGGACGCCGGTGCACGTCCGTGTCCGTGCGCTCGAGATCCGCCGCCTCGGCCAGGTCGCGCGCGGTGAGCACCTCGAGGTAGAGGAGCCCCCGGCACATGGCGGCGACGTTCTCGATGGCTCGCGCCGCCTCCCGATCGGCGAGGTAGTGGAGGACGCCGTGGCACACGACCAGGTCGAACCGCTCGCGCGCGCGCCACCTCGCCACGTCGCGGCGCTCGTGCCCGAAGCGCTCGCACGCGTACGGCGACACGTCGATCGAGCGGACCCGCACCGGCGGCCGGCGGAGGCGGAACCAGTCCCGCCAGTAGCCCGGGCCGGCGCCGACGTCGAGGACCGACCGCACCTCCAGCCCCATCCACGAGGCGAGGCCGGTCACGCCCGCGGCGAGCCGCGCGACCTCGCGGGCGGAGTGGACGCGGTCCCGGCCGCGGTAGTGGCGGCGGTAGTACGCTGCGTCGAACCGGCCGGGACCGTCCATGGCGCGCGGAGGAGAGCACGGTGGCGGGCGGAGGTCGAGCGCCGGGCCGGGGCGGGAGAAGAAGTCGCGCACCGCCGGTCCGCGGGGAATACACTCCGCGGGCGCCTCCGCGCCGGGAGACCTCGATGGACCGCACCCGCATCGCCGCCCGCGCGGCCGCCCTGGCGCTCCTCGCGGCCATCGCCTGCGCCGGGCCGCGGGCGGGAGGGCGGGGCGGCGGGACCGCGCCGGCCGCGGGCTCCGCGACGATGAGGCTGGAGATCCCGGTCGGCGCGCTGGAGCTCCCGCTCCCGGCGGCGTGGACGGTCGCCGAGGGCGAGGCGGGATCGGGCCCGCCCACCTTCCGGATCACCGCCCCGGAGGGCGGCTTCGTCCTGCTGGTGACGCCCATGTGGAACCCGAACCAGCCGTCCGAGCGGGCCGACCCGGACGCGGCGCGTCGCATCGCGGAGCGGGCCCGCCTGCAGGCGCTCGAGGGCGCCGCCGAGCGGGACCTCGTCCTCGAGGCGCTGAACGGCGACGGCGTGCAAGGCTGGTGGTTCCACGCCACGGACAGGAAGCTCGTCGGGAAGCCCGTCCCGGAGGACGAGTTCCTGAACGTGATGCAGGGTGCGCTGGCGACCGGTCGCCTGGTCGTCGCGTTCACGCTCCTCGACGACGCGCCCGGGCCGCACCGCGCCGCGGTTCTGGCCGCCCTCGAGCACGCGCGCGACGTCCGCGGGTCCGACGAGGCGATCCCCCCGCAGGCCTTCGAGGGCGATGCGGCGATCGAGACCGTGCCGCTCCAGGTGGGCCCCCCGGGCCGCGGCTGGGCGCTGCTGGTGGACTTGCCCGGGTTCGAGGTGGCGCGGCCGCGCACGCTGCCGTCCGGTTCCGGCGTCATCGTGCTCGCCCGGAACGAGGCGGGCGTGATCGCCTCGGTGATGGTCCGGCAAGGCGAGGGCGCCGCGGACGCGCGCGCCTGCCGGGCGCGCGACCTCCTGCGCATCCAGGGGATCGCCGGGCTCACCGGCCTCACCCTCGAGGAGCGCGGCGAGGTCGCCCGGGCCCGCTACGTCACGCCGCCCGAGAGCGAGCGGGAGGCGCGGCAGGCGAACGCACACGCATGGGTGGCGCGCGACGGCTTCTGCGTGAACGTGCACGTGACGAAGATGGGGTTCGCCGACGCGGACGTCGAGGCGCTCGACCGGATCCTCGCCACCGTCCGCTTCGGCGCGACGCTCTGAGCGGCGACACGGGACGCGAGCATGGAGCCACGGCGGGAGACGTTCACGGTCCACACCTACGAGGTGGACGCCTTCGGGTCGCTCACGCCGCCGGCCCTCGCCGGCTTCCTCCAGGAGATCGCCGGCGCCCACGCCACCGCGCTGGGGGTCGGCCTCGACGCGCTCATGGCGCGCGGCCTGACCTGGGTCCTGGCGCGGCAGCGGATCGAGATGCCGTCCCCCATCCGCCTCGGCGACCTCGTGGAGATCGCGACCTGGCCCTCCGGCATCGACCGGCTCTCCGCCACGCGGGAGTTCGAGGTGCGGCGCGCCGGCGAGGTGGTGGCACGCGCCTCGACGGGCTGGTTCGTCCTGGACCTCGCCACCCGGAGGCCGGTCCGGCCGGATCGGCTCCTCGACCCGCGCCTCCCGCGCGCGCGCGCCCCTTCCGTCGCGAAGTTCGCCGACGGGAAGCTGCCCGCCCTGGAGCGGTGGGAGCTCCAGAAGCGCTTCCACGTGCGGTACGAGGACATCGACGGGAACCTGCACGTCACCAATACGAGCTACCTCGCCTGGGCGCTCGAGGCGGTGCCACGCGAGACGTGGAGGACATGCCGGGTCGAGGCGGTCGAGGTGCAGTTCCTGGCCGAGTGCAGCTACGGGAGCGCCGTGCTCTCGCGCCTCGCCTCCGCGGGCGAGGGCGGGTTCGCGCACGCGATCGTCTCGGAGGAGGAGGGGAAGGAGCTGGCGCGCGTCGCGACGCGCTGGACACCGCGGGAGCCGGCGCCGGCCGGGACGCCGGCGCGCTAGGGACCCGCCGCGGCGCGGTCCACCAGCTCCCGGACCAGGGCGCGGAGCGCGTGGATGTCGAAGGGCTTCTCGATGCGCGGGCAGGCCACCTCGGCCAGGAACCGGCGCGCCTCGTCGGTGAACGCGCCGCCGGTCATGAACACGATCCGGTCGGCGCAGGGCTGGCCACGCTGCCGGAGCGCGGCGTAGAGCTGCACGCCCGAGACGTGCGGCATGACGAGATCGCAGAGGATGACGTGGTAGCGCTCGCCCGCGTCGAGCATCCCGAGCGCCTCGCGGCCGTCGGCGGCGACCGCGACGTCGTGCTCGCGGCCGAGGAGGCGCTGGATGGTGCTGCGAACGTGGGGCTCGTCGTCCACGACGAGCACGCGGCCGCGCTGCACGCAGGCGGCGCCGTGACCAGGCCCGGGGCCCTGTCCCCTCTCCCCCATGACGCACGCATGGTACGGGGTCGCGCGGGTGGACGCCAGACCGGCGAAGGGAGGATCGGGGTCGGCGCAGACCCGTTCACCAGTCGTTCTGCGACGGGACGATCCGGGGGACGCCCGCCGGCGGGCTCATGGCCCGCCGAGGAGGAACCGGACCATGACCACGGCCGAGGCGAACCCGGCCAGATCGGCCAGCAGCGCCGCCGGGAGGGCCTGGCGGTAGCGGGTGATGCCCACCGCGCCGAAGTAGACGGCGAGCACGTAGAAGGTGGTCTCGGTCGACCCCGCCATCACCGACGCGAGGCGTCCGGCGTAGGAGTCCGGCCCGGAGGACGCGAGCACGTCGCCCACCACCCCGAGCGCGCCGCCGCCCGAGAGCGGCCTCACGAACACCAGCGGCAGGACCGGGGCCGGGATGCCGATCCGGCCGGTGACCGGCGCCAGCGCCCGGGTCGCCGCGTCCATCGCCCCGGAGGCGCGGAGCATGGCGAGCGCGACGAAGATGGCGACCAGCGGCGGGATGATGCGGACCGCGGTCTCGAACCCCTGCTTCGCCCCGTCGACGAAGGCCGGATACACCTTCACGCCGCGCGCCAGCGCGAACAGCGGAATGCCGGCGAGGAGGATCGGAACGAGCCAGGTGGAGAGCGCCTCGACGACGGCCCGGAACACGTCACCCCTCCCCGCCGGCGGGCGCAGCCGGCGCAGGCGGCGGAAAGAGCCGGCCGAGCAGCTTCGCCGCGGCGATCGCCACGGCGACGCCGCACGCGCTCGCCAGGACGCACGCGCCCAGGATCTCCGCCGGCGCCCGCGATCCGGCCGCGGCGCGCAGGCCGATGACGGTGGCCGGCACGAGCTGGACCGAGGCCGTGTTCAGCGCGCAGAAGAGGGCCTGCGCGTCCGTGGCCGTGCCCTTGTGCGGGTTGAGCGCGTCGAGCTCCTGCATGGCGCGGATGCCGAACGGGGTGGCGGCGTTCCCGAGCCCGAACAGGTTGGCCGAGAAGTTCATGAGCATCGCGCCCATCGCGGGGTGGTCGGGCGGCACGGAGGGGAAGAGCCGCCGCATGGCGGGCCGCGCCAGGCGCGCGAGCAGGCGGACCAGCCCGGCCTCCTCCGCGACCCGCATGAGCCCGAGCCAGAGCGCCAGCACGCCGGTGAGGCCGATCGAGAGCACCACCGCCTTGCCGGCGGCGTCGAACGCGGCGGCGGTGAGGTCGGCCATCCTCCCGTTCACGGCCGCCGCGACGACCGCGATGGCCAGGAGCAGGGTCCAGATCGCGCCCATGGCGCGCGATCGTCGCACTCCCACCGCGCGACGCGAGTTTTTTGGTACAAACGCGCGTTACGTACCCAACGGCATGAAGAAGCCCATCCTCCTCGTCGTCGCCGCGGCCCTGGCCGGCTGTCCCGAGGCCATCCCCGCCACGCCCCGCATGCGGCCGCCGCAGGGCGCCCTCGCCTCCTCGAGGCTGTCCTCCGAGAAGCCGCCCCTGGACGTCCTGACGGTGCCTCGCCCCGCGGAGCCGGAGTGGTTCGGCCTGTACCTGGTGGGCAAGAAGGCAGGCTGGACGAAGGTCCAGGTGACGCGGGAGCGGCGCGGGGGCCGCGACGTGCTCGTGGCGCGGAGCGACACGGCCCTCTCGGCGACCGTGGGCGGCAAGAGCGTGCAGCGCGTCCAGAGGGAGGAGCGCGTCTACGAGGCGAAGGCGGGCGGGCGCCTCCTCACATTCCACGCCGAGTGGTCCGGCGACGGCGGGTCCCGGTCGCTCGACGGCTCTTGCCAGCCCTCCGGGTGCCGCGCGGTGCTGTCGCAGGACGGGACCGAGCAGGTGAAGGACCTGCCCGCCGATCCGGAGACGGCCGACCAGGCGGACGGGGTGCGGCTCGCCGCGGCCCGACGGACCACCATCCGCGGCCCACAGCTCGACCTCGACAAGCTCCGCATCCGCACCGTCGAGGACGTGTTCCTGCGGCGCGAGAAGATCGCCGGGGCGGGGGTCGAGACCGAGGTGTCGGTGGTCCAGGAGTCGGAGGTGGGCGACCGGCTCGCGACCGAGTACAAGCTCGCGGACGACGGGCGGGTGGTCGAGATCAAGCTCGGCGACGCGATCGTCGCGAAGCCCGAGGGCGAGGCCACGGCGAAGCGCCTCGACAAGGTGGACCTGTTCGCGCTCTCGCGCGTGCCGGTCCCGCGCGAGCTCTCGCACGCGGTGCCGCTGACCATCGTCTACCGGGTGGAGGGGCTGCCACGGACCTTCCAGAAGGGCGACGGGCGGCAGAGCTTCGCGGCCGGCGGCGGCGCCGTGACGGTGGTGACGGTCCGCGCGCGGGTGCCCGCCGCGGCAGACCCGGGGCGGGACACGCCGCGGTCGCGGGTCCAGGCGAGCCCGGAGGACCTCGAGCCCACGCCGCAGATCGACTCGGACGACCCGGAGATCCGCGCGCTCGCCAAGGAGGTGGCGGGGGACGTGCCCGGTACCTACGCGGCGGCGCTCAAGCTCTCGGAGCACGTCTACCGGCGGCTCGAGAAGGCCTACGGGGCGAGCCAGGATCGCGCCAGCGACGTGCTCCGGACCGGCAAGGGCGACTGCACCGAGCACTCGGTGCTGCTGCTGGCGCTCGCGCGCGCCCTGGGAATCCCCGCCCGCGGCGTCCACGGCCTCGTCTACGCCCGCTACGACGACGGCGTGCCGGCGCTCTACTGGCACGCCTGGGTCGAGGTGAAGAGCGCGGGGGAGTGGATCCCGCTCGATCCCACCTTCGGCCAACCCGTCGCGGACGCGACGCACGTCGCGCTGGGGACGGGCGCGCAGGTGGACACCGTCGGCCTGCTCGGCGCGCTCCGGGTGGTGGGCGTGGACGTGAAGCCGTAGCGAAGGGAGACCGCATGACCGGACTCGACCACATCGCCATCCTCGTCTCCGACCTCGACGCCGCGGTGAAGCTCTACCGCGACGTCTACGGTCTCCCGCTCCACGAGATCGAGGAGGTGCCGACCGAGAAGGTTCGCGTCGCCATCTTCGGGACCGGCCTGGGACGCATCGAGCTGGTCTGCCCGACCGATCCAGCGTCGGGCCTCGCCAGGCGCATCCAGGAGAAGGGCGAGGGGCTTCACCACGTGTGTCTTTCGGTGCCGGACATCGAGAAGGCGATGGCCTCGCTCCGCGCGCAGGGCGCCCCGCTGCTGGACGAGAAGCCGCGCCCGGGCGCGGGCGGGTCGAGGGTCGCGTTCGTCCATCCCAGGGGAAGCCGCGGCGTGCTGGTGGAGCTGAAGCAGGGCGGTTCGCACTAGCTGGGCGGCCCGAACCCGGCGAGCAAGACGGCGGCGCGCCTCCCGCGAGGCGCACGGGTCCGTCCTTGACCGCCCGGGGGACGCGTGGTCTTTAGGGGGCCGATCCGCTCCTCTGCAAAGGGACCGACGCATGCTCCGCCTGCTCGTCGCCGCGCTCGCGGCGCTCCTCCTCGCGCCCCTCCCCGCGCTCTCCCAGGACGCCAAGCCGGCCACCCCGGCGGCCCCCGCGCCCGCCCCCACCCCCGCCGCGCCGCCCCAGCCCGAGCTCGACGCCAAGACCAAGGCGGCGATCCAGGCGGCGATCGACAAGGCGAAGGAGGACATCCGCAACGAGGTCCGCGCCGAGCTCCAGGGAGCGCAGTCGGCGGCCGAGTTCATGGGCACGGTCAGCGAGGGGCCCAAGCTCGAGTTCTTCGAGGTGCACGGCTACCTGCGCGTCCGGCCGGAGCTGTTCTACGAGCTGGACCTGGGCCGCCCGGCCGATCCCTCCGGCTTCTACGTCTTCCCGCTCCCGGCCCTGGGCGGCCACACGCTCGCCACCGCCAACATGCGGTTCCGGATCGAGCCGACGCTCAACATCTCCGAGCAGGTCCGCATCCGCTCGCAGTTCGACATCCTCGACAACTACGCGCTGGGCTCGTCGGCGAGCAAGGGCTACCTGTCGTCGGGCAGCCCGTATCCGGTGCCGTTCTGGCAGTCGACGCGGGTGCTCTACACCAACGACCCGACCGCGGACCGCGCGCCCATCCTGCCGAAGCGCGTCTGGGGCGAGGTGCAGACGCCGGTCGGCCTGCTCAGCTTCGGCCGGATGCCGAACGCGTGGGGCCTCGGCATCCTCGCGAACGCCGGCGGCGGGATCGACGACGACTTCGGGGACACCGTGGACCGGCTCCAGTTCGCGGTCGCGCCAGTGCCGACGCCCATCGGCAACGTGGTGTTCGTGCCCATGCTCGACTTCGACGCCGAGGGCGTGCTGAACAGCAACCCGCAGCAGGGCGCCGGCGCGGGGCAGCCGTTCGATGCCGAGCAGAGCGACGACGCGCGAGGGTACGCGATCAAGGTGGTCCGCCTGGACACGGAGGACGAGCTGCGCCGCAAGCTGGAGCGCGGCGAGACGTCGGTCAACTTCGGCGCCTACTACACCTACCGCACCGCGCGCTGGCTCTTCCCGCCCTGGTACGACCCAACGCTGGCCAGCGGCGCCGGCGGCACTTCCAATCCGACCGACGCGACCCAGTGGATCAAGCGGGACGCCTACGCCCACGTCCTCGACCTCTGGTTCCGCTGGCGCGCGCCCCGCCTGCGCGTCGAGGCCGAGTTCGCGGGGATCTACGGCAACGTCGCGAACCCCAGCCTCGATCCGAACGTCAAGAGCCTCCCCAAGCTGCTGCTGCGGCAGTACGGCGGCGCGCTCCAGACCGACTACGACGCGCTCCCCAACAAGTTCTCGTTCGGCGCAGACCTGGGCCTGGCCAGCGGCGACGCCGCCCCCGGTTTCGGGAACGTCCCCGACCGGAACCCGGGCGCGCTCGTCCAGCCCGGCGACATCGAGGGGGCGCAGTGGGGCAAGAACGGCGACCGGACCATCAACAACTTCCGCTTCAACCCGGCCTACCGCGTCGACCTGGTGTTCTGGCGCGAGATCATGGGCAACGTGACCGACGCCTGGTACTTCCGCCCGCACCTTCGCTGGGACATCCTCCCGGGCCTGAACTTCCAGGCGGCGATCGTCTACTCGCAGGCGATCTACGCCTCCTCCACGCCCAGCGCCGAGACCGGCCACCCCTACAAGCCGCTGGGCTTCGAGATCGACGGGATGCTCACCTACGGTTCCGGTGACGGCTTCACCGGCTGGCTGGACTACGGCCTCTTCCAGCCACTCTCCGCGTTCAACTCGAACGCCAAGAGCAACCTCTCGCGGGCGAACGCGCTCCGCGCCGGCCTCGCCATCAAGTTCTGAGCCGGGAGCGGGGACGGGCCGCCCCGCACGCCGGCATTCCGGCGTGCGCGGGGGTGTGCTAGCGTCCCCGACCCCGCATGCGCGAGAAGACCAAGGCGAAACCCGTCTCCCGGGCGGCGCTGGCCGGGGAGGCCGATCCCCGGCTGGTGGCCCTCTCCGTCTCGATCCAGGACGACGGCGCGCTCCACCGGCAGGACATCCGCGGCAGCCAGGCGCACGTGAGGATGCTCGCGGCGCAGGGCATCGTGCCGAAGGCGGCCGCGCGGCGGATCGTCGCCGGCCTCGACCAGGTCCTGGAGGAGTTCCGCGCCGGCAGGATCCGCTTCGATCCGGCGCTGGAGGACGTGCACACCCACGTCGAGCGCCGGCTGGGCGAGATCGTCGGCAAGGACGCCGGCTACCTGCACGCCGGGCGGAGCCGCAACGACCAGGTGGCGCTGGACGAGCGGCTCTTCGTCGTCGAGGCGTGCGCCCGGTGCGACGCAGCGCTGGCCCGGCTGCAGCGCGCCCTCGTGACGCAGGCGCGCCGGCACGAGCGGACCCTCCTCCCCGGCTACACCCATCTCCAGGTCGCGCAGCCGGTGACGCTGGCGCACCACCTGCTCGCGCACGTCGAGGCCTTCGGCCGCGACCGCGAGCGCCTCGGGGAGGTCCGGCGGCGCGCCGCGATCTCGCCGCTCGGCTCGGGCGCGCTGGCCGGCACCACCCTGCCGCTCGATCGCGAGGCGACCGCCCGCGCCCTGGGGCTCCGCGGCGTCACCCGCAACTCGCTCGACGCGGTGTCGGATCGCGACAGCGCCCTCGAGCTCCTCTTCGCCTGCGCCGTCGCCGCGCTCCACCTCTCCCGGGTGGGCGAGGAGATCGTCCTGTGGACCACCCGGGAGTTCGGGTTCATGTCCCTCGCCGACGCGTTCGCCACCGGGTCCTCGCTCATGCCGCAGAAGAAGAACCCGGACGTGGGCGAGCTGGCGCGCGGCCGCGCCGGGCGGGCGATCGGCGACCTGGTCGCGCTCATGGCGGTGGTGAAGGGCCTGCCGCTCTCGTACAACCGGGATCTGCAGGAGGACAAGCGGCCGCTCCTCGGCGGGCCCGAGGCCCTGGAGCTCACCGCCGACGCCGTGGCCGGCGCCGTCGAGACGGCGACCTTCCACGCCGCGGCGATGGAGGCGGCGCTCGGGTCGGGCGAGGCGCTCGCCACCGACGCGGCCGAGTACCTGGTGGAGAAGGGCGTCCCGTTCCGCGAGGCGCACGAGGCGGTGGGGAAGGCGGCGCGGCTCGCAGGCGCCGCCGGGCGCCCGCTGGCGAGGCTCACCGCGGCCGAGTGGAAGGCGATTCACCCGGCCTTCGAGCGCGACGTGCTCCGCTGCTTCGACGCGCGCCGCAGCCTCTCGCGCCGCGAGCTTCCCGGCGCGCCGGGGCCGAGGCAGGTGGCGCGCGAGCTGGCGCGATGGGAGAAGGCCCTCGGGGTGAAGCGGTGAAGGCGCTCGGGGCAGTCCTCCTCCTCCTCGCCTGCGGCGTGAAGGCGCCGCCCCGGCCGCCGGGCGCGCCGGAGCACGCGCCGCCGCCGGACCTCGGCGTCTTCGCCCCCGACCACGCCGCCGGCGGACCGGCGCCGGCCGGCGCCGCGCCGGCGACTGCCGAGCCGCCGCCTCCCGTCCCCTGCGAGGAGGGCGGCGGCCAGGAGACCTGCCGATGAACCACTTCCGGCGTCGCGGGGGCGTGCTCCACGCCGAGGAGGTCCCGCTGGACGCGCTGGCCGGGCGGTTCGGCACGCCGGTCTACGTCTACTCGACGGCGACGCTCACCCGCCACTGGAAGGTGCTCCACCGGTCGCTCCGCGGCCTGCGGCACGTGGTCTGCTACGCGGTGAAGGCCAACTCCAACCTGGCGGTGCTGAACCTGTTCGCGCGGCTGGGGTCGGGGTTCGACATCGTCTCCGGGGGCGAGCTGTACCGCGTCATCCGCGCGGGCGGCGACCCGCACCAGGTGGTCTTCTCCGGGGTGGGGAAGCGCGACGACGAGATCGCCTTCGCGCTCGAGGTCGGGGTCCGGGTGCTCAACGTCGAGAGCGCGTCGGAGCTCGCCCGCGTCTCGGTGGTGGCGCGGAAGATGGGCGCCCGCGCCCCCATCGCGCTGCGCGTGAACCCGGACGTGGACGCGCGCACGCACCCGTACATCTCCACCGGGCTCCGCCAGAACAAGTTCGGGGTGTCGGTGGAGGAGGCCCGGCGGCTCTACCCCATCGCCGCCGCCGACCGCGCCCTGGCGGTGAAGGGCGTCGCCTGCCACATCGGCTCGCAGATCACGAGCGTGAAGCCGTTCCTCGACGCCATCGCGCGGGTCCGCGCCCTGGTCCGGGAGCTGGAGCGGCAGGCGATCCGGATCGAGCACATCGACGTGGGCGGCGGCCTGGGGATCACCTACCGCGACGAGGAGCCGCCCCACCCGGACGCCTACGGCGCGGCCGTGGCCCGCGCCCTGCGCGCCTTCCGCGGCGAGGTCTACCTCGAGCCGGGGCGGGTCCTGGTCGGGAACGCCGGCGTGCTGCTGACGCGCGTCCTCCACGTGAAGCGGCACGGCCGCAAGACCTTCGTGGTGGTGGACGCCGCCATGAACGACCTCGTCCGGCCCAGCTACTACGGCGCTTACCACTCCATCGAGCGCGTGGGGCCGCCGCGGCCGGGCGAGCGGGAGATCGTCTGCGACGTGGTGGGGCCCATCTGCGAGTCGTCCGACTTCCTGGCGCGGTCGCGGCGGATGCCCGAGGCCCGGCCCGGAGACCTCCTCTGCGTCCGCTCCGCCGGTGCCTACGGCTTCGCGATGTCCTCCAACTACAACGCACGGCCGCGCGCGGCGGAGGTCCTGGTCGACGGGGGCGACGCGCTCCTGGCCCGGCGGCGGGAGAGGTACCCGGATCTGGTGCGCGGCGAGGAGGCGCGTCCGCGCCGGGAGCGGATCGCCCGCCCGCCCTCGGCCCGCGCGGGCGGGCGCCGGAAGGCCCGCAGGGCGCGGGTCGCCCCGCGCCTCGAGATCGGTTAACCTCGGAGCACCACCTTTCCTGACACGGGAGTCCCCATGCCGCGGCTCGAAGGCTCGATGGTGGCCATCGTCACCCCGTTCGCGAACGGGGCGGTGGATCACAAGGCGCTCCGGGAGCTCGTCGAGTGGCAGATCGCCGAGGGAACGGACGGCATCATCCCCTGCGGCACCACGGGCGAGGGCGCCACCCTCACCGCCGCCGAGCGGTACGCGGTGGTGAAGACCACCATCGAGCAGGCGCGCGGCCGCGCCGTGATCATCGCCGGCGCCGGATCGAACGCGACGCACGAGGCGATCGAGTCGGTGAAGGCCGCGAAGGAGCTCCGCGCCGACGCCGCGCTGGTGGTGACGCCCTACTACAACAAGCCCACGCCGGAGGGGCTCTACCGGCACTACCTCGCGATCTGGGAGGCGACGCGCTTCCCGGTGGTGGCCTACAACGTGCCGGGGCGCACCGCGGTGGACATGCTCCCGGAGACGGTGGCTCGCCTCGCCAAGGCGGGCGCCATCGTCGGCATCAAGGAGGCGACCGCGAACATGGACCGCCAGGTCCAGCTCGTCGAGAAGGTGGGGCGGGACGCCATCGCCTACCTCTCCGGCGACGACTTCACCGTGCTGCCGTACATCGCCTGCGGCGGGCACGGGGTCATCTCGGTCGTGGCGAACGTCATCCCGCGCGCCATGAAGGACCTGGTGGTGGCCTGCCGCAAGGGCGACCTCGGCGGCGCGCTCCAGCGGCAGGTGGCGATGGCGGAGCTGAACCGGATGATGTTCGTCGAGACCAGCCCGGGGCCGGTGAAGGCGGCGGTGGCGCTCCTGGGGAAGGCCAGCGGCGAGCTGCGCTTGCCGCTCGCGCCGGTCTCCGAGGCGAGCCTCGCCAAGGTGCGCGAGGCGATGGTCCGGTTCGGGTTGAAGCTCTCCAGCTAGCGCAGGGCCTATGATCAACGTGGTGGTCACCGGCGCCGCGGGGCGGATGGGGACGCAGATCCTCCGGCTCGTGAAGGCCGAGCCGGACATGAAGCTCACCGGGGCGGTGGAGCGCCCCGGCCTCGCCGCCGGGCAGGACGCGGGCGCCGCCGCGGGACTGGGCGCGCTCGGGGTCGCCATCTCCGACGACCTGGCCAGGGCGCTCGCCGGCGCGAGCGTCGCCATCGACTTCACCAGCCACGAGTCGTCGGCGCGCCACGCGGAGATCTGCGCCGAGAAGGGCGTCGCGCTGGTGATCGGCTCGACCGGGTTCACGGCGGAGACGCGCGCGCGGGTGGTGGCGGCGGCGCGGCGGATCCCGGTCGTCCTCTCCCCCAACATGAGCGTCGGCGTGAACGTGCTCTTCGAGCTGGTGCGCCAGGCCTCCCGGGTGCTGGGCGACGCGTACGACGTGGAGATCGTCGAGCTCCACCACGGCAAGAAGAAGGACGCGCCGAGCGGCACGGCGGTCCGGCTCGCCGAGGTCGCGGCCGAGGCGCTGGGTCGAGACCCGGCGAAGGACCTCGCGTACCAGCGCGCCGGGATGATCGGCGAGCGCCCGCCCCGGCAGATCGGCGTGCAGACGCTCCGCGGCGGCGACGTCGTCGGCGAGCACACCGTCTTCTTCTGCGGCCAGGGGGAGCGGCTCGAGCTCACGCACCGCGCCACCTCGCGCGAGCAGTTCGCCCGCGGCGCGGTGCGCGCGGCGCGGTGGATCGCGGGCCGTGCTCCGGGGCTCCACGACATGGCCGACGTGCTCGGCCTGAGGCGCGCGCCATGAGGACCTGCCGGTTCCGCCACCAGGGGCACGAGCGCTACGGCCTGGTGGAGGGAGACGCCGTCCGCGCGCTCACCGCCGCGCCGTGGGCCGGCGGGCTGGCCGAGGGGCCCGCCCTCGCGCTCGCGGAGGTGACGCTGCTCGCTCCGGCCCAGCCCTCCAAGGTCGTCTGCGTCGGCCGGAACTACCGGGCCCACGCCAAGGAGCTGGGGAACGACGTCCCCGCGGTCCCCCTCTTCTTCATCAAGCCGTCCACGTCGGTGATCGGACCGCAGGAGGCGATCCGCTGCCCGGAGGTCTCGAGGGAGGTCCACCACGAGGCCGAGCTGGGCGTGGTGCTGGCGCGGACCCTGACGCGGGCCACGCCGGCCGAGGCGCGCCTCGCGGTGTTCGGCTACACCTGCCTGAACGACGTGACGGCCCGGGACATCCAGCGCGAGGAGAAGCAGTTCACCCGCGCCAAGGGGTTCGACACCTTCTGCCCCATCGGCCCGGTGATCGAGACGCACGTCGATCCGCTCGACGCCACGGTGGTCTGCCGGGTGAACGGCGCCGAGCGGCAGCGCGGCTGCACCCGCGACATGGCCTTCGACGCGTTCGCGCTCCTGGCGTTCATCTCGAACGTGATGACGCTGCTCCCGGGCGACGTGGTGGCGACCGGGACGCCGGAGGGCGTGGGCCCGATCCGGCGCGGAGACTGGGTCGAGGTCGAGGTCTCCGGCGTGGGCGTGCTCCGGAACCCGGTGGTGTGAAACCTTCCTTTCGGGGGGCGTGCGGCGAGGGCAGGCGACCGCGCCACGCTGGCGCGAGGCGACGCGCCGCGTTACACCGGGGCGGTGCGCGCGTACCTGGGCGTCGGCTCGAACCTGGGCGATCGCTGGGCGAACCTCGCGCTCGGCGCGCGTCGCCTGCGCGCCGCCTCCCGCGTCGCAGTGCTCCGCGCCTCCCGCGTCTGGGACGCCGCGCCGCTCGGGCCGCCGCAGCCGCGCTACCTCAACGCGGTGCTGGAGCTCGAGACCGACCTCACCGCCACGGGGCTGCTCGCCCTCTGCCAGAAGGTAGAGGACGCGGCCGGCCGGAAGCGCGGTCCGGTGCGCTGGGCGGCGCGGACGCTGGACCTCGACCTGCTCCTCTACGGCGACGAGGTCATCCGGCGCCCGGGGCTGGTGGTGCCGCACCCGCACATGGTGTCGCGGCGGTTCGTGCTGGAGCCGCTCGCCGACCTCGCCCCGGACCTGGTGGTGCCGTGCACGGGCAGGACGGTGGTCCAGATCCTCGCCGCGCTGCCGCCGGAGGACCTGTCGCCGGTCGGGATGTACCCTGGGTGAAGGGACGGGTGGCGTTTCCGACCGTGACCGCGACCCCGACCGCGACCGCGACCGCGACCGCGACCCCGACCGCGACCGCGACCGCGACCGCGACCCCGACCCCGACCGCGACCCCGACCGCGACCCCGACCGCGACCGCGACCCCGACCGCGACCCCGACCTCGCTCCCTGCGCCGCTCCCCTGTTCGTCCGAGCGCCGCTCGCGCCGGGACGGCCCTGTCCCTCGTCGCTGCGCGCAGTGCGTGGGGATCGTCTCCGATGGCCGGAACCGTCGCGAGCACCCGGAACCGCTGCAGGGGGCCCCGCCGGCACTCGCGCGGTGCTCGCTGCCTGGCCGGACTCCTTACCGCATGGGCCGAAGTGGAGGCGGCAAGCCCTCGCATGCGCTCCGCTCCTCGGGACAGGGCCGCTCCCGGCGCTCTGCGCGCTCGGCGTTCACCGCGAGCCCGACCGCGACCTCGATCTGGACGGCGACCGCGACCTCGACCTGGACGGCGAGCCCGACCGCGACCTAGACGGCGACCTCGACCCCGACCCCGACCGCGCCCGCGACCCCCGCCCCGCGCTCACTCCAGCGGATCGTCCTCCGGCTCCAGGGGGAACCAGCTCCACGGCCAGTGCTCCATGAGCCGGTCTTCCTCCTCGTCCATCTCGGGGTGGTACCGGTGCTGGTGCTCGGAGGGGACGATGATGGGGCCCTGGTCCATCCCCGCCTGCCGGAGCACCCGCTCGAAGTCGTCGAGCGGACCGTACGCGTAGATGAGCTGGTGGTGGTCGTAGACGACCGTCGCGGCGGCCTCGGGCGACACGATCCACAGGTGGTGACGCCCGTCCTGCTCCAGGAAGCCGCGGAACTGGTCGAGGAACGTCTCCATCCGGTCGCGCGAGACGGGGCTCGCCGCCTGGTAGCGGCCCTCGGGCCGCAGCCGGCGCGACGCCAGCAGCACGTAGAGGATCTGGAACGGGTCGGGGAGCTCTCGCGTCAGCTCGATGAGGAGCCCGATCTGGTCCGCGTGCGGCGCCGCGACGACGCGCTCGAGCGGGCCGGTCTGCTCGCGCCGGAACGCGTGGCTGTGGCCGTGCTCCACCCAGGCCGTTCCCTCGAGCGCGGCGAGCTTGTAGGGCCGCTGCGGGCTCACCCGCGCCTCCGCGGAGGGCGGCCGGCGGCGGCCAGGACGCGATCGATCAGCCCCGGGGGGAGGGGTTCGCAGGCGCCCGCCGCCCGCGCCGCGATCGCGATGCGGGCCACCCGTTCCAGCGTCTCGATCCGGTCGAACGCCTCGTCCGCGGTCCGCCCCAGCGCCAGCGCGCCGTGGCGCGCCAGGAGGAACACGTCGTGGCCGGCCCACAGCGCCGCCAGCGAGGCCGGGACCTCGTCGGTGCCGGGCACCGCGAACCGGGCGACGGCGATGGGGCCGAGCGTCACCGCCGCCTCGGGCACCAGGTCGTCCGGCGGGGGGACGCCGGCGACGGTGAGCGCCACCGCCGTGACGGGGTGGGCGTGGACCGCCGCGCCCGCGTCGGGGCGGGCCGCGTAGGCGGCGAGGTGCATGCGGAGCTCGGTGGAGGGCCGTCCCGCGCCGCGCACCACCTCCCCGCGCCCGTTCACCACCAGCAGGTCGGCGGGGCGCAGGTCGCCCTTGCGCACGCCCGAGGGCGTCACCAGGAACCGGTCCGCGCCGGCGCGGCAGGTGACGTTCCCCTCGCCCGCGCCGATGAGGTCCCGATCGTGCAGGCGCCGGCAGACGTCCACCAGCTCGGCGCGGAGGCGGCGCTCGGCGGACGCGGCGGGTGCCCGGCTCACAGGATCTTGGCGGCGAGCAGGTCCTGGACGTCGAGCAGCCCGACCGGCCGCCCCTGCTCGTCCACCACCGGCACCTGGTCGATGCGCGCCTGCCGGAGGACGCGCGCGGCGTCCACCAGCAGCCCCTCGGGCCGGACGGTGCGCGGGTTGCGGCCCATCGCGGTCGCGACCGGCCGGCCGAAGTCGGTCTGGCCGTGCTCGACGAGCCGGCGCAGGTCGCCGTCGGTGAAGATGCCGACCAGCTTGCCCGCGGCGTCCACCACCGACGTCGCCCCGGGCCGGCCCGGGGTCTCGGTCATCACCGCGACGGCGGCGGAGAGCGGGTCGGACTCCCTCACCACCGGGTTCGCCTCGCCGCCGCGCATGATCTCGCGCACCTTCATGAGCCCGCGTCCGAGCTTCCCGCCCGGGTGGTAGAGCGCGTACTCCTCCCGGTCGAAGGGGCGGTCGGCGAGGACCGCCATGGCGAGCGCGTCGCCCACGGCCAGGAGCACGGCGGTGGACGCGGTGGGCGCCAGCTTCAGCGGGCACGCTTCCTCGACTGCTCCGATGGCGACGACCAGGTCCGCACCGCGCGCCAGCGGGTTGGCGTGGTCGCGCGTGACCGCCACGATCCGAACGCCGATCTTCTTGAGCGCCGGGAGCAGCCGCAGGATCTCCTCGGTCTCGCCCGAGTTCGACAGCGCGATGACGAGGTCGTCCTTCGCGATGCGCCCCAGGTCGCCGTGCGCCGCCTCGGCGGGGTGGACGTAGAGCGACGGCGTCCCGGTCGACGCGAGGGTGGCGGAGATCTTCTGGGCGACGAAGCCGGGCTTGCCCATCCCGGTCACGACCACCCGGCCCTTGCAGCCCAGGATCCACGCGACGGCCCTGGCGAAGGCGTCGTCGAGCTTCACCGCCGCGATGGCGCGGGCCTCCGCGGCGACCACCGTGCGGCCGTACTCCACGACGTCACGGGCGCGCCGCGCGGGGCGCGCCCGGCCCCGCGGGAGGCGGAGCACGCGGGCGTTCTTCCGGCTGGCCATGGTCCGGCGTCCCTATAGCACCTTTGCGATGCTTGCGGCAGGCGGCGCGGGTGCGCTATGTGACGCGCCTCCCCCCAGGAGGTTGCCATGCAGTTCTTCATCGACACGGCGGACGTCGGCGAGATCAAGAAGGCCCTCGCCCTCGGCCTGTGTGACGGCGTCACGACCAATCCCTCCCTCGTCGCCAAGACCGGCCGCGGGTTCGAGGAGGTGCTGAAGGAGATCGTCGCCCTGGTGCCAGGACCGATCTCGGCCGAGGTCACCGCCACCGACTACGAAGGGATGCTCCGGGAAGGGCGCCACTACGCCAGGTTCGGTCCGCAGGTGGTCGTCAAGATCCCGCTCATCGTCGAGGGGCTCCGCGCGGTGAAGACGCTGTCGGCGGAGGGCGTGAAGATCAACGTGACGCTCTGCTTCTCGGCGGTGCAGGCGCTCCTCGCGGCCAAGGCGGGCGCCACCTACGTCTCGCCGTTCGTCGGCCGCCTCGACGACATCTCCCAGGACGGGATGGCGCTCATCGCCGACATCGTCCAGATCTTCAGGAACTACCGGTTCCCCACGAAGGTCCTCGTCGCCTCGGTGCGCCACCCCGTGCACGTGCTGCAGGCCGCCAAGCTCGGCGCCGACGTGGCGACCATCCCGTTCGCCGTCATCGACCAGCTCGCCAGGCACCCGCTCACCGAGTCGGGCCTGAAGAAGTTCCTGGCGGACTGGGAGAAGGTGCCGAAGCCCGCGAAGTAGGGCGCGGCGGCGGATCGTCGGAGCGGCGCGGATGCGCCGCGACTCCGATGCAGCGCGAGCGGCGAAGGGGAGCCCGTGGCCCCCGTCACGCCTCCGACGCGGCGCGGCGCACCTGCGCGAGCAGCTCGCGAAGCGACACCGGCTTGCCGACCCAGCGCTCGACGCCCATCGCCTCGGCGACCTCGCGCGCGCGGTCCGCGGCGGTGACCAGCACGACCGGCGCGTTCACCCCGAGCGCGCGGAGCCGGCGCACCAGCTCGTCGCCAGCCAGCCGCGGAAGCCCGTAGTCCACGAGGAGGACGTCGGGCCCGGCGTCCGCGATCCGCTCCAGCGCCTGGATGCCGTCCTCCGCCTCGTCCACGGTGAATCCCTCCGCCTCGAGGGCCTCCACCAGCGCGGCGCGCAGCTCCGGGTCGTCGTCGACCACCAGGATGCGCTGCCTGGCGAGGGCGACGCCCCGGTCCTCCTCCGGCTGCTGCAGCGCTGCCTCGGCGGGGACGGAATCCATGCGGCCGAGAAGATGCGCGCGGGTCCCGCCACGCGCACGGCCTCCTCCGGGTTCCCCCGCCCGCCCCGAGGCCCAGGTCGAAGGGGCCACGGTATCCCGCACGCGGAGTGGCTGCTGCCTGCCGGGACGATGGCGGGCTGCGTCACGCGGGCGTCACCCCGAAGATCCGGCGCTCGACGGCATCGAGGCAGGCGACGAGGTCCGCGCGCGTGAGCCGCGCCCCCTCGGCGTGCTCCTTGAGCCCCAGGCACTTCTCGGTGAGGAAGGTCGAGAGGAGGTGGACCGCCGCGCGCTCCTCGGGCGTCCCGCCGGGCCGCTCCGCCAGCCGCCGGTCCATCTCGTCGAACGCGCGCGACAGGTCGAGCCGGGCGAGCTCGAGGGCGAAGCGGATCGCCCCGTCGGAAGGGCGGCGCGCCAGCCCGACCTCCCACCGCGCCCGCAGCTCGTCCGAGACCCACTCCACGAAGGGCGGCGGCCAGGCCGCCAGCTCCTCCGCGAGGTGCTCCGCGAAGCGGGAGACGATCCACTCGCGGACGGGCTGCCGCTCGCGGTCGTAGAGGAAGTCCCAGCGGCGGTCGCGCACCGTCGAACTCTACCCCGGTCCCGCGCGCGTTCCCTAGGGCCCGCGCAACGCCCAGGTCGGCCGCCCGAACGGATCCAGCCGCCAGCGGAAGAACACGCGCGCCTCGCCCCAGCCGTGCGTGGCGCGGCCCGACAGCGCCTCCATCTGCCCTGGCCGGACGTCGAGCGCGAGCCCGGTCGCCGCGCAGACCTCGACCACGCGGGTGAGAGGCGCCCAGCCGACCTGCCGCAGCACCGACAGCGCCAGCTCGATCTTGCGCGCGTCGGCGTCGAACGTAGGCCCGTACCCCTCGACGGCCACCCGGGGCGGACAGTAGTCGCCGAAGCAGACGTCCTCGAGCTTCGCGTCGGCCGTCGCGCTCCGCTGCACGACGAGCGGTGGCACCAGCACGGCCGGGACGCGAAGCCGGGGCGGCGAGGGCTCCAGCGTCCCCATCGAGAGCGCCTGCGCCGCGTTCCGCGCCGGGTCGGGCGGGCTCGAGAGCGCCAGGGCGACGAGGACGGGGACCGCTCCGCTCACGCCGGTACGCTGTCCCCCGCGACGCCCCGGCGCAAGGCGCGCTGCGAGATCGACCCATCGCGGGCCCGCTGTGCGGGCGTGGGGAGGAGGCCCCCTCCTCGGCGTGAGGATGAGGGCCCGCCGGCGCTGCGACGCCAGGCGCGCGCCCCTACCCCGTGGCGCTGTCCGCCTTGCCGGAGGGGAGCTCGGCCGGTGGAGCGGGCCGACCGCCGCGCATCACCGTGAGCGGCCCGCGCTGCACCGGCGCCTCGCGGTGTGCCGTCGCCATCTCCGCGCGGATCACCTGATACACCCGCTTGCCGGTGAGGAACTCGGAGTGCTCGGCGTCCACCTCGACGTTCGCGAGGTGGGGCAACCCGTGCGTCTCGATGACGCCGGACGGGTACACGGCCCAAGGGTCGCGCTTCGACCAGATGGAGACCAGCCGCACCTGCGCCGGCCAGGCGCCGTCGCGCAGCCGCCGCAGGAAAGGGCTCCCGGGGAGGAGCTGCCAGAGGGACCGCACCATCGGCGAGGCCGGCAGGCCGAGGTAGGCGAGGGGTGTCCCGTGGTGTGGGGCCGCGAGGGTGAGCACCGCGCGGGTCCGGCGCCACCCGCCGAGCTTCTTCACGTAGTAGCAGGCGATGAGGCCGCCCTTGGAATGGCCGACGATGGTGAGCGGGCCCATCGCGGGGTTCCGCGCGTAGATGCGCTCGATCTTGGCGCGAACCAGGTCGGCGAGGTCGTCGATGCCGCGGGTGTTGAGGATGCGCCACAGGCCGCCCAGGTTGAGCGAGAAGACGCCGTATCCGTCGCGGCGCAGGCGCCGCTCCAGGACGTCGAGCGTGCGCCGCGTCGAGAGGAGCCCGTAGAGGAGGAGCACCGGCCGCTCGCAGGTCGAGAAGTCGGTGCGCTTCTCCACCCGGTTCAGCCCCGCGGCGTCCTCCAGGACTTCCGCCACGTCGGCGATCCCCCGCTGCGCCCGCCGCAGCATCCGCGCCACCCGAAGCCGCACGCCCGCACCTCCTCCGGGCAATGTAGTGACGGGGCGCCGGGTGTGCAGGGGCGCCCGCGGCGATCGACGGTCCCGTGACCCCGGGACGTCGTACCGGGGGGCCACTCGCTCCGCCTGCCCCTGCGCTCGACCCGTTCACCCCACGTACGCGATCGCCCAGTTGGCGAGCACCGCGGCAGCCTCGGGCGTGTCCCGCACCGACGCGACCACCTGGTCGGCGAGCCCGGGACGCGCCGCGTCGAGCCAGGCACGCTCCTCCTCCGCGAGCGCCCGGGACCGGGCCGCGTCGAACTCGGGATGGAACTGGACGGCGCGGATGCGGCCGTGGGCGAACGCCTGCACCGGGCTGTGGGCGTTCGACGCCAGCACGACGGCGCCGGGCGGAGGCGCCGGCACGTGGTCCTGGTGGAGCTGCTGCACGGCGAGCCGGCCGGGAACCCCCGCGAAGAGCGGATCGCGCAGACCCGCGGCGGTGAGCTCGATCTCGGCCGTCCCGGCCTCGGGGCCGAGCGGGTTTCGCTCGACGCGGGCCCCGAGCGCCCGGGCCAGCAGCTGGTGGCCGAAGCACACGCCGAGCACCGGCGCGGCGCGCGCCGCCTCGAGGAGCCAGGTCCCGACGCCGTCCATCCAGGGCTCGGGCTCGACCACGCTCTTGGGCGACCCGGTGACGACCACGCCGCCGAGGCCGCGCGCCGGCGGGAGCGGCTCCTCCGCGTCGGCGACCGCCACGTCGGCGTGCGGGGACAGGGCGTCGGCGAACCAGGCCGTCCAGTCGCCGTGCCGCGCGCGCACGGCCGGGCCTGCGGCGCCGGTGCGGAGGACGAGGACGCGGCGTCTCACGGCGCGGAGCATAGCCCGGTTGAGCGGCCCGCGCCCGTGCGCTAAGACGGTGCCTCCGGAGGCCGCGATGCTCGTCGTCATGAAGCCCCACGCCACCCAGGCGGAGATCGACGCGGTGGTCGAGAAGATCCGCGCCATGGGGCTCACCCCCAACCCCATCCCCGGCGCCCAGCGCGTCGCCATCGGGATCACCGGCAACAAGGGCTCGCTCGATCCCGGGCAGTTCGAGACCATGCCGGGCGTCGCCGACGCCATCCGCGTGTCGCAGCCGTTCAAGCTCGTGTCACGTGAAGTGAAGGAGGAGGACACGGTCATCGACGTGGGCGGCGCACGGATCGGCGGCAGGGCGCTGGCGATGATGGCCGGGCCGTGCTCGGTCGAGTCGAAGGAGCAGATCCTGGAGGCGGCGCGGGCGGTGAAGGCCGCCGGCGCGAAGTTCCTGCGGGGCGGCGCCTTCAAGCCG
>DATIWK010000133.1:0-16795 GCA_035519395.1 Anaeromyxobacteraceae bacterium | reverse complement strand
CCCGCCGAGAACGCCGCCATCAAGGACGGCCGCCACCCGGCGGAGCGGACCGCGGAGAACATCGTCTCCTTCCGCGCCGAGATGAAGCGGCTGGGGTACTCGTTCGACTGGGAGCGCGAGATCGTCACCGCGGACCCGGGGTACTACCGCTGGAACCAGTGGTTCTTCCTGAAGATGCTGGAGCGCGGCATCGTCTACCGGCGCCAGGGCAAGGCCAACTGGTGCACCGGCTGCAACACGGTCATCGCCAACGAGCAGGTGGTGGACGACAACCGCTGCGAGCGCTGCGGCTCGCCCGTGGTCGAGAAGGTCATCCCGGAGTGGGCCTTCCGCATCACCGCCTTCGCCCAGGACCTGCTCGACGGCCTCGACCAGCTCGGCCAGTGGCCCGAGCGCGTCACCACCATGCAGCGGAACTGGATCGGCAAGTCGGCGGGCGCCGAGGTGGACTTCGCGGTGGCGGGGTCCGCCGAGCGGATCAAGGTCTTCACCACCCGGGTGGACACCATCTACGGCTGCACCTACGTGGTCCTCGCGCCCGAGCACCCGCTCGTCGAGAAGGTCACCGACGCCGCCCACCGCGCCGAGGTGAAGGCCTTCGTCGAGCGGATGAGGCGGACCGACGTCCTGGAGCGCACCGGCGAGGAGGCGCCCAAGGAGGGCGTCTTCACCGGCGCCTTCGCGGTGAACCCGTTCGACGGCGAGAAGGTGCCGGTCTGGATCGCGAACTTCGTCCTCGCCGAGTACGGCACCGGCGCGGTGATGAGCGTGCCGGCGCACGACCAGCGCGACCTCGAGTTCGCGCGCAAGTACCGGCTGCCCGTCCGCGTGGTGATCCAGCCCGCCGCGGGCGAGCGGCTCCCGCCGGGCGACGCGCTCCCCAGGGCGTCCACCGAGGACGGCGTCACCGAGTCGTCGGGGCCGTTCTCGGGCCTGCCCTCGTCGAAGGCGCGCGACCGGATGGGCGCGTTCGCCAAGGAGCAGGGGTTCGGGGAGGCCACGGTCCGCTGGCACCTGCGCGACTGGGGCTTCTCGCGCCAGCGCTACTGGGGCACGCCCATCCCCATCATCTACTGCCCGGATCACGGCCCGGTGCCGGTCCCGGAGAAGGACCTGCCGGTGGTGCTGCCGCCCCAGGCCATCATCACCGGCACGGGCGAGCCGCCGCTCGCCAAGGTGCCCGAGTTCGTGAACACGACCTGCCCGCGCTGCGGGAAGCCGGCGCGCCGCGAGGTCGAGACCATGGACACGTTCGTGGACTCGTCCTGGTACCACGCGCGCTACCTGTCGCCGAAGGACGACCAGCGCCCCTTCGAGCCCGCCATGGCGAAGCGGTGGCTGCCCATCGACGTGTACGTGGGCGGCCCCGAGCACGCGGTGATGCACCTCCTCTACTTCCGCTTCTGGCACCGCGTCATGCACCAGCTCGGCCTCACCTTCGAGGACGAGCCCTGCACGCGCCTGGTCACGCAGGGAATCGTGAACGGCCCCGACGGCAAGAAGATGTCGAAGCGGTGGGGCAACGTGGTCGCGCCCGGGCCCATGGTGGACCGCCTGGGCGCCGACACCGTGCGCCTCTTCATGCTCTTCGCCGCGCCGCCGGAGAAGGACATCGACTGGTCCGACGAGCAGGTGGACGGGCTGTTCCGCTTCCTGGCCCGCGTCTGGCGGCTCTTCCACGCGCGACAGGACTGCTTTGCCGCCCCCGCGGCGGCGCTCCCGCAGGCGGCCGGCGCGTTCCTGGAGCTGCGCCGCAGGACGCACCGGACCGTCAAGCGCGTGACCGAGGGCATGGAAGGCGACATGAAGTACAACACGGGCATCGCCGCGCTCATGGAGCTGGTGAACGCCCTCTACGCGCTCGAGCCCGCGACCGACGCCGACCGCGCCGCGGTGCGCGAGGCCCTGTCGGCCCTCGCCACGCTGCTCGCCCCCTTCGCGCCGCACGCCGCCGAGGAGCTGTGGCACGAGGTGCAGGGGGAGGCGGCGCGCGACCGGCTGCTCGCGGACGAGCCCTGGCCCTCCTTCGACCCGGCGCTCGTCGCCGCCGACGTCGTCACCATCGCCGTGCAGGTGAACGGGAAGCTCCGCGGCGAGGTCCAGGCGCCGGTGTCGGCCGGCGAGGCGGAGGTGCGGGCGCTCGCCGAGGCGGAGGATCGTGTCCGGGCCCACCTCGCGGGCAAGACCGTGCGCAAGGTGGTCTTCGTGCCGAAGCGCCTGGTGAATTTCGTGGTGGGTTGATGCGGGCCGCCGTCCTCCCCGCCCTCGCGGCCGTCGCGCTCGCCGGGTGCGGCTACCGCTTCACGACCGCCTACCACCTGAAGGACGCGGAGCGCGCGACCGTGGCGCCCTTCGAGAACCTCTCCGCCGAGCCCGAGCTGGGCGCGACGGTCGCCGCCGCGCTCCGCGAGGAGCTGGCACGGCGGGGCGCCGCCGGCGAAGGCGCGGTGATCGAGGGCGACGTCCGCTCCGGCGAGCCCGCCCCGACGGCACCGGCCGGCGCCGCGTACCGGGTGGCGCTGCTGGTCCGCGCGCGCCTCAAGGTCGGCGCGCGGGTGGTGGCCGCGCGCGAGGTGCGCCGCGAGAGCGACTACGTCGCAGGCGTGGACGCGCTCGAGACCGAGGGTCGCCGTTCGCTGGCGCTGCGACGGGCCGCAGGCGACGCCGCGAAGGACGTCCTGCGGGCCTTCGAGCGGTAGTAGCGCTACTTCGCGGCCGGCGCGGCCGGCCCCGCCGTCGCGACGGCGTGCGCCAGGCGCGAGATGCGGCGCGAGACGGCGTTCCGGTGCATCACGCCCTTCGAGGCGGCCTTGCCCAGCGCCCGCTCAGCCGCCGCGAGCGACGCCTTCGCGCCGACGGCGTCGCCGCGCGAGAGCGCGTCGCGGACCTTCTTGACCGCGCCCTTCACCTGGGAGCGGACCTTGACGTTGCGGGTGCGTCGCCTCTGCGCCTGCCGGTTGCGCTTCTCCGCCGATGCCGTGTTCGCCAAGCGGGACTCTCCGTTCGAGGTTGCGAGGGCGCGCTATCTATCGCCCATCGCGAGCGGAGTCAAGGGGTTACCGCGTCGCCGAGCCAGGGTGGGCGCCGCCGCGCACCCGGACCGGGCATGTCCCCTGCGCCGCGGAGCCTTGAGCGGTGCGCTTCGCGCCAGCAGATGCTCGCCGCTCCCTTGGGCGGCGTGGGTTTGCGCGCGGTGCGCCGTGCGCGTCCTTGTCGCTCAAGGCGGCGCCGACAACGTGTCTGACGCGGCCTCATCCCACGCGGCCGCCCGCGCGATCGAGGTCTGCGGAGTTATCCACGAGCGCAGAAAACCACGGCGTCCCCCGGGGGCACTTGACGCAGATCGATCGGAAAATGGTGGGTGCGATTCCCCTAACCAGCTGAAAAAACTGAATTCGAACCCGCCCAGTGCTCAGCAATCGGTGTGCCGATTCAGTGAAAAGCCGAGGTGACGAAAGCGTTCCCACAGACTTATCCACGGTCTTTCCCCAAAGGGCGCGGAGGGGAGGCGGAGGCGGCGGATGGCGGCGATTTCGCTTGAGCTTCGAGCCCTTTCGCCTCGTCCCACAGCGCGTCCATCTCCGCCAGGGTAGCCCCGCCGTGGGGGACGCCTCGCCGAGCGAGCTCCCGCTCGATGTGCTCGAAGCGCGAGACGAACCGTCCCAGGGTCGCGCGGAGCGCCTCCTCGGGCGCGACGCCGAGCTTGCGCCCGAGGTTGGCGAGCGCGAACAAGGCGTCGCCCAGCTCGTGCTCCATCCCCGGGCGGTCCCCCGCGGCGATGGCCTCGTCGAGCTCGCCAAGCTCCTCCGCGACCTTGTCGCGCGCGCCGGCGGCGTCGGGCCAGTCGAAGCCGATGCGGCTCGCCTTCTCGGTCAGCCGGTCGGCGCGGGCGAGCGCCGGCATCTCGCGCGGGACGCCCTCCAGCACGCTCGCGCCGCCGCCCTTCTTGAGCTTCTCCTCGCGCTTGAGCGCCGCCCACTGGCGGAGGACGCCCTCCGCGTCGATCGTACCGGGGGGATGATCCCCCTCGATACGGCCGAAGACGTGCGGATGCCGGGACACGAGCTTGCTCGAGATCGCCTCCGCCACGTCGGCGAAGTCGAACTGGCCCGCCTCGCGCGTGAGCTGCGCCTGGAACACGATCTGGAGGAGCAGGTCGCCCAGCTCCTCGCAGTGCTCGCGGGGATCGCCGGCGTCGATGGCCTCCAGCACCTCGTACGTCTCCTCGAGGACGTACGGGCGCAAGGTCTGGAGCGTCTGCTCGCGGTCCCAGGGGCAGCCGCCCGGGGCGCGGAGCCGCTCCATGATCCCGAGCAGGCGCTCGAGGGCGTCGGTGGCGCGCGACATGCGGCGTCTTCTTAGCGCAAACGGCGGCGTGCTAGCATCGAAACCCGCGTGAAGACCCGCTGGACCGCCCTCGCGCTCCTCGCGCTCGCCGCCGTCGCACCGCCTCCCGCGGCCGCGCAGGTCTCCGCGCCCACGATGGTGGAGGAGGGCGAGGAGGCGCCCGAGGAGCCGGAGCGCCCCCAGCGACCGGCCCGGCCGCCGCGGGCCACGGAGTCCGTCCCCGACGCCGCCGCGCCCTCCGCCGCGGCGCCGGCCGCGCCCGCCGCTCCGGCGGCACCCGCGCCGGCGATGTACGACCTCCCGCCGCCCCCTCCGCCGCCGGCCTCCCCGGGCGATCTCGCCCGCGAGATCGTCCCGGTCCAGGCGAGCTGGCCGAAGCTGCTCGCCGCCTGGGCCGAGCGGCGCGCCGCGCTCCGGGAGCAGGACCCGGTCCGGGCGGCCGGCGCGGAGAAGGCCCTGCTCGAGGCCAGGAAGGACCTGGCGATCGAGAACCTCGTCCCGCTCGCCGCCGCCGAGGTCCGCGACGCGCTCCGCGCGCTGGCCGCGAACCTGCCCGGCGAGGCGCTGTCGCACGCGAGCCTCGCGGTGCAGCTCGCGCCCGACTACCCCGATGCCCACCTCGCCGTGGCCCGGGCGCGGCTGGTGAAGGAGCCCGCGTCGCCGATCGCCGCCCTGGCGTCGCTCCGCGACGCGCTGGCGGCGGCGGCGCGCGAGCCCCACACCGCCCGCGCCTTCCTCGCCGACGTCCTCGCCGCGCTCCTGGCGGCCGCCTTCGCCGCGTCGGCGGCGACGCTGCTGGTGCTGTTCCTCCGCCGGGTCCGGCTGGTGCTCCACGACTTCCACCACCTGCCGTTGCTGCGCGGCTCGGCGCCCATCCAGGCGACGGTCCTCGGCGTGGCGGTCCTCGCCGTGCCGCTGCTGCTCGGCCTGGGACCGTTCGCGGCGCTCGCGATGGCGGCGCTGGCCGCCTGGGTCTACCTCGACGGGCGGGAGCGGACGGTCGCGACGGCCGCGCTGGTCCTCGTCATCGCGTTGCCGGACCTGGGGCGCTGGACGGCGCGGGCCACCGCCTGGACCGGCACTCCCGCCGAGCTGGTCCACGAGATCGAGCACGGCGCGCTCTCCGACGAGGACGCGGCCGAGCTGCTGGCGGCCGCGAAGGACCCTGCCACGCCCGCCCCGCTGCTGGCCGCGCTCGGCCACCACTTCAAGCGCCGCGGCGACCTCGACCGCGCCCTGGAGCTGTACCGCGCCGCGCGGGCCGCAGACGACCGCGCCCCCGAGGTCGAGGTGAACCTCGCCAACGCGCTCTTCCTGAAGGGCGACCTGGAGGGCGCCAAGGCCGCCTACCTGGGCGCCACGGACCGGGCCGGCAGCGACCTCACCGCGCTCGCCGCGGCGCACTACGGGCTCTCGAAGCTCTACGTGCGCGCCTCGGACCTCGAGCGGGGGAACGCCGCCCGCGAGAAGGCGCTCCGCGAGGACGGCGACTTCCTGCGCCGCGCCGCGCCCGAGGAGGCCTTCAGCGCGAACCAGTACCTGGTGGACGTCCCGGTGCCGGACGCCCGGATCCGCGCCCTGGCGGCGGACGGTGGCGCCGACGCGCTGGGCGACTGGCTCCGGGCGCGGATCGCGGGGCCGCTGCCGCGCGCGGCGTGGCCCGCCGCCCCGCTCGCCTTCCTGGCGGCGCTCTGGGTGCTCGCGCTCGTGGCGCGGCGGCTCGCCCCCTCCGCCGGCTGCGAGAGGTGCGGGCGGCCCGCCTGCCCGCGCTGCGACGTGACCCAGAGCGGGCTGTGCGGCCAGTGCGTCAACGTCTACGGACGGAGGGGCGTGGTGGACGCGCGCGACCGGCTCCGCAAGGAGGCGCAGGTCCGCCGCAGGGCGCAGCTCGTCCAGGCCGCCACGCGGACCCTCGCCGTGGTCGGCGGCGGCGTGGGTCAGGTGTTCGGGGGCGCGCCGTGGCGTGGGTTCCTCCTCCTGTCGGGGCTCCTGTTCGTGGGCTTCGTGATCTGGTTCTGGCGCGGGGTGATGCCCCCGCCGCATCCCTCGGGCTACGTCCTCGCCGGCAAGCTCGCGGTCGCGGTGCCGCTCGGGCTGGTGCTCTACGCCGTCGCGGTGCGCGACGCCTTCCGGCGGACGAGGTAGCGGACAGCCATGGCGCTCAAGGGCACGCTCAAGGACTTCGGGATCGCCGAGATCCTCCAGCTCATCGGCCAGCAGGCCAAGAGCGGCGTGCTCCACCTGCGCGGCCGCGACGAGGAGATCCACATCTCCATGTCGGACGGCAACGTGGTCCGCGCCGAGCACGCCGGGAAGCACGCCCGCCAGCGGCTCGGCGAGCTGATGGTCCGCGCCGAGATCCTGACCGCCCAGGAGCTGCGGGTCGCGCTCGACGCGCAGCGCCGGACCCTGAAGCGGCTGGGCGACATCCTGGTGGAGATGACCTACTGCACCAAGGAGCAGCTCCGCGAGATGACGGCGCTGCAGACCACCGAGACCGTCAACCGGCTGTTCCACTGGAAGAGCGGGACGTACGAGTTCGAGTCGGGGGCGGTGGAGTGGGATCCGGAGACGGTGACGCCGCTCCGGGCCGAGACGGTGCTGATGGAGGGCTACCGGCAGGTCGACGAATGGCCGATGATCCGCCGGAAGATCACCTCGGCGGCGATGACGTTCGACCGGGTGCGGCCGCTGGACGGGTCCCGCGAGGGGACCGCGCGGACGCCGCCGGCCGCGGGGGACGACGTGGACGCGGCCCTCGACGTGCTCGGCGGCGCGGCCCCGCGCGAGGGAGAGTTCGCGAGCGCCGGCCCGAACGAGCGAAGGGTGTACGAGCTGGCCATCCCCGGCCGCCCGGTGGAGAAGATCGTCCAGCTCTCTCGCCTGGGCGAGTTCGAGACCTGCAAGGCGCTGCTCGCGCTCGTCAACCTGGGCGTGCTGCGCCCGCTCGCCGCGCCCGGGCGCGCCAAGGGCGTCGGCGAGTACGGCGCCGGCGACTGGCTCCCGCGGCTCCGCACCGGGGCGGCGCGGGTCCTGGCTACGGTCGCCATCGCGGCCGCGCTCGCCGGGATCGTGACCTGGGTGGACGAGCGCGGCTTCCAGCTCGCGCGCGGCCGCGGGGCGGCGCTGCACGACAACGGCGCCCAGCGGTTCCTGGCCCGCTACCAGCTGGCGCGGCTGCGCGGCGCGCTGGAGGTCTTCCGCGTGGAGCGCGGCGAGTACCCGGAGCGCCTCGGCGATCTGGTCGAGACCGGCCTCGCCACCCCGCGCGACCTGAGGTACCCCTGGGGCCAGGAGTACTATTACCGGCGCAAGCCGGGGGGACGCTTCGTGCTCCTTCCCCCGGTCGAGTAGGCCGCGCGGCCGTGCCGGCGCCCCGCGGCTCCGTTAAGTCCGCCCCGGAGGGCGAGGAGGATCCTTGGGTCAGAGCGCAGCGGAACCCCTGAAGACGTCGCGGCTCGAGTTTCCCGACAACGACATGGTCCGCGCGCTCTGCGGCGCCCACAGCGAGAATCTGAAGTTGATAGAGAAGCGGCTCGGGGTCCAGCTCGGGCTGCGCGGGAGCCAGCTGGTGGTGGCGGCGGCCGAGGAGGCGCGGGTGCAGCTCGCCGACGCGCTGCTGCGCGAGCTGTACGACCTGGTCGCGGGGGGCTACCCGCTCTACCTCGAGGACGTCGACCAGGCCACCAAGCTCGCCGGCCAGGGCGTGCCGCTCAAGGAGGTGTTCGGCGACACCGTCTTCGTGTCGTCGCGCCACCGCGTGATCACGCCCAAGGGGCTGGCGCAGAAGCGCTACATCCAGGCGATCCGCGAGGACGACATCGTCTTCGGGATCGGCCCGGCGGGCACCGGCAAGACCTACCTGGCCATGGCGATGGCGGTCGCGTTCCTGGTGGAGCGGCGCGTGAAGCGGATCGTCCTCACGCGCCCGGCGGTGGAGGCGGGCGAGAAGCTCGGCTTCCTGCCCGGCGACATCGCCGAGAAGGTGAACCCGTACCTGCGGCCGCTCTACGACGCGCTCTTCGACATGGTGGACTACGAGAAGGCGAGCGCCTTCATGGAGCGCGGCACGGTGGAGGTGGCGCCCCTGGCCTTCATGCGGGGCCGGACGCTCAACGACGCCTTCGTGATCCTCGACGAGGCGCAGAACACCACCGAGGAGCAGATGAAGATGTTCCTGACCCGGCTCGGCTACGGGTCGAAGGCGGTGGTCACCGGCGACGTGACGCAGGTGGACCTCCCCTCCGGACGCGGCTCCGGGCTCGTCGAGGTCCAGAAGATCCTCCGCGGCGTGGACGGGCTCGCCTTCTGCTACTTCAGCGAGGTGGACGTGGTCCGGCACCCGCTGGTGCAGGAGGTGGTGCGGGCCTACGACGCCTACGAGGCGGAGCGGCGGTCCCGCCAGGACCGGGAGAAGGCCGAGCGGGCGGAGCGGGTGGAGCGCGCCGCTGCCACGCCCACGGGGGAGGACCCCGGCGGGCAGGGGTAGCAAGCAGCGGCTGCCGCTGCCGCGGCGTCCCGCCGGGGATGGGGGCGGGAAAGATCCCGTGTCGCCGCGGGTTAGCATGGGACCCGGAATCGATTTGCGTTCGGGCGATCCCGGTGCGAGGCTTCCCGGCCGTGTCCGACGACCCGCTTCCCCCGCCGAGCCTGCCAGAGCGCCTCGCCGCCCGGCTGGCGGGCAGCGACGCAGGGGGCTGGCTGCTCTCCGGCGTGCTCGTCGCGGTGGTCTCGGTGGCGGCCGCGATGCTGCTCGCGCCGGGGGACGCCTACCGCCTGCCTGGGCCGGAGTCGCTCGGCCAGCCCGCGCCCGCCACCATCAAGGCGGACCGCGACTACGACATCGTGGACGAGGAGGCGACGGCGCGGCACCGCGCCGAGGCCGCCGAGGCGGCTCCCCCCGTCTACGACCAGGACGACGGAGCGCGCGACGAGGCCGCCGCCCGCATCCACGCCGCCTTCGACCTGATGCGCGAGGAGGAAGCGAGCCTGCGCGACACGGCCGCCGCCGACGCCGCCGGCTTCGGCGAGGAGCTGGGGCGCCGCTACGCGGCGCAGCGCGACGCCTTCGTCGCCCGGCTTCAAGTCCTGGTCCGGGACGAGGACTTCGGAGCGCTCGCCGCCGCGCGCTTCTCCGCCGCGGTCGAGCGCGACCTGGCGGCGCTCGTGGCGCGCGGCCTGGGCGGCCTGGTGGTGGGCGATCTGAAGCTCCTCCCCGTCGAGCCCGGCTTCGCGGTCCGCTCCTTCCGCGGGGGAGCGCTGGAGGGCGAGCAGGTGGTCACCGACCCCTCGCTGGTGCGCGACGTGTCGGCCGCGCGCGCCGAGGTGGCCCGCGCGGCCGGGGCGCGCCTCGCCCAGGATCCCCCGGCGCTCCGTGCCGCGCTCCTGCGGCTGGCGTCCGCGATGGTGCGCCCCACGCTCGCCTACGACCAGGCCGAGACGGCGCGCCGCAAGCACGAGGCGGCGGCGCACGCCAAGCCGGTCGCCATCCCGGTGAAGCGCGGCGAGAAGATCATCGGCGACGGCGAGCGGATCGAGGGGCGCCACCTGGTGGTGTTCGAGGGGATGCGGACCCAGACGCGCGGAGAGGACCTGCGTCACGTCCGGGTGGGAGGCGGCGCGCTGGTGGGACTGCTGGTGGTCCTGTTCTGGGGGTTCGCGCGCCGCAACGTGCCGCGCTTCCGTCCGGCCCGGCGCGACGCGCTGCTCCTCGCCTCGCTCCTGGTCGGCACCCTCGCCCTCGGCTCGATCGGCTTCGCCGTGGCCGACGCGCTCCACGAGCGGTTCGTCGGGTTCCCCCGCCCGTCGCTCTACCACCTGGTGCCGTTCGCCGCGGGCGCGATGATCGTCCGGCAGGTGCTCTCGGCCGAGGAGGCGATGCTCTTCGCCCTCGCCTCCGGGCTCTCGGCGGGCCTGCTCGCCGGCCAGTCGCTCGGGTACGCGCTCTTCGCCACGCTCACCGCGGTGGCGGCCGCCGGCTTCGGCGCGGGCAGCCGCGATCGCGCGGGCCTGTTCCGCGCCGGCCTGGGCGTGGGCCTCCTCGGCGTCGCGCTGGTCGCCGCCACGGTGCTCTACACCGGGAAGGGCGCGGCCGATCTCGCCGCGGCGGGCGCGGCGGCGTTCGTGGGCGGCGCGCTCTTCCTCCCCATGGTGGTGGTCGGGGTCCTGCCCATCGTCGAGGCGGCCTTCGGGTACGTCACGGACGTGAAGCTGCTCGAGCTCGCCAACCTGAACCACCCGGCGCTGAAGGAGCTGATCGTCCAGGCGCCCGGGACCTACCACCACTCCATCCTGATGGGCTCCCTGGTCGAGGCGGCGGCGCATGCCATCGGCGCGAACGCCCTCCTGGCGAAGGTGTGCGCCTACTACCACGACCTCGGGAAGATCCGGAATCCGCTCTACTTCGCCGAGAACCAGCGCGGCGACAACCGGCACGATCCGCTGGCCCCCTCGATGAGCGCGCTCATCATCAAGCGGCACGTGACCGACGGGCTCGAGCTGGCGCGCCACTGGCGCCTGCCCAAGGTGGTCGCCGACGCGATCGCGCAGCACCACGGGACGCGGCTGGTCGGGTACTTCTGGGCGAAGAGCCAGCGCGACGACGACGAGGGCGGCGGCCGGCCCGCGGCGGTGGACGAATCGCTGTTCCGCTACCCGGGGCCGAAGCCGCAGACACGGGAGGCGGCGCTGGTGATGATCGCCGACGCCTGCGAGGCGTCGTCCCGGGCGGTGCAGGAGCCGACCGCCGAGGGAATCCACGCCCTGGTCACCAAGCGGCTCAACGAGATCTTCGCCGAGGGCCAGCTCGACGACTGCGAGCTCACGCTCCGCGACCTGAACGCCATCGCCGGCGCCATGGTGCGCACCCTGGAGGCGATCTACCACACGCGCCCCGAGTACCCGGGGCGGCCCTCCCAGGAGCCGCGCCCGCCGCCCCCCGTCCACCTCGTCGCGAAGCCGTGACCGTTCGCCTGTCCTGCGACCACCCGCGGGGCGCCCCGGCCGCGCGGCGCCTGCGGGGCCGCGCCGGGGAGTTCCTCGCTGCGCTGGCCGTCCCGGAGGCGGAGCTGTCGGTCGCGCTCGTCACCGACCGCGCCATCCGGGCCCTCAACCGGCAGTGGCGGGGCGTGGACCGCGCCACGGACGTGCTGTCCTTCCCGCAATCGGATCCGCCGGGGAATGGGCCGCTCCTGGGCGACGTGGTAATCTCGCTCGATACGGCCGCCCGACGCGCCCGGGCCGAGCGGCGGCCCGTCGGAGCGGAGCTCGATCGATACCTCGCGCACGGGCTCCTCCACCTGCTCGGTTACGACCACGAGCGGCCGGAGGACGCGAGGGTGATGGCCGAGAAGGAGGCGGAGCTGGCGCGCTGGGAAGGGCTGGTGGGCGCCGCGCTCCGCCGAGGACCCCGGACACCCCGGAAACGAAGCGGATGGATCCGTTCGCCGACATCGACCTCGACTCGGAGTCCGTCTGGCTCGACGGGGGCTGGTACACGCGCGACCAGCTCGCGCGGCGCATCAAGGAGATGATCGAGGCCGGCGACTTCCGGGTCTCGCGTCCCAGCCAGGCGCTGGAGCGGCTCGAGGCGGCGCTGGCGCAGGCGCGCGTGGTCGCGGTGCGGATGCCCTCCGAGCTGGCCGAGGCGGTGGGCGCGGCGGCCTCGCGGCTGAACCGCCCCGTCGGCCATCTCCTCCGCGAGGCGGTCGCCTACTACCTGGCCGCCGCGGCCGCCTACGGCGTGGCGCAGGGCGGCCAGCAGCCCGCGGCCGCGCGGACCGAGGTGCCCTCCGTCGACGTGGACGTCGAGGAGGACCCCTTCGCGGTGAAGAAGGCGCGCTGAGGGACGCGGCGATAGGATCCCCGGTCCCCGTGCACCGCCTGCTCCCGTACCTGGGCGCCGCCGTCTCCGGCGCCGCCATGGCCCTGGCGCTCCCGCTGGTGGTGCCCTGGATCTCGCTGCGCGAGGTCGATCCCGGCGGCCACCTCGAGGCGATCGCCTGGATCGCGCTCGTCCCGGCGCTCGCGGCGCTGGAGCGCGCGCGGTCGGCGCGCGCCGCGGCGGGGCTCGGGCTCGCCGCCGGGCTCGCCTACTTCTTCGCCGCCATCCACTGGGTGTCGCACGCCATGACCGCCTTCGGCGGGCTGTCGCTCGGGTTCTCGGTCTTCGCGCTCACGCTCCTCGTCCTCTACATGGCGGCCCACTGGGCGGGCGCCTTCGCGGCGGCCTGGGCGGTGGAGCGGCGGCTGGGGTGGCCGCTCTGGGCGCAGCTCCCCTTCGTCTGGGCCGCCTTCGAGTGGCTCCGCAACTACCTGTTCAGCGGGTTCCCCTGGGGGAACCTCGGCTACGTGCAGGCGCGCCACCCGCACGTCGCCCAGCTCGCGGCGGTCCTCGGCGTCTACGGCGTCGCCGCGCTCGTCGTCTTCGTGAACTGCGTCGCCCTCGAGGCATGGCGGGCGTGGCGCGGGCGGCGGGCGTTCCCGGCGCGCCTCCTCGCCTCCGCGGCGGCCGCCCTCGCCGCGGTGATCGTCTTCGGCCACCTCCACCTGGCCAGGGTGCGCGCGCGAATGGCGGCGGCGCCCACCGTCCGAGTGGCCGTCGTCCAGCCCAACGTCAGCCAGGACGTGAAGAACGCGGCTCGCGACAACGCCGACTACATCCTGGGGCGGCTGGTGCCGCTCACGGTCGAGGCGGATCGCGCCGGCGCCGACCTGGTGGCGTGGCCCGAGGCCTCCTACCCGCTCTACGTCCCGCCCGGCGTCGCCACCTTCGACGTGCCCCGGGCCGGGATCCCGCGGCTTTCCCGGGCGCACCTGCTCCTCGGCGCATCGACGCTGGAGTGGCCGGCGGGCGGGCGCCGCGGCGTGCCGCGCCTCACCAACTCCGACTTCATGGTGTCGCCGGAGCTCGGCGTCCTGGGCCGGTACACGAAGCACCACCTCGTCCCGTTCGGCGAGTACGTCCCGCTGCAGCGCTGGCTGCCGTTCGTGGGGAAGGTGGTCCCCAGCCTCGCCTCGGCCAGCCCCGGGAGCGAGCTGCGGGTGCTCGCGTTCGAGCCGAGGCCGGCCGTCGATCATGCCGTGGGGGCGGAGCCGGTCCGCATCGCCCCCATGATCTGCTTCGACGCCATCTTCCCGGAGATCGCCGGCGACTTCGCGCGGCGGGACCCGGAGCCGGACGTGCTCGCCAACCCCACCAACGACGCCTGGTACGGGTACTCGTCCGGTCCCTACCAGTTCCTCGCCATCGTCCGCATGCGCGCCATCGAGACCGGGAAGGCGGTGGTCCGCCCCGCCTACGCCGGCGTCTCGGCGGTGATCTGGCCGACCGGCGAGGTGGCGCCGGGCGCGATCGAGGTCGGGCCGGTGGACCCGGAGAGGGCGCCGGACCCGGACGAGCCGCCCCGCTGGCTCCTCGCCGACGTGCCGCGCCTCCGCGGGCGGACGCTCTACACGCGCATGGGCGACACCTTCGCCTGCGCTTGCGCTATCTTCACCGCCGCCGCGCTGGCCCTGGCCTGGCGCCGGCGGCCGGCCGCGGCCCCGGGAGACCGGCGCCCCGCGGCGTAGCGGGCCGCACCGCGGCGGACCGCAGGAGAGCTACCGGACATGGCCTCACCGACGACCGAGCGCATCGACGACCTGTCCCGGCGCCTGGAGGCGCTCCGGGGGTCCCTTTGACGTGGAGCGGAAGCGCTCGCGCGCGGACGAGATCGCGCGGATGTCCGAGGACGCCGCCTTCTGGGGCGACGCGGCGAAGGCGCAGGCGCTCCTGAAGGAGAAGGCCCAGCTCGAGCAGCTCACCGGCGCCTACCAGAAGGTCCGGGTCGCGCTCGACGACGCGCGCGCCATGAACGAGCTGGCCGAGGAGGCGCGCGACGAGGGGGCGCGCGGCGAGGCCGCGGCGCACGCGGACGCCGTCGCGAAGGAGCTGGAGGCGCTCGAGTTCCAGAAGATGCTCTCCGGCGCGCACGACCGCGCCGCGGCCATCGTGGAGGTGAAGAGCGGCGCCGGCGGCGTGGAGGCGATGGACTGGGCGGCGATGCTCTACCGGATGTACACCCGGTACGCGGAGCGCAAGGGCTGGCAGGTGGAGCCCGCCGACCTGGTGGCGGGCGAGGAGGCCGGCATCTCCTCCGCCTCGTTCTTCGCGCGCGGCGAGTTCGCCTACGGCTTCCTCAAGGCGGAGAAGGGCGTGCACCGGCTGGTGCGCATCTCGCCCTTCGACCAGAACGCGCGGCGACAGACCTCGTTCGCCGCCGTGGACGTCACCCCGGAGATCGACGACGACATCGTCATCGACATCAAGGAGGCGGACGTCCGCATCGACACCTACCGCTCCTCCGGCGCCGGCGGGCAGAAGGTGAACAAGACCGACTCGGCCGTGCGCCTCACGCACCTCCCCACCGGCATCGTGGTGGCGGTGCAGAACGAGCGCAGCCAGCAGAAGAACCGGTCCGTCGCCTGGAAGATCCTCCGCTCGCGCCTCTACGATCTCGAGGAGAAGAAGCGGAATGCGGTCCGGGACGCGCAGGAGGCGCTGAAGAAGGACATCGACTTCGGCTCGCAGATCCGCAGCTACGTCCTCCAGCCCTACCGGATGGTGAAGGACCTGCGAACCGGGGTCGAGACGGGGAAGGTGGACGACGTGCTCGACGGGGACCTGGACCAGTTCGTGTTCCCGTACCTGCTGGGCGTGCGCCGGACGGACCGGGTGGTGGACGAGTAGGTGTCAGAAACCGGCGAAGCGCGCGCGGCGGTGGCAGGATCGCCCCGTGCCCACCCGCGCCCAGATCCTCGCCCGGCGCGCCATCCTCCGCACCCGCGTCCGCGCGGGCGACGCCCGCGCCGCGCTGGCGCTGGCGCGGTCGCTGGAGCGCGAGCCGCCGCGCGACCTGGAGGCGGCGCGCCGTCACTACCGGACGGCCGCCGGGGCCGGCCTGCCGGACGCCATGGCGGCGCTCGGCGCGCTCCTGCGAGACGGCGCCGGCGGCCGGCGCGACCTCGGCGGCGCCGCCGGGTGGTTCGAGACGGCCGCGAAGGCGGGAGACGCGGAGGCCGCGGTCGCCCTCGGGCGGGCGCTCCTCGACGGCGAGGGCACCCGGCGGGACCGCGCGGCGGCGGTCCGCTGCTTCCGCCGGGCGGCCGCCGCGGGCGTCCCGGCGGCGATGTTCGAGCTGGGGCTCTGCCTCCGCCAAGGCCACGGCGTGGCGCGGGACGAGGCGGCCTCGCTGCGGTGGCTCCGGCGCGCGGCGGCGCGGGGCCACGCGGGCGCCGCCTCGCAGGTCGGCCAGGCATACTGGTGGGGCCGGTCCGGCGCGCCGCGAGACCGGGCGCGGGCGGCGCCCTTCCTGCTCGCCGCGGTCCGGCGCGGCGACGCCGACGCCGCGGCCATGTACCTCCTCGCGCTCTCGCGCCGCGACGGCGACGGGGTGCGGCGGAGCCCCGCCGCGGCGTGGTCCTGGGCGCGGCGCGCGGCGGAGGCGGGCAGCGCGCGGGCGCGGGCGCTGGTCCGGCGGCTCCGGCGATCCTGACGAGAAAGGCTCACCCCTGCGGTGCGTAGATGATCGCCGCGCGCGCCTGGGTGAACCGCTCGATCGACTCCGTCGCCCACCCCGGCAGCCCGTGGAGCTTCACCCCGCACCCGGACGGCTGGCGGCCCGTGGTGGCGCTCTTCTCGCGCACCCAGGCGACCTCGCCCTCGACGTCGATCTTCCGGCCGTCCGCGAGCCCGAGCCGGACCTGGAGGCGGGTCCCGATGGGCGGCGGCAGGGCCGTGGCGATGAAGACCCCGCCCGAGTCCACCCGGCGCGTGGGGCCGACGTAGAAGTTGTGCTCGGAGACGAGGCTCACGTTCACCTCGACCCGCGTGGGCGTGGGGCGCGACTTGGGCTGCTCGATCAGCTCCTCGTCGATGAGCGCCATCAGGTCGACGTTCGACGGGCGCGCCGGGGCCCGGATGGGCGGCGGCGCGGCTGCCGGGTCCTCCATCGCCGGGGCCCGGGCCGGCGGAGCGGAGCGCGCCGGAGCGGCGGAGGCCGCCTGCCCGCCGGCGGCGGGCGGCTGCGGACCGGGGAGCGGCGGCTTCTCGACCACGACCAGCGGCTTCGAGAGCACCTCGGCCCGCGACAGCGCCTTCTCGGCGCCCGCGACGGCCGCGAGCGGCTCCACGATCTCCCGGGAAGGCGCCACCATCACCACGCGGACGCCGACCCGCGCCGCGTTGGCCGCGGTGGTCAGCGCCGTCCCCCAGGTCCCGTCGGGCGTCGCGGGCAGCATCAGCACGATGACATGGGGCGCCACCGCGCGCACCACCGCCTCCAGCTCCCCGGGGCCGGGCAGGCACGCCACCGCGTACCCGGCCCGTTCCAGGTGCAGGTGCAGCGCGATGCAGACGTCGGCGTCCGAACCCACCACCAGAACGCGCGACGCCCCTGAGGCGCCGGCG
>DATIWK010000132.1:0-5198 GCA_035519395.1 Anaeromyxobacteraceae bacterium | reverse complement strand
CCGGGTCTCATCGTTCACGGTTGGTTACATTCGGTGCTCGTCCCAGCGCCACCCTGCGGAGCCCGGCGGAGCCCGCACGCGCGATGTCGCCCATCCGCTCACCGTGTAGGCCGGCGCTCTGCGGCAGCCTGTCCCCTTACGCGGCGACCGCACCCCGGGCGAGAATACCGGTTCGTCTGGCCTTGACGAGGTGACCGTTGTCGACCTTCCCTGCCTTCGCCGTGTTCCTCCTCGCGCTGGGCGCGAGCGAGCACACCCCCGGCGGGCCGAGCGCCGCCGTCGCCCGCATCTCCGCGGTGGAGCGCGACCTCTGCCTCGCGTCCTGCCCGGCCATCCCCGCCACGGCGGACTCGGACTGGCTCCGCTCGGCCGAGGGCCAGAAAGCCAACGGTTGCCACCTCGGCTGCCGAACCGAGCAGCCGGGGGCCACGCTCTACCGGGACCTGACCGAGCTCGGCGCCGCGAGCGCCCTCAAGGCGGAGACGCCGCTGGTCAAGCTCGCGGGCAAGGACGGTCCCGAGCTTTCCCGCCGGCTGCAGCTCGCGGTCCGGGAGGGCGACGGCCGGAGGCTCGGCCCCCTCTGCACCCGCGCCCGGGAGAGCCTGGGGACGCGGGACGAGGCCGCCTTCCTCGAGTGCATCGGCCGGTCGAGCCGGCCGGAGGCCTTCACGCCGCCGGACGCCTCCCGCGCGCTGCGCTGCGCCACGGTCTACGCGGAGCGGGACCTCGACTGGCTCCGTCGCTGCGTCTCGCTCGAGCAGCGGACCGACATCGAGGCCTGCGTCACGGGCGACGACGGCTCCCGGCGCCACGGCGGCCGCTCCCGCCGGGCCTGCGAGAGCGACGCCGTCGAGCGGCTGGCGGACGCATTCCGCGGACCGTCCCGCTGAGCGCGGTGCCGCGCGAGACGGGCCGCGGGCGCGCTCGCGGCGTGTGCCTAGCCATCGTGATTGCCGATGGGCCATCCGAGGAAACGAGCCGCTGCGGCGAGGCAGCCGTTGACACCCCACACGGGTGCCCTCCATACTGCACCCACACGGATAGTGCTGCGACGGGAGGTAGAGACGTGGCCGAGAAGACCCTCGACTGCCTGGGAGAGGCATGTCCGGTTCCGCTGATCCGGACCCAGAAGGCCATCGCGGAGCTGGCGCCGGGCGATCTGCTCGTCGTCCAGATCGACCACTCCTGCGCGATGAAGAACATCCCGGAGTGGGCCGACAAGGCGGGGCACAACTACGAGATCCAGGAAGTCGACGACGGTCAGTGGGAGATCGTCATCGAGAAGGCGGCCTGATGGCGCTCGCGCAGCGAGAGGTGGAGGAGAACGACTCCGTCCCGGCCGCGGTCGCCGCGGCGGCCGGGCCGCGCAAGGCGACCTGGCGCGACCACGAGACCTACCGGGCGCTGCTCGTCCAGCCGTGGACGTACGTGACCGGGGCCGTGATCCTCGCCCTGCTCAACATTGCACTCGTGGCGGCCACCGGGAAGGGCTGGGGGGTCACGACCTCGCTCGCCTACTGGGGCGCCTGGATCTGGGGGGCGCTCGGGGGCGATCCGCATCGCTGGGCCTACTTCGCCGAGGTGAAGCCGGCGTTCAACGCGCCGGGCTTCGGCCTCCTGAGCGACCCCGGCTCCCTCACCAACCTGGGCATCGTGGCCGGCGCCCTCCTGGCGGTGCTGCTCGCCGGCCAGTTCCGCATCAAGCGGCTCAAGTCGCGCCGGCAGGTCTCGGCGGCGGTGCTGGGCGGCCTGGCGATGGGGCTTGGCGCCCGGATCGCCTTCGGCTGCAACATCGGGGACCTGTTCACCGGCCTCCCCTCGATGTCGCTCCACGGCTGGGTCTTCCTGGTCTCCATCTTCCTCGGGGCAGCGGCCGGCTCGAGGCTCCTCGTGAAGTACTTCATCTGACGGAGAACCGCGCATGACGACCGCGATCGAGCCCAGGAGCAATGTGCGGCGCCCGCTCCGCCCCCCGGTGACGCGGAAGGAACGGGCGAGCCAGCTACCCTGGGCGCTCGGCCTGTTCGCGCTGATCGTCGCGGCGGGCGTCTACATCGTCCGCGCAGGCGGCTCGCCCAAGCTCGGGTTCATCTGGGTGGTCGGCGTGGCCCTCGGGCTCGCGCTGCAGCGTTCGCGGTTCTGCTTCACCGCCGCGATGCGCGACCCGGTCCTGACCGGCAGCACCAGCCTGACCAAGGCGGTGGTGGCCGGGCTGGCGGTGGGGACGGTGGGGTTCAGCGCGATCCAGCTCGGGGCCTACTTCAAGGCCGGGCAGCTCGCCGACGCCGCGAAGCTCGCGGCCCTGGAGCCGGTCGGGCTCCACACCGTGGTGGGTGGCGCGCTCTTCGGGGCGGGGGCGGTGATCGCGGGCGGCTGCGCCTCCGGCACCCTGATGCGCATGGGTGAGGGGTTCCTCCAGCAGTGGCTGGTGCTCCCCTTCTTCGTCCTCGGCTCGGCGCTGGGCGCCGTCACCTGGCCGGTGTGGAAGGCGGCCCTGCGTGTCGCGCCCTCGGGCGGGGTCTGGCTCCCGGCCGCGCTGGGCGGGTTCCTGCCTGCGCTCCTGGTCCAGTTCGGGCTCCTGCTCGCGGTCTGGCTCCTGGCGGACTGGTGGGGCCGGCGCCACGCCAGCTGACCGGGGACCGCGCATGATCGCCGCCAGGGGGGAGGAGACGTACGACGTCGTCGTGGTGGGGGGCGGCCCGGCCGGCCTGACCGCGGCGCTCTACGCCGCCCGCGCCCGCCGGCGGACGCTGCTCCTCGAGAAGGGGCTGCTCGGCGGGCTCGCCACCTCGACGAGCGAGGTGTGCAACTACCCCGGCTTCCCCGAGGACATCAGCGGGCTCGAGCTGATGCGCCGCTTCGAGGCCCAGGCGCGCCGCCACGGGGTCGAGATCCGGAACACCCCGGTGAAGCGGCTGGACCTGGCCGGCGAGGACAAGACGGTCCAGACGTTCCGGACCCTCTACCACGCCGGGGCGATCGTGCTCGCCACCGGCGGCAAGCCGCGCCTGCTGGGCGTGCCGGGCGAGGAGGGGTTCCTCTACGACAAGGGGATCTCCTTCTGCGCCACCTGCGACGCGGCCCTGTGCACCGGGAAGACCGTGATGGTGGTGGGCTCCGGCGACGCCGCCCTCGAGGAGGCGGTCTTCCTCACCCGGTTCGCGAGCAAGGTGATCGTCTCCGTCCGGCGCGAGGAGGGCCAGCTGCGCGCCCACCCCGCCGCCCGTGAGGCGGCGCTCGCCAACCCGCGGCTCGAGCTCCGCTTCGGCACCGTCGTGGAGCGGTTCGAGGGAAGGGAGCGGCTCGAGGTGGTCGTGCTCCGCGACCTGCGCAGCGGGGCGCTCGCCTCGGTCCCAGTCGATCGCTGCTTCTCCTTCATCGGGCACGATCCCGCGAGCGAGCTCTTCGCCGGGCAGGTGGCGTTGACCGAGCGCGGCTACGTCCGGACCGACGCGCGGATGCGCACCAGCCTGCCGGGGGTCTTCGCCGCGGGCGACGTGCGCGACACCTCGCTCCGCCAGATCGCGACCGCGGTGGGGGACGGGGCCGTCGCCGGGGCCGAGGCGCACCGCTACCTGGAGGAGATCCTCCTGGCCGTCGCCCGGCCGGGCCGGATCTCCGGCTAGGCGGCGAGGGGCAGGGCACCTCCGCGGTTCACCGCGCCGGCGCGACGGCCGGCGGCGCGGGCGTCGGGCCGGGCGCCGGCGCGACCAGCGGTGCCGGCGCGTACGCCGGGGCGGGCGCGGCCGCGGGCGCCGGAGCGGCTTCCGCCCGCGGCGCGGCGGCGGACGCGGACGCCGAGAGGTCGGAGCGCGTGCCGTCGGCCCAGTCGACGCGGGTGACCTGGCCGGGCGCGTAGCGGCGCTCGGCGCCGTCCACCAAGCGGACCACCACGCCGTCCGGCCCCTCCTCGGTCACCAGGCACCGGACCCTCCCGCCGCGCGCGAGGTAGATGGTGTCGAGCTTGTCCACCGGGACGACCAGGGGCGAGGGGTGGGTGGCGGCAGCCGCCGCCGGTGCGGGCTGGGCAGCCGCCGCGGCCACCGGTGCGGCCGCCGCCGCCGCGGCGGGAGGCGGGTTCGGCTTCATCGTGGTCCCGTCGGCGAGCTCGACCCGGCTCACCTGCGCGGGCTCGAGCTTCCTCGTCGAGCCGTCGGCGAGCTGAACCGTCACGCCCGCCGGCCCCGCGTCCAGGACGGTGCCGCGCAGCCGGCCCCCATCGTTCGTGTAGACGGTCCCGCCCTGCGGGGAGAAGGCGAGGAGCGTGGCGAGGACGAGCGAGAGCATGGAGTTCTCCTCGAGCTAAGGGAAGAGCGTCAGCCGGATGCCGAGCTCGCCGGTGGTGTGGTAGCGCCGGTCGAGCGAGGTGGTGCCGGTGGGATCCTTGTACTTGTCGTACTCCCCGATCGCGAAGCTCCCGTACATGCCGAGCGCCACCACCCGGTTCGACCGGAAGTCCACGCCTGCGCCGATCCGGCCGTACTCCCGGCCAGTGTAGGTGAACAGATCGGGCTGGTTCCCGCCGTGATGATCGAGGGTCACCCCGCCGACCTCCCAGCCGGTGCCGAGGGAGAGCCACTTGGCGACGGGGGTGGCCGGATCCCACGTGTGACGGAGCAGGACGCCGATCCGGCCCGTGTAGCCGACGCAGTCCACCATCTGGGCCTGGCACTGGTCGTGGACCGGGCCGGTCACGTCGCCCCCGCCCGCGTCGCCGTAGACGCCGATGGCCCAGGCCGGGCTGAAGCGGAGGCCGATCTCGCCGGAGAGGTGCGCCTGCGGATCGAAGACGTTCTGCATGGGCACGCCGGCCGCGGCGTCCCCGCCCACGAAGGTCACGCCCACGCCGGCCGCGATGTAGATAGGCCCCATCGGCCCCTTGTCCTCGGGGGGCGGGGGAGGCGGGACGAAGGCGGGCTGCGGCTGCGCCTGGGGCGGCGGCGCCGCCGGCGGGACCTTGCGCGACGAGACGCTCCCGTCCGCGTAGACGATCCGGACGAGCTCCTCGCGCGAGTAGGTCTGGACCGTGCCGTCGAGGAGGCGGACCTTGACCCCGGTCTTCGGGTTCTCCTCGATCACCGTGCCGCGGACGCGCCCGCTCCCCATGAAGTAGACGGTGTCGAGCGGCAGCTCGCCGGGCGCGTGCGGGGCGGCGACGGCCGCGGCCTCCGCCGCCCGCGGCGCGTGCGGCGTGGAGA
>DATIWK010000131.1:0-9796 GCA_035519395.1 Anaeromyxobacteraceae bacterium | reverse complement strand
CTCGCCCGTCGCGATCACGGGCGCCACCATGACCTTCACGGCCATCTCACCAGACCTCCAGGGAGGGGGCAGTCCATCGCCCGTGCCAGGCGACCGCCGACCCGCGCACGTTAGCGGGCCGGTCTGACAACCCAGCCTCGCCTTCGCCCCTAGTAGATCCGCCCGAGCGACTCGACGACCTGGAGCAGTCCCACGAGCGAAACCACGGTGGCCGCGGAGACGGAGCTCTTCGACGAGACCCGGACCCAGAGGATCACCCCGGGGACGGCCAGGCACAGCCCGAGCACGAGCCTCAGCGGCACCCGCGCCACCGACAGGTGGAGGAGCCCGAACGACATCGCGACCTCGACGCCCCCGGCGATCAGCGCGATCGCCGCGAGGAGCCGCTGGGCGGGTGCGAGGGTGAGCAGGAGCGCGGCGACGAACGCCGCGACGGCGAGCGCGAAGTCCGGGTGGATCGTCATTCGGGACGTTCTACCCGAGGGTCGCCCGCACGTGAAGGCGCGCGGGTGTGGGCGCGTGCGCACTTCCGGGCCGCCGCCGTTCGACGCGGCCCCTCGCCGGTCGAGCCGGTCAAGCGGCGGAGACGGGTCCCCGCCCCAGGATCTGCCGGAGCACGAACGGCAGGATCCCGCCGTGCCGGTGGTACTCGACCTCGATGGGCGTGTCGATCCGGACGGTCACCTCCACCTCCTCCTGCCCGCCTCCCGCGCGCCGGATCACGAGCCGCACCTTCTGCCGCGGCGCCAGCCCCCCGGCGATCCCCACCAGATCGAAGGTCTCGGTCCCGTCGAGCCGCAGCGTCTCCGCCGAGACGCCCTCCGCGAACTGGCAGGGAAGGACGCCCATCCCCACCAGGTTCGACCGGTGGATCCGCTCGAACGACCGCGCCACCACGAAGCGGACCCCTAGCAGCGCCGGCCCCTTCGCCGCCCAGTCGCGCGACGACCCGGTGCCGTACTCGTGGCCCGCGATCACCGCCAGCGGCGTCCCGGTCCGCGCGTACTCCACCGACGCGTCGAAGATGGACATCCGCCGGCCGCCGGGCTGGTGCACGGTCACGCCCCCCTCGGTGCCCGGCACCATCGAGTTCCGGATGCGCACGTTGGCGAAGGTGCCGCGGATCATCACGTGGTGGTTGCCGCGCCGCGCGCCGTAGCTGTTGAAGTCGGCGACCGGCACGCCGAGCTTCTGGAGGTACTGCCCGGCGGGCGACGCCGGCTTGATCGCGCCGGCGGGGCTGATGTGGTCGGTCGTGACCGAGTCGCCGAAGATGGCGAGCGCCCTCGCGCCGCGGAGGTCCGCCGGCTCGCCGTGCGACGGCCCGAAGGCCTCGAAGTAGGGCGGCTCCTGGATGTAGGTCGACGACGGGTCCCAGTCGTAGACCTTGCCGCCGCGCACGGGCAGCGCGTCCCAGCGCGCCTCCTTCGAAGCCTGGGCGTAGTTCCGGCGGTAGGCCTCCGCGTCGTCGGCCGAGGCGCGCACCGCCTCCACCTCCGCCGCCGACGGCCAGAGGTCGCGCAGGTGGACGGGCTTGCCGTCCGACCCGGTCCCGAGCGGCTCGTGCTCGAGGTCCACGTCCACCGTCCCGGCGATGGCGAACGCCACCACCAGCGGCGGGCTCATGAGGAAGTTCGCCTTGACGCTCTGGTGGACGCGCGCCTCGAAGTTCCGGTTGCCCGACAGCACCGACGCCGTGATCAGGTCGTGGTCCGCCACGATCTTCTCGATCCGCTCGTCGAGCGGTCCGGAGTTGCCGATGCAGGTGGTGCAGCCGTAGCCGACCGTCTGGAAGCCGAGCGCGTCGAGGGCGCGCTGCAGCCCGGTCACCGCCAGGTAGCGCGTCACCACCCGCGACCCGGGGGCGAGCGACGTCTTCACGTACGGCTTCACCCGGAGCCCCTTCTCGACCGCCTTCTTCGCCAGGAGCCCCGCCGCCAGCATCACCCCCGGGTTGGAGGTGTTGGTGCAGGAGGTGATCGCCGCGATGACCACGTCGCCGTGGCCGATCTCCGCCCGGCCGTCCGCCCCGGGCTGCGGCAGGCGCTGCACCGGGTCCGGGGTGGGGCGGTTGTTGATCATCTCGAACTCGGTGAGCGCGCTGGTGTTGGTCTTCCGCTCGTCCGCGAGCGTCGCCGGGTCCTGGGATCCGCCGCCGGGCCTGAGCGGCCCGGTCCAGGGGACGATCCCCCAGCGCCGCCCCAGCTCTGCGGCGGGCTTGCCGTATCCGGATGCGTCAGCCCGGGTGAAGAGCTCGCGGAAGGTGCGCCTCAGCGCCGGCAGCTCGATCCGGTCCTGCGGCCGCTTCGGCCCCGCGACGCTGGCGCGCACCGAGCCCAGGTCGAGCTCGATCACCTCCGAGTAGTCCACCTGCCCGGCGCGCGGGATCCCGAACAGCCCCTGGGCCCGGTGGTAGGCCTCCGCCGCACGGACCAGGCCCTCGGGCCGCCCGGTCTGGCGCAGGTACGCGACGCTGCGCTCGTCGAACGGGAAGAACCCGACGGTGGCGCCGTACTCCGGCGACATGTTGGAGATGGTGGCGCGCTCCGGGACGGGGAGGCTCGCCGCGCCCTCTCCGAAGAACTCGACGAGCTTGCCGACCACCTTCGCCTGGCGGAGCAGCTCGGTGATCCGCAGCACCAGGTCGGTGGCGGTCACGCCGTCGCGGAGCGCACCCGTGAGGTGGACGCCCACCACGTCGGGCGTGAGGAAGTAGTAGGGCTGCCCGAGCATGGCCGCCTCGGCCTCGATCCCCCCCACCCCCCAGCCCAGCACCCCGAGGCCGGCGATCATGGTGGTGTGCGAGTCGGTGCCGACCAGGGTGTCGAGGTACCAGAGCCCGTCCTTCTCCAGCACGCCGCGGGCCAGGAACTCGAGGTTCACCTGGTGGCAGATGCCGACGCCGGAGGGGACGATGCGCAGCGCGCGAAATGCGCCGGTCCCCCACTTCAGGAACTCGTAGCGCGGCCGGTTTCGCTGGAACTCGAGGTCCATGTTGAAGCGGAGCGCGTCGGAGGAGGCGAAGGCGTCCACCTGCACCGAGTGGTCGACCACCAGATCCACCGGGACGAGCGGCTCGACCGACAGCGGGTCCTTCCTCAGGCGGCCCATCGCCGAGCGCATCGCGGCGAGGTCCACGAGCAGGGGCACGCCCGTGAAGTCCTGGAGCAGCACGCGGGCCAGGAGGTAGGGGATCTCGCGGGTCCGCTCCGCCCGCGGCTGCCACCGGGCCAGGGCCCGGACGTCGTCCTCCGTGACGCGGTGCCCGTCCACGTTGCGCGCCAGCGACTCGAGCACGATCCGCAGGCTCACGGGCAGGCGCGAGACGGGCCCGAACCCCTTGGCCTCCAGCCGCGGCAGCGACACGAGCCGCCCGGACCTCCCGGGTTCCGGCTCGAACGGGATCACGACGCCCAGCGGGTCGGACATGGGACGCGCCTCCGGAGCGGCCGACACGACGGAGCTACATATGGCCCCGGGCGCCCATGGCAACCGGCGTGGCGGGGCCCACGCCGCCCGGGGTCCGCGGCGGCGCCGGGTGCGGATCGGGCGGCCCCCCGGTAGGATCCCGGGCGCCATGCCGGTCCCGTCGCGGCTCTACCGCCCGTCGCTCGCGCTCCTCACGGACTTCTACGAGATCACCATGGCGTACGCCGCCTGGAAGAGCGGCGCGGCGGCCAAGGAGGCCTCGTTCTCGCTGTCGTTCCGCGAGCACCCGTTTCACGGAGGGTTCACGGTGGCCGCCGGTCTGGAGCACGCCGTGGACCTCGTGGAGCACTACCGCTTCGACGAGGAGGACCTCGCCTTCCTCGCCACCCAGCGTGGCTCGGACGGCGCGCCGCTCTTCGAGCAGGGGTTCCTGGAGTCGCTCCGCCGCCTCGAGCCCGCCGTCGACGTCGACGCGGTGCCGGAGGGCACGGTCGTCTTCCCCCAGGAGCCGCTGGTCCGCGTCTCGGGGCCGGTCGTGCCGGCCATGCTCCTCGAGACCGCGCTGCTCGACGTGGTCAACTTCCAGACCCTGATCGCCACCAAGGCGGCACGCGTCTGCCTCGCGGCGGGCGGCGACCCGGTGATCGAGTTCGGCCTGCGGCGCGCCCAGGGGATCGACGGTGGCCTCGCGGCGAGCCGGGCCGCCTACCTGGGCGGCTGCGCCGGTACGTCGAACACCCTGGCGGCACGGCTGTACGGCATCCCCGCCCGCGGGACGCACGCGCACAGCTGGGTGATGCTCCACGACGACGAGCGGGAGGCCTTCCTCGCCTATGCCCGGGCGCTGCCCGGGAACTGCGTCTTCCTCGTGGACACCTACTCCACCCTGGACGGCGTGCGGCACGCCATCGAGGCCGGACGCTGGCTCCGCTCCGTCGGCAAGGAGATGGTCGGCATCCGGCTCGACTCGGGCGACCTCGCCTGGCTCTCCATCGAGGCGCGCCGGCTCCTCGACGAGGCGGGCTTCCCGGACGCGGTCATCCTCGCCTCGAACGAGCTCGACGAGGTGGTCATCCAGAGCCTCCGGGACCAGGGCGCCCGGATCGCGGTCTGGGGCGTCGGCACGCGGCTGGTCACGGGGCAAGGCGACGGCGCGCTCGGCGGCGTCTACAAGCTCGGCGCGGTGCGCGACGGGCCTGGCGCGCCCTGGAAGCACCGGGTGAAGGTGTCGGAGCAGGCGTCCAAGACCACCATCCCCGGCCTCCTCCAGGTGAGGCGCTTCCGGACCGACCGCGGCTTCCTCGCCGACGCGATCTACGACGAGCTCCTCGGGCTTCAGTCGCCATGCGTGATCGTCGATCCACTGGACGTCACCCGCCGCCGCGAGGTCCCGCCGGGGACGGCCGGCGAGGACCTGCTCGTCCCCGTCTTCCGCCGCGGGAAGCGCGTCTACGACCCGCCGCCGCTCGAGGCCTGCCGCGCCCGGACGCTCGCCCAGCTGGCCGGGTTCCACGGGGGCGTGAAGCGGTTCGTCCACCCCCACCAGTTTCCGGTCGGTCTGGAGCGCGGGCTCTACGACCTCCGGACGCAGCTGGTGCTCGACGCGCGCCACGCGCCGCGGTGAGCGCCGGGTGCGCGGAGGAGGCGGCGCGCGACGGGTTCGACGCGGCGGCGAGGACGGCGCGGCGGCGGGTGGTCGCGACACCGACACCGCGGTCCGCGGGCCCGCCGCCGCCGGTCGAGCGCGTCGGGCGGATGAGCTAAGGTCTGGGGCCGATGAACACCCCGAACCCGTGGAGCGTCGTCCCCGCCTCGGACTACGAGGCGCACATGGGCATCAAGGGCGTCGACCAGCTCGGTCCGCTCTCGCAGCTGTTCCAGGAGGTGTACGCGGCCACGCAGCCCGATCGCCTCCTCGTCCTCGGGTGCGCCACCGGCAACGGCCTCGAGCACGTCGATCCGAACGTCAGCAAGCGCATCGTCGGGGTGGACGTGAACCTGCAGTACCTGGGGATCGCCCGGCAGCGCTACTTCCACCTCGGTCCGCGCCTCGAGCTGTACAACCAGGAGGTGGAGAAGTTCCGCGCCGCGCCGGGCAGCTTCGACCTCGTCCACGCCGCGCTCATCTTCGAGTACCTCTACCCCGAGGTGCTGGTCCGCAAGATCGCCGAGTGGCTCGCCGAGAAGGGAACCTGCTCCGTCGTGCTCCAGCTCCCCGGCGGCGAGGGGCCCGAGCCGCCCTCCAAGGCGATGCAGATCATCAAGAAGGCGATGAAGCTGGTCAACCCGGAGGAGCTGACCTCGGTCTTCGAGCAGTACAAGCTCCCGCGCAAGCGCTCCAAGGTCGTGTCGCTGCGGGGCGGCAAGTCCTTCTGGATGGGCTTGTTCGGGAAGTAGCCTTTCTGCTAAACGTCGCCGCTGACGCGCTGCGCACGTCCGCGCGGTGCGCCGGCTCGAGTGACGTCCGATCCGGAACAGCGCAGCGCCGGCGTGCCCTCGCGCCGGCCCCCCGACCCGATTCCATCCGACCGCGCGCGGCGCCGCCCGTCGTCGTATCGGCTGGCCGCTCGCCCTGCGCCGGATCACGGCCGCCCCCGTGCGCGCCGGCGCGGCCGCGCGCCCTGAAAGGAACGCCGAAGGATGCAGCTCACCACCCGCGACGCAGCCCGCCTCCTCGGCGTCTCCGACTCCACCGTGCACCGGTGGATCAAGAGCGGCGAGCTGAGCGCGACGCTCGTGAACGACCAGTACCGGTTCAACCGGTTCGACCTGCTCGAGTTCGCCGCCTCGCGGAAGATGGACATCTCCCCCGACCTGCTCGCCGAGCTCGACACCCAGGCCACGCTCCCCGGCCTCGCCGAGGCGGTGCGCGCCGGCGGCGTCCACCGCGACGTGCCCGGGACCGACAAGCCGAGCGTCCTGCGCGCCGTGGTGGAGCGCCTCACCCTCCCCAAGCGGGGTGACGCCGACCTCCTCTACCGCGTGCTGCTGGCGCGCGAGGCGCTGGGCTCGACCGGCCTCGGCAACGGCATCGCCATCCCGCACCCGCGCAACCCCATCGTGCTCCGGGTCCAGAAGCCGACGGTCGCCATCTGCTACCTGAGCCGGCCGGTCGACTTCGAGGCCATCGACGCGAAGCCGGTGCACACCGTCATCACGCTCATCAGCCCCTCGACGCGCGTCCACCTGCACCTGCTCGCCCGCGTCGCCGCCGCGCTCCGCGATCCGGGCGTCACCGCGAGGCTCGAGGCGCGCGCCGGCTCCGCCGAGCTGGTCCCCGAGATCGAGCGGGTCGAGGCGGCCATCGCCGCGCGCCGCCCCGGCGGTGCCTGACCGTGACGCTCGTCCTCGCCGCCGTCGTCCTCCTCGCCGCCGGGGGCCTCGGCGCCCTCGCCGCGTCCGCGCGCCCGCGCCTGGCCCTCGACGTGGGGAGCGGCACCGCGGCCGCCGCCTGCGCGCTCGGCCTCGCCGGAGCGCTCGGGGCCCTGCGCGGGCCCGCGGCGGCGCTCGACCTCCCCTGGCCCGTCCCGAACGGCGACCTCGCGCTCGGCCTCGATCCCCTCTCCGCCCTGTTCGCCGCCGCCATCTTCGGCCTCGGCCTCGCCGCGGCGGTCTTCGGCGCCGGCTACATGCGCGCCCACCTCGGCCGGCGCTCGCTCGGCGCCTTCGCGCTCTTCCTCAACCTCCTCCTCGCCTCGATGGCGCTCCTGGTCCTGGCGCGCCAGGCCCTCCTCTTCCTGGTGGCGTGGGAGGCGATGACCGTCTCCTCCTTCTTCCTGGTGGCCTTCGAGCACGAGGACGCCACGGTGCGGAGCGCGGCGCGCACCTACCTCGTCGCCTCGCAGCTCGGCACCGCCTTCCTGTTCGCCCTGTTCCTGGTCCTGGGACGCGCCGCGGGGTCGCTCCGCTTCGAGGCGTTCTCCGCGCTGCGCGGCGACGCGACGCTCCCCGCCACGATCCTCTTCGCCCTGGCCGTGGTCGGGTTCGGGACCAAGGCGGGCCTGGTGCCGCTCCACGTCTGGCTGCCGGAGGCGCACCCCGCCGCGCCCAGCCACGTCTCGGCGCTCATGTCGGGCGTGCTCGTGAAGATGGGGCTCTACGGGATCCTGCGGGTGCTCACCTTCCTGCCGCCGGCGCCGGCGGCGTGGGGGCTCGCGCTCGCGGCGATCGGCCTCGCGGGGGCGCTGGGGGCGCTGGCGCTGGCGCTCGGGCAGCGCGACCTGAAGCGGATCCTCGCCTACTCGACGGTGGAGAACGTCGGCCTGGTGGCGCTGGGCTCCGGCGTCGGGCTCGCCGGCGCGGCGCTCGGCGCGCCGCTGGTGGCCGCGCTCGGGCTGGTGGCGGCGCTGCTGCACGTCTGGAACCACGCGCTCATGAAGGGCCTCGCCTTCATGGCCGCCGGCGCGATCGTGCACGGCGCCGGGACGCGCGACGTCGAGCGCATGGGTGGGCTGCTCCGCCGGCTCCCCCGGAGCGGCGGCCTGCTCGTCCTCGCCGCCGCGGCGCTCGCGGGGCTGCCGCCGCTGAACGGGTTCGTCTCCGAGTGGCTCCTCTACCTCGGCCTCGCCGACCCCGGCCGGACGGCGCACTCCGGGGTGGCCCTCCTCGCCGGCCTCGCGTTCGCGGCGCTCGCGCTGGTGGGCGCCCTCGCCGCGGTCGTCTTCACCCGCCTCGTCGGCGTGGCCCTGCTCGGCGCGCCGCGCAGCCCGGAGGCCGCCGCCGCGCACGAGGCCGGTCCGCTCCTGCTCGCCCCGCTCGCGGCGCTCGGGGCCGCGAACCTCGCCGTGGCGCTCTTCCCGGCGCAGGCCGTGGGCCTGGTGGCGCCCGCCGCCGCGCAGGTGCTGGCCGTGCCGGCCGGGGAGCTCGTCGCCGCGCTGGCGCCGGCCGCGGCCGCGCTGGCCGGGCCGATGCGCGGGGCCCTCGCGATCCTGGTCTGCGGAGCCGCGGTGCTCGCCTGGAGCTCGCGGCGCGCGCTGTCGCGCCGCGAGGTGAACGCCTCCTCGACCTGGGGCTGCGGCTTCTCGAGCGAGAGCCCGCGGGTGCAGTACACCGCCGCGTCGTTCGCGGAGCTGGCGATCCGTTCGGCCGTGCCGCGTCCGCTCAGGGCCAAGCTCGAGACCGTCCGTCCGTCCGGCGTCTTCCCGCAGCCCTCCTCCGCCGCGGTGACGGCCGACGATCCCGCGCGGACCCGCCTCTTCGATCCCGCCTTCCGGGTCCTCGCCGACCGGTTCAGCCGCGTGCGGAGGTTCCAGCAGGCCCGCCTCAACCTCCAGCTCCTCTACACGGTGCTCGCGGTGCTGGCGCTCTCCGCCGCGCTGCTCCTCGACGTCCACCTCCGGAGCCCATGACGAGCCTCCTCGCCGCCGCCGCCGTCGCCCTCACCGCCGCGAGCGGCCTCGCCGCCGTGGCGCTGCGGCGGGCGCCGCGCGCCGCGCAGCTCGGCGCCTGCGTCACGCTCTGCGCCGGGGGAGCGCTCGGGCTCGCGGCGGCGGCGGTCGCGCTGGCGGGCGGGGGCAACGGGGCGCCGGCCCTGGGGATCGGCGTGGACGCGCTCTCCGCGGTCTTCCTCGCCCCCATCTCGCTCCTCGGGGCGCTCGGCGCGGTGTACGGGCTCCGGTACCACCCGCAGGAGGTGCACGGCGCGAGGTCGATCCAGGTGCAGCTCTTCTACGGCCTCGCCGTCGCAGGCATGTCGCTGATGGTGGTGGCGACCAACGCCATCGCCTTCCTGGTCGGGTGGGAGGTGATGGCCCTCGCGAACTTCCTCCTGGTGCAGACCGACCACGAGGACGCCGAGGTGCGCGGCGCCGCCTTCCTCTACCTCGCCGCCACCCACGCGGGGACGCTGGCGCTCTTCGCCGTGTTCGCGCTCCTGGCGCGCGCCGCCGGCTCGTTCGACTTCTCCGCGATGCGCGGGCTCGCCGCGGTGGGGCCGCTCGGGACGCCGCTCCTCGTCCTGGCGCTCGTCGGCTTCGGCACCAAGGCCGGCCTCATGCCGCTCCACTTCTGGCTCCCGCCGGCGCACGCGGCCGCCCCGAGCCACGTCTCGGCGCTCATGTCCGGCGTGGTGGTGAAGACCGGCATCTACGGCCTGCTGCGCGTCACCGGGCTCCTCGACGCCATCCCGGTCTCCTGGGGGGTGGCGGTGCTCGCGCTGGGGGCGGTCTCCGCCGTGCTGGGGGTGGCCTTCGCCCTCGCGCAGCACGACCTGAAGCGGCTCCTCGCTTACCACACCGTGGAGAACGTCGGGATCATCGCGCTCGGCGCCGGGCTGGCGCTGGTCGGCCGCGCCCGCGGCGACCTCGCGCTCGTCGCGCTCGGCTTCGGCGGAGCCGCGCTCCACGTGGTGAACCACGCGGTGTTCAAG
>DATIWK010000130.1:0-20484 GCA_035519395.1 Anaeromyxobacteraceae bacterium | reverse complement strand
TCGCCCTCTGCGCCCGTTTCGCGGTGGACATGGGCGTGAACGTCTGGTTCCGGCGCAGCGGCTACCTGTTCCTCGCGTCCGCTCCAGACCACGTCGCCGCGCTGGAACGGAACGCGGCGCTCCAGGCCGCGCACGGGCTCCGCACCCGGGTGATCTCACGCGACGAAGCCCTCGCCCTCGTGCCGCAGCTCGACGGCTCGCGCCTGGTGGCCGCATCCTGGAACCCGGACGACGGCGTGGTGTTCCCCTGGCCCTTCCTCTGGGGCTACGCGGCCCGCGCCGAGGCGCTGGGGGCACGGGTCCGCACCTTCACCCGCGTCACCGGCTTCGAGGTCGGCCCCGGCCGCATCCGGGCGGTCGCGACCGACCGCGGCCGCGTCGCGTGCGACACGGTGGTGAACGCCTGCGGCGCCTGGAGCAAGGAGGTGGCGGCGCTCGCCGGCGTGGCGCTCCCCAACCGCCCCACGCGCCACGAGATCTGCGTGACGGAGCCGCTCAAGCCGTGGCTCGGGCCGCTCGTCTCGGTGCTCGGCAGCGGGCTCTACTTCTCCCAGTCGCAGCGCGGCGAGGTGGTGGGAGGGATGGGAGATCCCGGGGAACGCGAGGGGGTGCGGATGGGGTCGACGCTCCGGTTCCTGGCGCGGTTCGCCCGCGCCGCGGTGGCGACCGCGCCGCTGCTGGCCGGCGTCAAGGTGGTGCGGCAGTGGGCGGGCTGCTACGACGTGACGCCCGACAACAACCCGGTGCTCGGCGCGGCCGGCTTCGAGAACTTCCTGCAGATGTCCGGGTTCGTGGGGCACGGGTTCATGATGGCGCCCGCCGTGGCGGAGCTGATGGCGGACTGGATGACCGGCCGCGGCCAGGACGAGATCTTCGAGCGGTTCACCGTGGAGCGGTTCGCGCGCGGCGGCGCCCCGCCGCCCGTGCGCGAGGACTTCATCATCGGCTGAGGGCGCGGCGATCCTATCGGGGGGCGGCACGCCCCGGACAGACAAGACGCTGGAGCGCAGGGCCGGGCGGAGGAGCCCGGCCCGGAGCGACCAGGGGGTTCGGGGGGGCGGCACGCCCCCCCGACGAGATCGATATCGCCCGGGCTGCGTTCGGGATCCCGCGCCGCTTCGGCGCTACACTCGCGCCATGGCTCCCGGAAAGAAGATCGCGTTCCTCGGCACCGGCAACATGGCCGAGGCGATGGTGAAAGGCCTGCTCCGCGCAGGTGCGTCGGCGAAGGAGGAGATCGTCTGCGCCGAGCCGCGCGCCGAACGGCGCGCCGAGATCAGCCAGCGCTACGGCGTCGCGGCCACGGCGTCCAACGCGGAGGCGGCCGACCGCGGCGACGTGATCTTCCTCACCGTGAAGCCGCAGATCATGTCCCAGGTGCTCGACGAGGTGGCGACGGTCGTCGACCCGAAGAAGCTCGTGATCTCCATCGCCGCGGGCATCACGACGCAGGCCATCGCCGCCCAGCTCGGCGCCGGCGTGCGCATCGTCCGCGCCATGCCCAACACCGCGGCGCTGGTGGGCGCCGCCGCCACGGCGATCTGCCGGGGGGCGCACGCGACCGCCGCCGACCTGGAGCAGGCCCGGACGCTCTTCGAGACCGTGGGCACCGTGGACGTGGTGGACGAGGGGCTGCTCGACGCCGTCACCGGGCTGTCCGGCTCGGGCCCCGCCTTCCTCTTCCTCGTGGTCGAGGCGCTCTCGGACGGCGGGGTCAAGATGGGCCTGTCGCGCGACGTCGCCACCCAGCTCGCGGCGCAGACGCTGGTCGGCGCCGGCCGGCTCGTCCTCGAGACCGGCGAGCACCCGGGCCGCCTCAAGGACCAGGTGACCAGCCCGGGCGGCACCACCATCGCCGGGATGCACGCGCTCGAGACGGGGGGCGTGCGGGGCGCCTTCATCCAGGCCGTGGAGGCGGCGACGATCCGCTCGCGGGAGCTGGGCGACAAGGCGAAGAAGACCTGACCCGGACGGTCACTGCCTCCCTGCGTCCGGGGAGGCGGCCGGCCGCGCCCTGGGGCGGCGCGCGCGGCGCTCCCACAGCTTGCCGCCGGCCGCGATCGCGATCGCCATCGCCGCCTCGGCGGCGTGGACCGCGCCCGGCGTGGGGTGGAGGCGGCCGGCCGTGAACGGATCGGTGAGGATCATCTCGGCCCCGACCTTCCCCAGGATCGCGGCGCCCAGGTAGAGCACCGCCGGGAAGCGGTCCATGAGGCGGGAGAGCAGGTCGCTGGTGAACACCACGAACGGGATCGACACCGCCAGCCCCAGCCCCAGCAGCACCGGATTCCCGCCCGACGCGCCCCCCACCGCGAGCATGTTGTCGAGCGACATGGTCACGTCGGCGACCACGATGAGCTTGACCGCGTCCCAGGCGCTGGCCGCGTCGCGGCGCTCGCCCTCCTCGACCGCCTCCTCGACCGCGAAGAGCTTCACCGCGATCCACAGCACCAGGACGCCCCCCGCCAGCTTCACGAACGGCATGGCCAGGAGCTGCGCGACGAAGAAGGTGAGCACCACCCGGACCAGCACCGCCGCCCCGGCGCCCAGGACGATGCCGCGCCGCCGCTGCCGCTGCGGGAGCGGCCGGACCGCCATGGCGATCACCACCGCGTTGTCCCCGGCCAGCAGCAGGTCGATGAGGACGATGCTGCCGAGGCTCCCCCAGAAGCCGGGGTCGAGGACCGTCACTCGGTGGTCTCGCAGCTCGCCCAGCCGCAGGCGGTGCAGACCGAGCAGCCGCCGCTCTTGCCGAGCGCCGAGTCGCACTGCGGGCACCGCTCCCCGTCGACGGTGTCGCCGCTCTGCAGCACCTGCTTCTCGCGCGAGCCGTCGCGGTAGACGGTGATGCCCTTGCACCCCAGCTCGAAGGCGAGCGCATAGGCGCTGGCGACGTCCTCCACGGTCGCGGTCCGCGGCAGGTTGATGGTCTTCGACACGCCGTTGTCGGTGTGGCGCTGGAAGGCGGCCTGCGTCCGCACGTGCGCCTCGGGCGACACGTCGTACGCCGTCGCGAAGGTGCGCGCGATCGCCTCCGGGACCCCCGGCACGCCGCGGGCGCGCCCCATGCTCCGCACCGCGGCCAGCGCGCCCTCGCTCCCGGCCTCGCGCAGCGCGCGCACCAGGAGCGGGTGCTCCTCCTTCAGCTCCGCGTCGCCGAGCGCCCGCCGGACGTAGGTGAGCGCGAAGAGCGGCTCGATGCCGGACGAGCAGCCGGCGATGAGGGCGAGCGTCCCGGTGGGCGCGATGGTGGTGACGGTGGCGTTGCGCCGTGGCCTCGCGCCGGCGCGGGCCAGCGCGCTGGTGGGGAACCCGGGGAACGGGCCGCGCTCCCCGGCGAGCGCCTCGCTGGCGGCGTGGGCCTCGCGGCCCACGGCGGCCATCAGCTCCTCGGCGAGCGCCAGCGCCTCCGGCGCGTCGTAGGGCACGCCGAGCCGGACCAGCAGGTCGGCCCACCCCATCACCCCCAGGCCGATCTTGCGGTTCCGGGCCGAGATGGCCGCGATCTGCGGGAGCGGCCAGGCGTTCACCTCGAGCACGTCGTCGAGGAAGCGCACGCCGTCCCGCACGCAGGCGGCGAGCGCGTCCCACGCCACCCGGCCGCCCTGCGCGAAGAGGGCCAGGTTCACCGACCCGAGCGTGCACGCCTCGAACGGCAGCAGGGGCTGCTCGCCGCAGGGGTTCACCGCCTCGAACCGCCCCAGGTCCGGCGTCGGGTTCGCCGCCTCGACGCGGTCGATGAAGACCAGGCCAGGCTCGCCGCTCGCCCACGCCGAGGCGGCGACCCGCTCCAGCAGCTCGCGGGCGCCCACCTCGCGCACCACGGCGCCGCTGCGCGGGTGGCGGAGCGTCCAGGCCTCGCCCGCCGCCGCGGCGTGGAAGAGCGCGTCCGGCGCCGCGACCGAGATGTTGAAGTTCTCGAGGCCGGGACCGCGCTTCGCCTCGACGAACTCCAGCACGTCGGGGTGGCTGGCCGACAGCACCGCCATGTTGGCGCCGCGGCGCACGCCACCCTGCTTGATGATCTCGGTGGCGGCGTCGTAGACGCGCATGAAGGACACCGGGCCGCTCGCCACGCCGTGCGTGGTCTTCACCACGTCGCCGCGGGGCCGCAGCCGCGAGAAGGCGAAGCCGGTGCCGCCGCCCGACTGGTGGATGAGCGCCGCCCACTTGAGCGCGTCGAAGATGGAGGCGAGGTCGTCGTCGACGGGGAGGACGAAGCAGGCGGCGAGCTGGCCCCGCGGCCGCCCGGCGTTCATGAGCGTCGGGGAGTTCGGCAGGAACTCCAGCGAGGAGAGGCGCGCCTCGAACCGCTCCGCCCATTCGCCGCGCGAGGCCTCCGGCTCGGCCGCGGCGACCGCCCGCGCCACGCGCCGGAACAGCTGCGCCGGCGTCTCGGCGACGGCGCCCGCGTCGTCGCGCAGCAGGTAGCGGCGCTCCAGGACCTGGAGCGCGTTCTGGGTCAGCCCGGTCACCCGTACAATCTAGCCGGAACGCGCCGGGAGCTCATCGAGGAAGGCAGGGCCTCGGAGCGGAAGCAGCGAGCGGGAGGCGGCCACGCGTCGCTTGTGCGGGGGGCGCCCGGGTGAGAAAAGACGGCCATGCGCCGTCTCCTCCCCTCCCTCGCACTCCCGCTCGCCCTGCTCGCCTGCACCCCCCGGGTCGTCATCCCCGATTCGGAGCGGGATCGCGTCGCGTCCGAGCTGGAGGGTCGCAAGCGCTTCCTCCGGGTCGCCGCCTACGTGGCGCCGCTGTGGGGCGATCGCTCCAAGCGCCTGCTGTGCGACCAGCCGCTCGCCGAGCTGGACCTGGTCGAGACGCCCGAGGGGACGCCGATCGCGCCGCCGGCTGCGGAGCGGGTGCTGCCGCCCGGGACGCCGGTCCGGATCGACCGGATCGAGTTTCCGACCGCCTGGACCATCGCAGGGCGCGTGGTGATGTCGCCGCGCTATCACCCGTGGGCGATGGTGCAGGTCGGCGGCGACGAGCGGAGCTACGTGGTGGTGCTCTCGCAGACGGTGGCGAGCCTCGAGGACGTGCGCAACGACCTCGACCGCCTGCTCTCCACGGACGATCCGAGCGGCGCCTTCGCGGCGCTCCCGCAGGAGCAGCGCGACGCCATCCTCGACAAGAAGCCCTCCGAGGGGATGAGCCCCCGCGCGCTGGAGATGGCGTGGGGCGTTCCGGAGAAGCGCCGCATCGACCGGCCGGCCGGGAGCGAGGAGTGGTCCTGGCCTGGCGGCAAGCGCCGCGCCTTCTTCCAGGAGGACAAGCTGGTGCGCTGGGAGCCGAAGACGCCCCCGTAGCGCTCAGGGGCGCCGTCCACCCCGGCCGCGCCCGCCCCGCCCGCCCTCCCGCTCGCGGTCGCGGTGCCCCCCGGAGCGCTCGCGGCCGCCATGGCCGCGCTCCTGTCGCTCGCCGCCGCGCCGCCGGTCGTCGCGCTCGCGGTCGGGCGGCTGCGGCGTGACCCCGATGGCCACGCAGAAGACCGTCCCGGCCTTGAGCTGCGCCACCAGGTCGGCCTCCGACGCGACCGGATCGCGGAAGAGCGTGGCGGCGTGTCCGATGTCCTCGAGCGCGTGCGCACCCGAGCCGCCGGTGCACGGCAGGCTCATGTGGTCGGCGGCCTCGACGGCGAGGTCGTTCGCCGGCCCCCGGCGGCGCGCGTTCAGGCCCTCGACGGCGGAGAGGCCGTCGAGGGTGAAGATGACGTCGCCGCCGGGTCGCTCGACGGTCTTGTCGTAGGGGTGCGCCGCGACCGCGGCGCCGCCGAGCGCGTGCACCCTGGCGAGCACCTCGCGCACCGGCCACGGCGGACCGCTCCCGAAGAGCTGCGCGGGCGGCGGCACCTTCTCGGGCTCGGGGAAGAAGCACAGGTAGTGGCCCCGGTCGGTGACCACCTCGACGCCCACCAGCGCGAGCAGCCCTTCGGCCCGCCCCGCCTCTCGCACCTCGGCGAGCCCCTCCAGCGTGTTCCAGTCCGTGAAGGCGATGCCGTCCAGGCCCGCCTCCCGCGCGCGCCGGACCGCGTCGCGCGGGGCGAGCGTGCAGCCGCGCGTGTGGTGGCTGTGGACGTGCAGATCGATGAGCATGTCGGCCCCCGGGAACGGGTGGCCGGTCCATTAACACGCGGTGGACGGGATGAGAAGGCGAGCGCAGGGGGAGGGAGCCGGGGCGGGCGACGCGCGGAAAACGGCTGGCCGCACCGGCGCTTGCGCAGGCCGAAGCCTTGACGCTCCCGGGGGCGTGTGAAATGCTTTTTCGGGGTTGTCGCGCCCGGGGTCGGCTTGGGTCGGGCATGTGAGGAGCGCGCGATGCACTTCACCGGCGTGAAGGTCTTCTCCGCGACCAAGGCCAGGGAGCGCGAGGAGCTGGGGGAGACCGTCACCCGCTGGCTGAAGTCGAACGCGGACCTCGAGATCGTGGACCGGGTGGTCTCGCAGTCGAGCGACAACGAGTTTCACTGCTTGTCGATCGTGATCTTCTACCGGCAGAAGAGCTGAGCGGGAGCTACTCGCCCGGGCCGGCGCCGCCGGCCGGCTTGGCCGGCGCGGCGGTCGGCTTGGCCGGCTCGGCGGCCCCGCCCTCGCCGGCGCCGGATCTTGCCTCGCCCGGCGGGAGCGCGCCCGGCTCGGGCGCCCGGGGCGGCGGCTTCTCGTCGGCCATGCCCTTCTTGAAGTTCCGGATCGCCTCGCCGAGCCCCTTGCCGAGCTGCGGGAGCTTGTTCGCCCCGAAGAGGATCACGACGATCACGAGGACGACGAGGATCTCGCCCATGCCCAGTTCCATGCGGAGCGGAGCGTATCCCAGCTCCCGTCCCCGCGCACCCCGGCGGATCGCGCCCACGGGCGGCGTCGGGCGTGGTAGGGAGCCCGCATGAAGCTCAAGCAGCGGCCCGAGGACTTCCAGGTCGCCGAGTCCTGGCGGTTCGACGAGGACCCGCGCGGCGACCACCGCGTCTACCTCATGGACAAGCAGAAGCTCTCCACCTTCGAGGCGGTGGACCGGCTCTGCGAGCGCTTCGGGATCCCGCGCGCGGCGGTGAGCTTCTGCGGCCTCAAGGACAAGCAGGGGCGCACCACGCAGCTGATCGCGGTGCGCGGGCGCGACGTGGACGTCCAGGACCCGGACCTCCGGCTCAAGTTCCTCGGCCGCGCCGCGGAGCCGCTCTCCGCCGCGAACACCACCTCGAACCGGTTCGCGGTCGCGGTGCGGGACCTCGGCGAGGAGGACGTGGCCCGCCTCCCCGCCGCCATCGCCGAGGTGCGCCGCATCGGGGTGGTGAACTACTTCGACTCGCAGCGGTTCGGCGCCCTCAAGCACGGCCAGGGCTTCATCGTGAAGGACCTGATGCGCGGCGACTTCGAGGCCGCGCTCCGCAACGTCCTGGCGCGCCCCAGCGAGCTGGACCGCTCCGACGACGCCCGGGGGAAGGGCTTCTGGAAGGAGCACTGGGGCGAATGGGACCGCAGGAACCCCTTCCCGGGCGCCGATCGGTATGGCGCGGCGATCCGCTGGCTGCGCAAGCACCCCGCCGACTTCCGCGGCGCGCTGCTCCGGACCGAACCGCGCTGGCGCGGGCTCCAGGTCTTCGCCTACCAGAGCTGGCTGTGGAACGAGGGCGTGAAGCAGTACCTGCGCGACGTGGTGGGCGTCGCCCGCCTGGTGGCCATCCGCTACCAGGCCGGCTCGCTCCTCTTCCCCCGCGAGCTCGACGCGGACGGGGCCCGCGTCCTGCGCGACCGCACCTTCCCGCTGCTCGCGCCCGCCACCCGGTTCGGCGACGCCGCGGTGGAGCGTGCGGCGCTCTCCGTGCTCGGCCGGGAGGATCAGACCCTCGCGGACCTCGCGGTGCCGGGCACGCCGGAGATCCACTTCGATCCCGAGGAGCGGCCGCTGCTGGTGCACCCCGGCCGCCTGGCGGTGGGCGAGGCCCGCCCCGACGAGCTGAACCACGGGCGGCTGCGGGTGAACGTCGCGTTCACGCTGCCGCCGGGTGCGTACGCCACCCTGGTCGTGAAGCGGCTCTTCCACTGGACGCTGGAGCCGCACCCCCGCGCCGGGCGGCGTGCCGAGCCGCCGCCGCCGGCGCCCGCCGGGCCCCCTCCCCGTCACCGGCCCGAGGGGAGCGCGATCCCGCCCGCCCCCTCCCCGGAACCCCGCGGCTTCCTGGCCCGGCAGCGCGCACGGAAGGCCGCCCGCGCGGCTTCCCGCGCCGCCGCCCGCGAGAAGAAGCGTCCCTGATCGCGCTCCGCCTGCGCTCAGCAGGGGCGCGGGTCGGCCCACTCCCAGACGAGCCAGCGGTCGCGCGCTCCCGCCTCGAACAGCGCCACCACCTTGAGGACGTCCGCCTCGGGCGGCAGATCGACCGCCACGATCTTGGGACGCATCACCTCGTGCGTGCACCCGAGGTCCAGCAGGCGGTCGAGCAGCCCCCGCGCCGCGGGCGCGTCCAGCTCCACCGCGGGATCGAGCGCCACCCGCAGGGTGCGGTGGCCGCACTTGGCCTCGACGTGCTCCAGGAGCGGGGCGCCGTCGTCGGCGCGCGCGCCCGCCCGCACCACGTCGTCGCGCGAGATGCCGTAGGCGAAGAACGCACAGCTCTCCACGCGGTAGCGATCGCTGCCGAGCGGCTCGCCCCAGACCCAGTCGTGATCGGGGCCGGGCTCGCCCGGCGCCGTCTCCAGCGCCACGCGGATCCTGACGAGTCCCTGGGGTAGCTCCAGCTCCTCGCCCATTGGAACGGTTCTTAGCCCGGTCCGAGCCGCGCCGCGATGGCTTCCGCGAGATCGCGGCCGGTGTGGCGTTCCGGCACCACGCCTGGGGTGAGGCCCGCCTTCCTCAGGGCATCGGCGGTGGTCGGGCCGATGGCCGCCAGGACCACGCGCACGAGGCACCCCGCCTCGGGCCCGAGCGCGGCCACCACCGCCTGCACGGCCGAGGGCGAGGCGAAGGCGACGGCGTGGACCTCCCCGCGGTCGATCCACCCGGCGAGCGGCCGCAGCCGCTCGGGCGCGGCCGGCACCGTGCGGTACGCCTCGACGGCGACGACGTCGGCGCCCGCGGCGGCGAGGCCGTCCACGAGCTCGGGGCGCCCCTCGGCCGGACGGGGAACGAGGACGCGCCGCCCGCGCACCCGCGGTGCGAGCGCCGCCGCCATCGCCGCGCCGGTCGCGTCCGCCGGGACGAGGTCGGGATCGCGGAGGGCGCGCGCCAGCGCCTCCGCGGTGGCGGGCCCGACCGCGGCGAGCGAGGGCCGGGCCAGCGCGGCGCGGTCGATCCCGAGCGCCGCCCCGCGCGCGACGGTCCGCTCCACGGCGGTCGCGCTCGCGAAGACGATCCAGTCGAAGCGCGCCACCTCGCGGAGCGCCGCGTCGAGGGCGTCCCACGACGCGGGAGGCCCGGCCGCGATCGAGGGGAGGACGCGGACGGCGGCGCCCAGCTCGGAGAGGCGCGCAGCGAGCGTGTCCTCCCCGCCCTTGCCGCGGGTGACGACGACGGTCCGGCGATCCAGCCTGGGCGCCGGCACGGGCGGCCTACCTCTTCCGCGGCGCGGCGAGGCCCGGAGCGTGGCCCTCGGTCTCTCGGAGGATCGTGCCGGCGCCACGCGAGAGCAGGTCCTCGGCGAGCGCGGCCCCCATGTCGCGGGCGCCGGCGCGCGGACCGCTCCGCTCGCCGCGGATCACGCGCGTCCCGTCCAGGGAGGCGACCAGCGCGCGCATCCGCACCTCGCCGCCGGCGAGGGTGGCGTGGCCGGCGATGGGGACCTGGCACCCGCCCTCGATGCGCGCCAGGAACCCGCGCTCGGCCTCGGTGCGGACCCGGGTGTCCGGGTCCTCCAGCGCGGAGAGCCGGTTCATGGTCGGGCCGTCGGCGCCTCGCGCCTCGAGCGCCAGCGCCCCCTGGGCGACCGCCGGGAGCATCTCCTCCGTCGAGAAGACCTGGGTGGCGTGCTCGGCCAGGCCGAGGCGGCGCAGGCCGGCGTAGGCGAGGACCACGGCGTCGAGCCCCTGGTCCTGCTTCTTGAGCCGGGTCTCGACGTTGCCGCGGACCGTCTCGATGAGGAGGTCGGGGCGGATCGCCTTGAGCTGGGCGGCGCGGCGGAGGCTCGCGGTGCCCACCCGCGCGCCCTTCGGCAGCGCCTGGAGCGTCCGGTAGCGGCGCGAGCAGAGGGCGTCGCGCGGGTCCTCGCGTTCCGGCACCGCGCCGATCACGAGCCCGTCCGCGAGCACCGCGGGGAGGTCCTTCATGGAGTGGACGGCGATCTCGGCGGCGCCGGCGAGGAGCGCGTCCTCGATCTCCTTCACGAAGAGCCCCTTGCCGCCGACCTGCGCCAGCGGGACGTCCAGGATCCTGTCGCCCCGGGTCACCACCTCGTGGAGGACGACGGCGAGCCCCGGCTCGCGCGCCTCGAGGAGCGCCTTCACGTGGTTCGCCTGCCACTTGGCGAGCGGGCTGCGGCGGGTCGCGATGCGGACGGTCATCTCGTTCGGTGCCTTTCTGTGAAGCGGGGGCTGCGTCGCTCGTCTAGCTGCGCTCGGGAGCCGGCGCCGCGGCGGAGGACGCGGTCTGGGGCGCGTCCTTGGTGGGCCCGTCGGCCTCGGTCTCCGCCTCGATGCCGAACAGCTCGGCGGCGGCGCCGGGGAGGGTGCTGTCGCCGGAGGCGGCGGCCTGCTTGAGCTTGGCGGTGGGGCCGTGGAGGAGCTTGTTCACGATGGCCTGGGCCATGGCCTCGACGCTGCGGCGCCCCTTGTCGTCGAGCTTCGCCCCGACGGACGACAGCGTCCGCTCCGCCTCGGCGCGGGCGATCTGCTCGGCCTTGCGGCGGAGCTGGGCCAGCACCGGCAGCGCGGCGCGGGCGTCGCGCTCCCGGGCGAAGGCCATCACCTCGGCCTCGATGATGGCCTCGGCGCGGACCGCCTCGCCCTGGCGCGCGGCGTGGTTCGCCTCGACCACCCGCTGCATGTCGTCCACGTCGTAGGCGAAGACGTCGCCGAGGCGGCCGCAGGCCGGGTCCACGTTGCGCGGGACGGCGAGGTCGATGAGGCAGAGGGTGCGGTGGTGGCGCATCTTCATGGCGCGGGCCGCCATGTCGCGGGTGATGACGAAGCTCGGCGCGCCGGTCGAGACGATCACCACCGTCGCCTCGACGAGCAGCGGCTCGAGCGACTCCCAGGGGTGGAAGGCGCCGCCCACCTGCTCGGCGAGGGCCTGGCCCCGCTCCGGCGAGCGGTTGGTGACGGCGATCCGGTCGGCGCCCAGCACCTGGAGCGCCTTGGCGGAGAGCGCGCCCATCTTCCCGGCGCCCACCAGCAGGATGGAGCGGCCGCGCAGGTCCTGGAAGATCTTCTCCACCAGCTCCACCGCCACCTGCGACATGGAGGTGGCGCCCTTGCCGATGTCGGTCTCGGTGCGGACGCGCTTGGCGGTCGCGAAGGCCCGGTTGCACAGGCGCGAGACGAACGAGCCGGCGGCGCCTGTGGCCGAGGCGAGCCCGTAGGCCTCCTTCACCTGGCCGAGGATCTGCTGCTCGCCGACCACCATCGAGTCGAGCGAGGCCGCCACGCGGAACAGGTGCCGGACCGCCTCCCCCCCCTGCTTCGCGTACAGGTGGTCGCCCGACTGGGGCGCGCGGGCGGTGAAGAAGCGCCGCGCGGCCTCCTCCTCCTCGCCGTGGACGTAGACCTCGACGCGGTTGCAGGTCGAGACCACGAAGGCCTCGGAGACGCCGCCGGCGGCGCGGAGCTCCTCCAGCGCGGCCTTGAGCGCGTCGCCGGTCAGCGCCACCCGCTCGCGCACGTCGATGGGCGCGCTCTTGTGCGACAGCCCGACCAGGAAGACGTCCCTGCTCACTGCCTGACCTCCGACCCCTGGTAGGTGCCGGTGTGGCGCGTCGCGCCGGGGATGACCTGCAGGCTCACCATCGAGCCGATCACCACCACGAAGCCGACCACGGCCAGGAGCGCGTAGCGCCGGCCGTGCCACCCGGTGTGCCGGAGCTGCACGATGGCGCCGTAGAGAAGCCACACGGCGAGCGAGACGACCTGCCGCGGGTCCCACGACCAGGCGCTCTTCCAGACCACGCTCGCGATCATGGTCCCCGCGAGGATCGCGATCGTGTACGACACGAACCCGGCGCGGACCAGGCGCTGGCAAAGCCGGTCGAGCGCGTCGAGCGAGGGCAGGCGCGAGAAGAGGGCACCGAAGTGCTTCCCCTTCACCTCCCGCTCCTGCAGCAAGTACATGGTGGCGACTGCGAACGCGAGGCCGAACAGGACGTCGCCGAGCGCCGCCGTGAGGATGTGCACCGTCAGCGACTTGTTGCTGAGCGTCTCCGGCGGAATGCCGGGCCGCCCGGGCTCGCCGAAGAGCGCGGGCACCACCGCGAGCAGCAGCAGCGGCGTCACGAACGCGCCGACGGCTGGGATGTGGTAGGCGCGCTGCAGCAGCAGGTAGGCGCCCGCGGCCATCCAGGCGATGGTGAAGAAGCCGCCGCGAAGCGAGAAGAACTCGGTGCCGCCGTACTGCTTGCACCCGAGGCCGATCGAGACCGCCTGGAACACGAAGCCGACGGCCAGCAGCCAGTAGCCGGCGGTCGCCAGGCGCGCGTGCCGCTGCCGCGCGAAGTACGCGACGTAGGCGAGCGCGGCGCCCGCGTAGAGCACGGTGGCGAGGCGGAGGAGGGCGATGCTCATGGGTTCCGCTTTCCGCCGGCCGAAGCGCCCGGGGGCGCGGCCGGAGCGACCGCGCCGGGGTTCCGCGAGGCGGCGGTCACGAGAGGTTCTCCAGCAGGAAACGCGCCAGGGCCTCGGCTTCCTTCCGCTTGGCCTCGAGGTCCCGCGGGAGCGGCCGGTCCCCGGGCGCACGTCCCTGCGCCTGCTGCGCGGGCGGGCTCCGCGATGACGCGCCAGGGGGCGCGGGCGAGGCGACGGCCGGACCCGCGCGTTCCCCGGCGCCCCGCGCCGGCGCCGCCTGGGCCGAGGCGGCGGCCTGGAGCGCGGCGGCCTCGGCGAGGAATCCGGGCTGGACCTCGTAGGCGAGATCGCCGAGCACGACGGAGTCGTCCACCGCCTCCGCGCCCAGCTCCCGAAGCTGGGCCGTGCTCTTCACCTTGTGCACGAGGCCGTTGGGGTCGGCGTCGGCGCCGAGGACCTTCATGAAGCGGACCGCCGGCTCCAGGGCGTAGCTCCGCCCTTTCCCCTCGCCTGCGAGGAGCGTCATGACGTTGCCGACGAAGTCGATCTTGCCCTGCCCTGCCCAGGAGTCGAGCATGGCGTGGGTGACGAAGAGGAGCCCTGCCATCAGTCGTTACCGGCGTTTCCGCTCACGCGCCGGCGCGCCGCACCGAGGGGTCGGGCGCCGTGTGGGATGGTCAAGCTACCATGGTGGACCAGCCGCTTGCCAGGGTTCGGGCATGCGGCTATCTACTTCCTTCCCTCAACGATCCGAGGAGCTTCTCCATGGCTTCGAACGACCTCGTCATCCTGCAGGACACCACCTTCGACAAGGAGGTCCTGAAGAGCGACATCCCCGTCCTGGTCGACTTCTGGGCGACGTGGTGCGGCCCCTGCAAGGCCATCGCGCCGACCGTCGAGGAGCTCGCCAAGCAGTACAAGGGCAAGGTGAAGGTCGCGAAGATGGACGTCGACGAGCACCAGCAGGTCCCGCAGCAGTACGGGATCCGCTCGATCCCGACGCTCCTCGTCTTCAAGGGCGGCCGGGTGGTGGACACCATCATCGGCGCCGTCTCGAAGGGGAAGATCGAGGACGCGCTGAAGAAGGCGACGGGGTAGCGGGCCGGCTACGCGCCGCGAGTCGCCGACTGGCGCGCATCCGCCGGCGGGCCACGCTGCGCTCGCAGAGCGACGTCGATCAGCGCCTGCGTCGCGGCTGCGACCTCGTCCGCGAACGCGGCCACGCGATCGGGGCGGGCCGCGTCGGGCGGGGCGATGGGCGCGCCGAACCAGTAGTCGAGCCGGGCCGGCAGCGGCAGCGGCGGCAGCCAGAGCGTCCTCTGCTTCCCGAGCCGCAGCCGCCACGGGTGCTGCCGGTCCGCGCCGGCGATCGCGAGCGGGACGACCGGGACGCCGGCAAGCGCCGCGATCCGCGCGAAGCCGCGCCGGCCGCCCCATTGGACGACGTCGGGCTCTCCGTGCAGCTCGCGCGCGCCCCCCGGGAACACCAGGACCGAGCGGCCCGCCGCGAGCGCCTCCAGCGCCGCGTCCTCCGTCGCGGGGATGGTGTTCACGTTCCGCCGCAACCAGGCCACCAGCGGCGTCTTGTGCAGCGACGTGCCCTGCTTCTCCATCACCTGGATCTCCGGCCAGTCGGCGTCGGTGAAGAACGTGAACAGGCCGAGCAGCATCGTCTCGAAGTACAGGTAGCACTGCGGGTGCTTCGCGACGTAGAGGACGGGCCGGCGCCTGGGGAGGTGCTCGAGCCCGTGTGCCCGCGCGCGGAAGTAGGCGCGCAGGGCTCGGAAGAACGGCGTCAGGATCGCGCGCTGCCGCGCGCTCGGGTACGGCACGTGCTCCGCCACGAAGGACCTCCTGGGATGCGAGCGAGGATCCTACCGCACCTTCTCGGGCGCGGCACGGCGACGTCTCAGCCGGCGTGGCCGACGAGGTCGGACCGGAAGATGGACTCCGCTTCTCCGCCGGGCGTGCGCCGCGGCCCGTCGACCTCCGCGGCCTCCTCCATCTCCTCGGCACAGGCGACGAGCGCCCTCGCCATCAGCCGGTGCCTCCAGCGGTTCCACCACCGCGCGTCGTCGATCAGCTCGAGCGCCGCGAGACGCGCGACGCACGCGGCCATGCGCGTCCCGGCGTCCTGGCCTGCGGAGAAGCTGGTGCTGTCGTATGCAGTCATGGCCTTCACCGTTGGGCGATCCGGCGCCGGGGCGAGCGCCCCGACGTCGATGCGCCTCCGTGGACTCGCTTCACCCGCGCCGCGCGCTCCGGACCGCGAGGGCGAGCCCCTCCCGGGCGATCTCGAAGCTCGCCTTGAGCTCCGCGTAGCGGTCCTTCCCGGCGGCCTTCAGCTCGCCCAGGCGGCCGCGCAGGTCCCGCGCCTTCCCTTCGGCCACGTCGATCAACCTCTGGTGCTCGACCCGGAGCACCTCGGTCACCGGCGCGGCGCGCGCCTTGGCCTCGGTGAGCCGGGTTCCCATCGCGTCGAGCTCCGAATTCATCCTGGCGAGGTACCAGTTCTTGAACATGGTGCTCCTTTCACGTCGGGTCGCATTGACCCGTTGAGAAGTTCGGCGGCTGCCTCACCGCCTCAGACGACCGGCGCGCCGAGCGCGCGGAGGTACGGCAGCCCGTCCATGCGTTCCACGTCGAAGAAGCCGTGCCGCGCCCCCCACTGCGCCCATGGCTCCTTGTCGCCGCGCACCCATACGACCGAGCGGCCGGCGCCGGTCAGCCGCCGCCGCTGCTCCTGGCACCACGCTCGCCGCGCCCAGCCCTGCCACGCGGGGATGGCCTTCTGAAGACGTCCCAGCAGCTTCGTGACGATCGCTGGTTCACTCATGGGCTCGGACTCCCTGCTCGCTTGACGGCGGCGGACGCTCCGCGTCGCGGGGCGCGCGGCGGATCGTCGGCGAAGGGGTGGCGCGGTGGGTCCGCCCTGTCGCTCAGGGCGTCGTGGAGGTCCGGCGTCGCTGCTCCGGGGGAACTCGTATACCGCCGCTCGCGCGGCCGTGCCCGTCATTCGGGAGGAGGCGAGCACGCTCGGCGACCGGGTTCGGCCGTCCGGGTGCGTTGCGCCGTCGCGCCGAGGCGAGCGAAGCAGCCCTGCGACGGCGGCGGCTCATGCGACGCGGGGCCCCCAGGCTGGCGGGGCCCCGCTCATTGCACCTGCCGCCGCCTGGGGCGGGTCGTCAGTTCACCTTCACCTGGATGCTCTTGGGCTTCGCCTCGGCCTTCTTCGGCAGGTGGACGACCAGCACGCCGCTCTTCGACTCGGCCTTGATCTTCTCCGCATCCACCGTGGGCGGCAGCGAGAAGCTCCGGTTGAAGGTGCCGTAGGAGAGCTCCACGCGGTGGTAGTTCTCCTTCTTGTCCTCGTTCTCCAGCTTCCGCTCTCCCTTGATGGTGAGGACGCCGTTCTCGAAGCGGATGTCGACGTCCTTCGGCTCGACGCCCGCCAGCTCGAACTTGAGGCTCAGGCCCTCCGCGTCCTCGTAGATGTCGGTCGCCGGCGTCCAGCCCAGCGATTCGCCAGCCCGCGAGCCAAACCGGTCTTCGAAGAGCCTGCCCATCTCCTCCTGCGCGCGGCTCAGGTCGCGCCAGGGATCGAACCTCATCAGCATCGTCATGATCTCTGCTCCGTCCTACCCTTGTCTCGGGTGATGGCAACGTAAGACGGGCTCTCCCACTGTCAAATCGCGACGTCATCGACCCGCCACCGCCTTCACCCGCGAGCGGCGGCCCGTGCAGGTCAGTCCTGCATGACGACGGGGCTTCTCCCGGCGAAAGGGGTGCGCCGCTTCGCCCGCTCCGCGCGTGGGGGGCTCCGCCAGGGCCTGCGCGAGGGTCGAGCTCGAAGTCGAGGCGCAGGCTGCGCGTTCGCGAACGTTCTCGGACGCCCCGCGCCGTCCGCCCGGCGTGCGCATGGAGGGAAACCGGGCGGTTGGCGGCCGGCGCGGCCGGCACGGCGCGTGCTCAGGCATCGACCAACTCTGAAGGGAGCCATCATGCTCTGGACCCTCGTCTTCATCCTGCTCGCGCTCTGGGCAATCGGTTTCGTCACCTCCACCACCATGGGCGGCCTCATCCACCTCCTGCTCGTGGCCGCGATCATCGTGGTGCTGGTCCGCGTCATCCAGGGCCGCCGCGTCGTCTAGATCCTTCGACGGCCGGGTCGCCCGCCGAGACCCGAAGGTGGTCAGGCCTGGTCAGGCGGCGGCTTCACGAGTGGTGCCGAGGCCCGGTTTCGGAGGGGGCAGCCGCGTTCCCTCCGGCGCTCTCCTCGAGGGCCGCGGCGAACGCGGCCTGCGCCGCGCTCGTGGCTGCGCGGACGGCCTGCGGCATGCGCGCGGCGAACTCCTTCGCGTCGCCCACCGCGCCGCCGATGCGCCTCCGGGTCTCCGCGCCGGAGCGGGGCGCGAGCAGCACCGCTGCGGCTCCGCCCACCAGCGCGCCTCCGACGAAGGCGAGGAACAGCGTGAGGCCTCCGCTCCGGTGCTCCGCCTGCATCATGGTGGGATGCTCTGTCTGCGTCATGGCATGGCCTGCTTTCTCGGCTCGGGTTGAACCGCCCTGTCATCCCCATCGGCGGCCTGCGCGGGCGGTGGCGCCGCCACCTCGCGATCCTCCCGGAAGGCGTGGATCGCCGCCGCGACCGCCGGGCCCAGCGCCGCGCCCACGGCGGACGCGACGCGGAGTGTGTCCCGCAGCTGGCTCACCATCCGGGTCACGGCCGCGACGCCGTCGACGAGCTGCTCGATCCGGCCCCCCTCCTCCAGCCGCGCGACCAGAGCGTCGATCTTCCCCGCGGCGGCGGTGGTGGCGCCCAGCGCCTCGTCGAGCCGCGCGCCGGATCGCTGGAGCGTCTTCTCCATCGCGCGCAGCGTCGCCCGCAGCTGGACGAGCGCGGGGATGGCGGCGCCCACCCCGACGGCCGCGAGGATCAGCACCGCCGTCCCCCAGATCTCCGTGGTCATGCGACCTCCGTCCAGCCTGGTGAGCGCCCTCTGCGGCGGCGCGCCGGCAAGGGCGACCGCCGGGATCGCGGCGAGGATGGAGCCGACGTTGGGCACGTAGTGGAGCAGGAAGGCCAGGAAGCCCTAGAGAACGGGGAGTCCACGCCCAGGACGTAGAGCCATGTCCCGATCAGGATCCCTGCAGCCATGCTAATCCCCGTCTCGATGATCATGTAGCGATTCATGTCGCCGACGAACTTGGTGAACTGGGGGAAGACCTGCTTGGGATCGCCGAGGACCGCGCGGAGCTTCACGGGGAAGCTCGAGGCCTCGAGCGGGATGAACGTCACGGTGAGCAGGATGAGGAGGACGTTCGAGAGCGCTGAGCCCAACCCCCCGCGACGAGCAGCACTGCGACCACGCCTGTCACCGCGATCAGCACCGCGACCACGGAGGGGAGGCCTCTCCGCTCGAGCCAGAGCACCGGCGGCGTCCCGAGCATGGCGAGGAACGAGGCGAAGAGGAAGGGCACCAGGACCGACTGCGCCTGATTGATTGCGCCGCTGATTATCACGAGCGAAGCGGCGATGACGAGGAGCTGGACTCCCCGCGAAAGAGTGCGCGTCTCGCTCATGAAGCCATGTGATCTTGCGCGCGGCTCACGCGGCTAACCGGCCAGCATCCCGAGGCCGATGCTGAAGCGATACTGTGGGTAGTCCAGCGGCACGGCGTGGATCTGCGGGACCGGCACCGCGATGTTCAAGGGGTTGATGATGAGGATGAACACCTTGGAGAGCTTCCACTCCAGGCCCAGCGGGCTGAACGCACCGTAGAAGCCGAGGCTCCCCTTGGGCGCTCCGTAGAGATCGAACAGCAGGTACGAGACGCCGAGGTTCAGCGTCGTCCGCAGGTTGAAGTGCTCGTACGCCAGCGGGAACCGGAGGATGATCGTGCCGTAGGTGTTGAAGACCCCGGGCTGGATGGGCTTGGTGGCGTACACCGACACCCACGGATTCCACTCCACGTCCCAGCCGAGCGTCCAGTTGGTGCTCATGCGGCGGCGGAGGCCGAGCTGGATTGCGAACGCCGGCTTGTCGGCCGATCCGGACAGCCCCATGTAACCACCCCAGGCCGGCTCCGACGGATCGCGCGGGCCGGGCTGCGCCACCGGGACCGTGACCGGAGCCGGGGGGGCGTGCTCGCCGGTGGGGGCGGGGGCCTCCGCGCCGCCTGCCGGAGGCTTGCTCGGATCGTCGGCTCGTGCGCTGCCCGCCGCGAGGGCGCTCGCACCTGCCACCAGGAGCACCGCCGCGACGGAGGTGATCCGTCTCCGGCGGCGCAGGACCGCCAGGGCGAGCAGCGCGCCGAGACCTGACAGGAGGCCGCCGCCGCCGGAGGAGCAGCCCGAGGTCTTGTCCTTGTACTGTCGCTCCGGCGCATCGCACCAGTTGTTGTCGAAGGTACAGCCGGGCTGGTAGCTGAGATACGTCGCGAGGATTCCGTCCACGGCCGTCAACTTGTCGGCCTTCGTCTGCAGGGGATCGAGCGTCGCGCGGAGCACCGCGGTCGAGGCCTCCGTCGCGAGCTGGCGCCTCGTCGTCCTGAGCGCGTCGGGGTCGTTGCAGACATCCAGCTTCTGGGCGTGCCCCGGCCCGTCGCGCGCCTCGTCCAGCTTCCCGTTCGCCTCGTCGATCCAGTTCAGGACCACCGTGATCTTCATCCCGTCGGCGGTTCGATAGGTGTGCGTGAAGCTGTCCTCGATCGCGTGGATCGCCTGGCCGATGCGGACGTAGTAGGTCGGGAGCGACGCGTCGATGTGGCCGCGAAGCGACAGGTGCACCGGCAACGCGGTCCGGTTGGCGAGATCGGGGGCGCCGCTCGCGTCGAGGCCGTCGAGCGCTTCCGAGACCCGCCCGCGGATGAACGTCAGGCAATCGTTCAACGCCGCCTCGGATCCGCCCGGCTCGTCCTGGGCCTTGTTGCGGAGGCAGTGTTCCTGCTGGTTGTTGGGGTCCCCGTGAACCCCGGCGAGCTGGCTGAGATCGTCCGACGCCCGTCCCTTCAGGTCGTTGTCGCGGACGCTCAGGAGCAACGTCGCGCCACCCAGGTCCCTCATGTCCTGGTCCGGGGTGAACTCCACGTCGTCGACGAGCGCGCGCTCGTCCTTCGTGAGGGGAAGCGGCGCAGCGGTCGGGAGGTCGAGGCGCACCGTCCGGAGCGCCTGGGACGTGATCGCCTCGTGACACCCCGGGGTGATGATGCTCGAGATCGTGTACGCGCTCGTCGAGCGGGGGCGCACGGCGAACCACAGTGAAATGCCAGCCGCCGCCACCACGAGCAACATCGCCTGCCGGGTTCTCATCGCCGGTTCTCCTGGGGGGCAGGCGAATGAACCCGCCGTTGAACTCCGACTCACGGCGACCGCGGCCGGCGCTCGCGCCGGTCCGGGGCGAACGTGGCCGCCGCAGGAGTCCGGCGGCGGCGTCCAGGGCGGCCTTCGTCCTGCTGCTATTTCACGACGAGGCTGTTCTTCACGCCGGTGACGCCCTGGACGTGCGCGGCCACCTCTCCGGCGCGCTTCACGGCGTTCGCCGAGTCGACGAAGCCGCTCAGCTGGACGACGCCCTTGTACGTGTCGACGTTGATCTGGAGCGACTTCAGCGACGGCTCCTCGAGGATCGCGGACTTCACCTTCGTCGTGATGACCGAGTCGTCGACGTACTCACCGGTGCTCTCCTGCGTCGGGGTGGAGGCGCACCCGTGGAGCGCGGTCGCCGACAGCGCGAGACCCGCGGCGCCGATCAGGGACAGCATCACCTTTGTCATGACCCGGCTCCTTT
>DATIWK010000129.1:0-5173 GCA_035519395.1 Anaeromyxobacteraceae bacterium | reverse complement strand
CGCGAGACGATCGCCTCCAGCGGCGCCACGTCGAGCTGCCCGTGCACCACCCGGAAGTCGAAGAAGATCGACGCCTCCAGGAGCGCCTTGGGCGTGGGCTTGTCGAGCCAGCCGCGGAAGCGGTCCTCCCACTCGGAGGCTGGCCCCTGCCAGCGGGTGGCCATGTAGCCGCCCGGGCAGCGCGGGAACCCGGCGGCCACCAGGTCGGTGATGGCGCGCTCGGCGAGCGCGCCGAAGTAGCGGCGCGCCTCCGGCGAGTCCTTGTCCCAGACCAGCGCGTTGTCCTGATCGGTGAGGAGCGTCTGCTCCATGCGCCCCTCGGAGCCGAACGCCATCCAGGCGTAGCGGGTGGGGGGCGGGCCCAGGTCCGCCTCCGCCCAGCGCAGGATGCGGCCCAGGAGCGTGTCGTTGAGCCGCGCCACGAAGCCGCCGATCACCGTCGGCTCGAGGCCGCCCGTGTACAGCGCCGAGGCCATCTCCGTCAGCTTGGCGCCGTAGCCGGGGAGCGCGTCGCGGCCGCCCAGCCGCTCCACCCGCTTCATGACCGCGACCGGGCCGGCGGCGGTGCACTTGAGCAGGTCCGTCGCGGAGAGCACGCCGGTGATCCGGTCGCCGTCGGTCACGGGCAGGTGGTGGACCCCGGCGTCGAGGAGGATGCGCCAGGCCTCGTACACGGGCGTCTCGCCGTCCACGGTGATGAGCGGGGAGGTGGAGACCTCCAGCACCGGCGTCTCCGGTCCCCGGCCTGCCGCGAGCACGCGCCGCCGGAAGTCGCGGTCGGTGACGATCCCGGGCGGCGAGGACTCGACCAGCACCGAGGAGACGTTCCGGTCCGCCATGATGCGCGCCGCCTCGCCCACCCGGGCGGTGGGCGGCACGAAGACCGCCGAGCCCCGCAGCAGCGTCCGCACCGGCACGGCCAGGTCGGGCTGGAAGCTCGCCACCTGCGAGCGCTCCAGGCTGTACTTGAGCCGCTCCGCCAGGCCCGAGGCGAAGTGGCCCGCGAACGCCGCGTGCGAGAGCAGCGCCTCGAATTGCCGCCGCGGCAGGCGGTAGGCGAGCAGGTCCTCCTCCACGATCACGTCGAGGGTGGCCTTGCCCGAGATGAGCGAGGTGAAGCCGAAGACCTCGCCCTCCTCGAGCACCTGAAGCGTGGCGCCGTCGCGCTCCAGGCGCACGGCCCCCTTGCGGATCACGTAGAGGTGCTCGGAGGGCGTGCCGCCGCGGTGGAGGATGCGGGCGCCCGCGGGGAAGAACACGATCTCGAGGGCGCGGGCCGCGTCGTCGAACGCGGGCTCCGGGAGCCCGTCGAACGGCGGCGTCGCGCGCACGAACGCGACCGGATCGAGCGCGGACATGGGATGTAGGATACCAGACCTCCACCTGACCGAGCGCACGGTGCGGCGGATCGGGATCTTGCCGAGCGGGCCCGGATCTTGCTGAATGGAGTGGCCGGGCCGCCCGTCCCAGGTCCGGGTCCGGAGGCGGCTCGGGCGTGGCGCCTTCGCCACAGGAGCAGCACATGCGCAACGCACCGCTCGTCGCCGCTGCCGCCCTCCTGGTGACGCCGGTCCTCGCCGCCGCCGACATCAGCCCGAACTCGGCCTGGTCCGTCACCGCGCAGGTCTGGGGGGGCCGCAGCCGCTACGACGTGGCCGGGCTCAAGAGCAACGTGTCGACGCTCGGCACGACCGACGGCAAGGACCTGATGAGCGGCCGCTTCACCTCGACCGGCGCGCAGGCGATCGTCCGCCTGGGATGGCTCGACGTGGGCGCGCTGTGGGAGGGGTCGCTCCCCCGCAGCGGGGTCGGCAGCGCCATCGTCACGCCGCTGGTGGGCATCGCCTGGAACCTGTCGGATCGCTGGCGGATCGACCTGCTCGGCGAGGCGGGCGGCCACCAGGTGAGCGGCATCGGGCAGTCCGGCTCGTTCGACACCTCGCACGTGAAGACCGTGTGGCTTCCCTCGGTCGGCGTCCGCCCCGGGCTCACCCTGCGCCTGCCCGTGAGCTTCCTGCGCGTCGACGCGTCCCTCACCCCGTTCGCGCGGTGGGACCTGGTTCGCAAGACCGTGACCGTGGACGTGGCCGGCCAGGCGGGCCAGTACCGCTCCTACGACGTGGGCGGCACCACGGTCGGCGTGGTGCTCGGCATCGGCCTCGAGATCTAGAGCAGCCGCAGCGCGGCCTCGACGGCCGCGTCGTCCTCGCCGCCGCGCGCCACCACCTCCGGGCGGACGGGGCGCTCGTACGCGACGCCGGCCCCGGGCAGCTCCGGCGCGCCGCCCGCCCGCGCCCGCGCCCAGAGCCCCTTGGCGTCGCGCGCGGCGCAGACCTCGGGCGCGGCGTCCACCAGCACCTCGACGAACCGCGGAGCCGCCGCGCGCGCGGCGTCGCGGAACGCGCGTCGGTGCGCCGTCGCCGCCACGATCGCGACGAGCCCGCCGCCCGCGAGCAGCGCGGCGAGGTTCGCGAGGGTCGCGTAGAACGCCGCGCGTCCGGCCGGGTCGTACCCCGGAGCCGGCACCAGCGCCGCGCGCACCGCGTCGCCGTCGAGGAGCGCGACGGGGCGCCCGCCGGCGCGGAGCCGTCCGGCGAGCCGGGCCGCGAAGGTGGACTTCCCCGACGACGGGAGGCCCGTCACCCACACCACCGCGCCGCCCGCGGCGCTCACGCGGGCCCCGTGAAGAGCGCCTCGGCGCTCGCCGGATCGAGCCGGCCGGCCTCCAGGGCCCGCTCCGCGAGCCCCAGCACCGCGTCGCGCGCCGGGGCGGGCAGGCGAGGGTAGAAGCGGGGGCTCGCCAGGACGAGCGCGCGCCAGGCCAGGAACGGTGGTGCGCTCTCCAGCAGCGCCGCGTCGCCCGTGGCTGCCAGGTACCGCTCCCAGAACCGGCGCCAGAGCACGCCCAGGCCGTGCGCCCAGGAGGCGTGGTGCTCCAGGGCGAAGAACACGTAGTTGATGGTGAGCGCCGTGACGTCGTCGGCGGGATCCCCCTGTCCGCCGCGCGAGGCGTCGAGCGCGGTGAAATGCGTGGCCTCGGCTCCAGGCTGGAGCGGAGCGACCAGGGGACTGGGGCGCGGTTGCCCCCCGGCCAGGAGGTCCGGGGGGGCGTCCGGCCCCCCCGGAATGCCGAACACCAGGTTGAACGGGTGGAAGTCGCCATGGGTGCGCGCGAGGCGGTGGGCGCGGCCGCGGAGGCGCCAGCGCCAGGACAGGCACCGCTCCTCGATGCAGCGCAGCCGCTCCGGCGGCGCCGCCGGCGTGTCCGGAGGGTAGCCGTCCACCATCCCGAAGATCCCCTCGCCGTGTCCGACCAGGTCGCGGACGGCGCGGCGCCAGGCGGCCGGGTCGTCGCGCTTCTCGGCGTGGAGGCCCGCCAGGTAGGCCACCAGCGCGTCGCAGCGCGCCAGGTCGAGCGGCCCGGCGGCGCCGTCGCGCGCCACGCGGCGCAGGTCCTCGGCGTAGAGCGTCCCCCGGGCGAAGCCCGTGACGAGGTAGAACTCGCCCGCGCCGCGCAGCGACACCAGCCGGCCGTCGGCGGCGATGGCGCCGACGTCGAGCGCCGGCACGTGCGCGGGGATCCGGTTGAAGAGGTCGAACGCGAGGAGCAGCTCCTCCGCCCGGTCCGCCCGGCGGTCGTGGCCGAACTCGTTGCCCGACGCCGTGCGGAACACGAGATCGCGGCGCGCGCCGGACGTCTCGCGGAGCGTGACGCGCAGCGGCTTCCCGTAGCCGACTGCCTTCTCGGTCTCGCCGGCGGGGACGTCCGGCGAGAGCAGCGAGACCGACTCCACGGTCGCGCCGGGGGCGAGCGACGAGAGCGCCTCCCGCAGCGCTTCGGGGACGGTGGCCATGGCGCCCTCCCTCCCGGGCGGCGGCGGCGCGGGTTCGCCACGCCGGCGGCGTCGCCCGCCCGGAAGCATACCGCCGCCGGGGCGCCGGGGCGGCGCCTGGTCGGGTGCGGCGGCCTGGAGCGGGGACCCGGGCCGCGCTCACCGCTTCTTGGCAGCCGCCTTCTTGACCGGCGGCTTGGCCGCGCCCTTCGCGGCGGAGGCGCTCGCCGCCGTGGCCTTGCCGCTCGCGGCCGCCTTCGCCGGGGTGGGCTCCAGCGCCGGTGCCAGCAGGATCTCGATGCGCCGGTTCCGCTGCCGCCCGCTCGGGTTGGCGTTGGTCGAGATGGGCTCGTACTGCGAGTGGGCCGCGGCGACGAGCCGGCGGCCCGGGATCTTCGCCGAGTCCTGGAGGAACCGGACCACGTTGATGGCGCGCGCCGCCGACAGCTCCCAGTTGGTCGGGTAGCGTTCCTCGAGCCGCTTGGAGATGGGCGAGTCGTCGGTGTGGCCGGACACCTGGATCTGCTTGTCCTCGGAGCGCGCCAGCACCGCGCCCACGCGGGAGAGGACCTCCTCGCCACGCTTCGCGACCGACGCGTCTCCCACGTCGAAGAGGATCTGGTCGACGAGGTCCACCTTGATGCGGCCGCCGGACTGGGACAGGCGCACGTCGCCCTTGGCGATCTCCGCCTTCATCTTGTCCTGCAGCTCGTCGTAGGTGCCCTTGAGCTTCGCCAGCTCCTCTTCCTTGGCCTGGACGTCGCGCGAGAGGTCGTTCTTGAGGGCGAGGAGGTCCGCCTTCTCGGACTCCATCTTCTCGAGCCGCTGGTCCAGCTCGGCGCGCTCGGTGCGGGCGCGGTCGAGCTGGGTGCGCGCGTCCACGAGCTGCGACTGGGAGGCGGCGAAGTCCGACCGGGCGCGGTCGAGGCGCTGGAGCAGCCAGAACGCCGCGCCCCCGCCGGCCGCCAGCGCGAGGACGAACAGGATCCACGGCGTCCGGCTCGGCCTGGCCAGCTTCACGGCCTCCTTCAGCACGTCGTCGTACGTGTCCATCGCGGTGCTCTCCGGGTGAGAGGCCATCGTTCCATCCGGCGCCGCCCGGGTCAATCGCGCCGGCGAGGCGAAACGCCGCCTACACGCGGCGCATGAGCGGAGGGCCAGGCGGATGAGCCTGGCCCGGAGCGACCAGGGGTTCGGAAGGCGGTTCGCCCCCCGATACGATCAGTAGACGCGCGGGGCGCGCCCGGGCTAGACAGCGGACCATGCCGCTCGCGGTCATCCCCTGGTTCGAGCTGCCCAGCCTCCGGCTCGGGCCCGTCACCATCCAGTCCTTCGGCGTG
>DATIWK010000128.1:0-11152 GCA_035519395.1 Anaeromyxobacteraceae bacterium | reverse complement strand
AGGCGGCGCCGGCCCGGGCGCAGGCGCCGGGGGCGAAGAAGAGATAGCCGTCGCGTACCACTGCGAGGTCCGCCGAACGATCGCGCGTCCGTCTGGCGGCCGACCGCCGAGTGTGCGGGGCCTTCTCTTCCGCGACCGCGCCCGGCCCGTCCCTTGCTCCTTTGCGGCGCATGCCTTGCCGGATCGCCGTCGCCCTGCTCCTCCTCGCCTGCGCCCCGGGACCCCCGGTGCCGCGCTGGACGCAGGGGGCCTCGGCCGTCCGCGTCGCGACCTGGAACGTGCACGACCTGTTCGACGAGGTGGACCGGCTGGCGCCCCCCGGCGAGGCCGACACCGTGCCCGCGCACGCCGAGGTCGAGGCGAAGCTCGATCGCCTGGCCGCGGTGCTGGCGCGCCTCGGCGCGGACGTGGTGCTGCTCCAGGAGGTGGAGGACCTCGCGGTGCTCCAGCGGCTCGCCGCCCGCGCCGGATACCCCGAGGCGCGGCTCGTCGAGGGGCGCGACCCGCGGGGCATCGACGTGGCGGCGCTCTCGCGCCTGCCGGTGCTCGCCTACCAGAGCCACCTCGGCGACCTCGCCGCGGACGGGAGCTGGCTGTGGCCGCGGGACTGCGTGGAGCTGCACGTCGACGCCGGCGGCTGGCGCCTCGTCCTCGTCGGCACCCACCTCGTGTCGCGGCTGACGGACGCCGGCGCCCGACGCGCCGAGCAGGCCGCGCGCCTGCGCCAGATCGCGGACGCGGCGGCAGAACGGTACCCCGGGGCGCTGGTGCTGGTGGGCGGCGACCTGAACGATCTGCCCGACGCGCCGAGCCTCGCGCCGCTCCTCGCCGACGGTGCGTGGATCGACCCGGCAGCGGGCCTTCCCGGCGACCAGGCGTGGACCTGGTCCTCGGGCGGCGCACGGGAACGGATCGACTACCTCCTCGTGGACGGTCGAGCCGCCGGCCTGTCCACCCTGGCCTGGGTCGAGGGAGGGGAGGAGGTGGCGGCCGCGTCGGACCACCGCCCCGCCGTGCTCGACTTGGCTTTCCACCCCTGACCTCGGGTCGTCAGGCGCGCCCGCATGCGAGCCTTCGCCGGCTGCCGATCCGGCGCCATTGTACTCGACGCGGGGTTGCGGTTGAGTCGCCCCGGGGTACACGTCCCCCGGGTTCACGGCACGGCGCCGATGCCGTGCGGAGGCACCCCATGAGCGCCGAGCGAGACCGCCTCCGCGAGACCGACGAGGGGCGGCGGCCCTGGCGCCGCTGGGGGCCGTACCTCGCCGAGCGGCAGTGGGGGACGGTGCGGGAGGACTACAGCGCGGACGGCGACGCCTGGGAGTACCTGCCGCACGACCACGCGCGCAGCCGCGCCTACCGGTGGGGCGAGGACGGCCTCCTCGGCATCTGCGACGACCGCGGCCTCCTCTGCCTCGCGCCGGCCCTGTGGAACGGCCGCGACCCCATCCTGAAGGAGCGGCTCTTCGGCCTCTCCGGCAACGAGGGAAACCACGGAGAGGACGTGAAGGAGGTCTACCACCACGTCGGCGCCACGCCGACCGCCTCCTACCTCCAGGCGCTGTACCGCTATCCGGTGGCGGAGTTCCCCTACGCGAACCTCGTCGCCGAAGGGAAGCGGCGCGGCCGCGACGCGCCCGAGTACGAGATCGAGGACACCGGCGTCTTCTCCGCTGGCTGGTTCGACCTGTGGCTCGAGTTCGCCAAGGCAGACCCCGAGGACCTGCTGGTGCGGTTCACGGCGGTGAACCGCGCACCGGCGCCGGCGACGTTGCACCTCTTGCCGCAGCTCTGGTTCCGGAACACCTGGGCCTGGGGCCGGTCGCCGGCGCGCCCCGCCATCGCGGTGCTCGGCGGCGGGCTCGCCAGGGCCGAGCACCCGTCCCTCGGCACCTTCGTCCTCGAGTGGGAGCGCGATCCCGAGCCGCTCCTCTGCGACAACGAGACCAACGTCGCCCGGCTCTACGGTCTCGCGCCCTCCGGCTCGCCCAAGGACGCGTTCCACGAGGCCGTGGTGCGCGGGCGGCGCGACGGGCTCCGCGGCGACGCCCGCGGGACCAAGCTCGGGCTCTGGTACGTGCTCCCGCTCGCGCCCGGCGCCTCCGCGGTGGTCCGCCTGCGGCTCCGGCGCGAGGCGAGCGCGGCGCCCTTCGAGGACCACGAGCGCATCCTCGGCGAGCGCCGGCGGGAGGCGGAGGCCTTCTGGGGCGAGCTGGAGGCGGGCATCGACGATCCCGAGCTGCGCCGCGTCCACCGGGAGGCGCTGGCCGGCCTCCTCTGGTCGAAGCAGTTCTACCACTGGAACGTGGCGCACTGGCTCGAGGGCGATCCGGCCCTGCCGCCGCCGCCGCCCGAGCGCCGCCGCGGGCGCAACGCAGGCTGGGAGCACCTCGACAACGCGGACGTGCTCCTCGTCCCCGACAAGTGGGAGTTCCCCTGGTACGCCGCATGGGACCTCGCCTTCCACTGCGTCGCCGTGGCGCGCGTCGATCCCGAGCTCGCGAAGGCGCAGCTCGTGCTCCTCCTGCGCGAGTGGTACATGCACCCGAACGGCCAGCTCCCCGCCTACGAGGTGGCGCTCGGCGACGTGAACCCCCCGGTGCACGCCTGGGCGGCCTGGCGGGTCTACGACATCGACCGCGTCCGCCGCGGCGGCCGGGGCGACCGCGCCTTCCTCGAGCGCGTCTTCCACAAGCTGCTCCTCAACTTCACCTGGTGGGTGAACCGCAAGGACGTCGAGGGGCGCAACGTCTTCCAGGGCGGGTTCCTCGGCCTCGACAACATCGGCGTCTTCGACCGCGACCAGGTGCGGGACGGCGCGCTCGACCAGGCCGACGGCACGAGCTGGATGGCGGCGTACGCGCTCGACCTCCTGCGCATCGCGCTGGAGCTGGCGCGCGAGGAGCCCATCTACCAGGACGTGGCCACCAAGTTCCTCGAGCACTTCCTCTACATCGCCGCCGCGATGAACGACGTCGGGCGCCAGGGCGTCTCGCTCTGGGACCCCGGGGACGAGTTCTTCTACGACGTGCTGCGGCGGCCCGACGGACGCGCGGTGCCGCTCAGGGTCCGCTCGGCGGTCGGCCTCATCCCGCTCTTCGCCGTGGAGGTGCTGGAGGCGGAGCAGCTCGACCTCGCCCCGGAGTTCGCCGAGCGGCTGCGCTGGTTCCTCGACTACCGCCCCGACCTCGCCGCGCTGGTGTCGCGCTGGCACGTGCCGGGCGCGGGCGACACGCGGCTCCTCGCGCTCGTCCGGGGCCACCGCATGAAGCGGCTGCTCGTGCGCATGCTGGACGAGGAGGAGTTCCTCTCGCCCTACGGCGTCCGCTCGATGTCCCGCGCCTACCGCGGCGCCCCCTTCCTGCTGCAGGTGGACGGCGGCGAGGCCCAGGTAGACTACGAGCCGGCGGAGTCGCGCAGCGGGCTCTTCGGCGGCAACTCGAACTGGCGGGGGCCGGTGTGGGTGCCGCTGAACTTCCTCATCGTGGAGGCGCTGCGGCGCTTCCACCGGTACTACGGCGACGACTTCCGGGTGGAGTGCCCGACGCGCTCGGGCCGGCTGCTCTCGCTGGCCGAGATCGCGGACGAGCTCGCGCGGAGGGTGTCGCGGCTCTTCCTGCCCGGGCCCGGCGGGCGCCGCCCCTACCAGGGCGACGCGGCGCGGCCCTTCGACGGGACGCCGGGCGGCGAGCCGCTCCTCTTCCACGAGTACTTCGACGCGGAGACCGGACGCGGCCTCGGCGCGTCGCACCAGACCGGGTGGACGGCGCTCGTCGCGGAGCTCATCCACTCGCTGGCGACGGCCGGGCGGCGGTGAGCGGTGGTGCGCGGACGCCGGCGGCGCGGTGAGCGTCCGGCCCGGGCCGGCGCCGCCGGATCGGGAGTGAGGCGCCCGGGAATCGAACCCGGAACCACCGGCTTAAAAGGCCGATGCTCTGCCAGTTGAGCTAGCGCCCCCAGGCCCTGCCGCTGCAAGCATAACTTCGGCGACCGTGTGTCGGCTCGCTTGATACCACGTCACCGGCGGCAGATGGCTGGTGCCTCGGCCGGAACGGGCGCCGCGTGGGAGCGGGGAGGGTGCGGACCGGCGGCCGGACCCTTGTGGGGCGCGTACGGAGGGCGACCAGCTAGTCTCCTGCACGTTCGAGTGCTCGGCCGCAGGGAAGATCGAGCCCCCGAGCTCCTGCGACCGGGTGATCAAGCGCATCGACTGCAAGCACACCGGGATCGATCAACTCGGCATCGCCAAGACCTGCGTGACGTTCAAGGGAGACACGGTGCAGGCGCAGATGCCGCGCTGCATCGACAAGCCGCTCACCGCGTGCACCCTCGACAGCACGCTCGCCGCCTACGGGGACGGCCCGCAGAGCCAGCTCCTGTCGTGCAGCCCCACCGGCGACGTCGTCACCTGCGAGGGCAACGGCAGCCCCGGTCACGCGTTCCTGAACACCGCATACTGCATGAGCCCGGCCAACAAGTGCGTGGCGCTGGAGAGCGGGCTCAGCTGCCTGGCCGCGCCGCTCGTGAGCTGCGACCCGGCGGCCTACCCCATCTGCGACGGCGGATTCCTGAAGAAGTGCGTCGGCAGCGTCGCCGGAGGCTTCCTCATCGCCGCCATCCAGCGCACCTGCGACATCACCGGCGGAGCGCACTGCGAGTGACGGCTGCGGCCGTTCGCGGCCGCCGACGCCTCGCCCTCTGCCTCCCCTTCGCGCGTGCGGGGCGTCACCCCAGCAGCCGCTCGATCTCGCCGGGGTCGGGCGGCTTCGCGATGTGGCGATCGAACCCGGCGCTGCGCGCCTCGCGGACGTCGTCCGGCTGGGCATACCCGGTCAGCGCCACGAGCCGCGCCGAGTAGAGCTCGGGATCGGCGCGGAAGGCCCGGGCCACCTGGTATCCGTCCATCCCGGGCAGCCCGATGTCGCACAGCACCACGTCCGGCCGGCGGGCGCGGGCCTTGGCGAGCGCCGTCGGCCCGTCGGACGCGATCTCGACGTCGTGCCCGAACATCTCGACGATCTCGGCGAGGCTCTGGGCGACGTCCAGGTTGTCCTCCACCACCAGGACGCGGTGCCGCGAGGCGGCGGCCGGCCGCGAGGGGAGGCCCGGCTCGGGCGCGGCCGCCGGCCCCGGCGCGAGCGGCAGGCGCACCACGAACTCGGCGCCGGCGCCCGGGCCGTCGCTGCGCGCCTCGACCGAGCCGCCGTGCAGCTCGCTCAGCCCCTTCACCAGCGCGAGCCCCAGGCCCAGGCCGCCCTGCGTCCGCGCCAGCGTCCGCTCCCCCTGGACGAAGGGCTCGAACACCTTGCCGACCAGGGCGGGCTCGATCCCGGCGCCGGTGTCGCGCACCCGGATCTCGGCGCACCCCTCGTCGCCGGCCCGCACCTCCATCGTGGCCGAACCGCCGCGCGGCGTGAACTTGGCGGCGTTCAGGAGCAGGTTGCCGGCGATCTGCGCGAGCCGCGTCGCGTCGCCGTCCACCCAGGCCGGTGCGCCGGCGACGCGGACCTCGAGCGCCACCCCCCGCTCGCGCAGGAGGGCCACGTGGTCCTCGGCGGCGCGGCGCACCACCTCGTTCAGGTCCACCCGCGTCCGGCGCAGCTCGATCTTCCCGCGGGCGATGCGGGTGACGTCGAGGAGATCGTCCACCAGGCGGGTGAGGTGCGACACCTGCCGCTCGATCACGGCGCGGGCGCGCCGCGCCCGGTCGCTGCCCGGTTCGGCGTGGTCGAGGAGGTAGACGGAGTTGCGGATGGGGGCGAGCGGGTTCCGCAGCTCGTGCGAGAGCATCCCGATGAACTCGTCCTTGCGCCGGTCCGCCTCGCGCAGCGCCTCCTCGGCGCGCTTCCGGTCGGTGATGTCGTGCTCGATCTTCGCGGCGCCGACGATGGCGCCGGCCGCGTCGCGCAGCGGGGAGACCGTGATCGACACGTCCACGAGGGAGCCGTCCTTGCGCCGGCGCTGGGTCTCGTGGCGATCGATCCGCTCCCCGGCGAGGAGCCGCCCCAGGATCTGGTCCTCCTCGTCGGGCCGGCCGGGCGGGAGCAGGAGGGTGATGGACCGCCCCACCACCTCCGCGGCGCCGTACCCGAAGAGCCGCTCCGATCCCGCGTTCCAGGTGAGGATCTTGCCGCGCAGGTCCATCGAGACGACGGCGTCGTCCGTGTTCTCGACGATCGCCGCGAGGCGCGCCTGCTCCGCCTCGGCGCGCCGGCGCTCGGCCATCGCCGCCGCCAGCAGCAGCCCCGTGACCGCCACCAGGGCGATGAAGAGCTGGACGCCCATGAGGCTGGCGTGCGTGTCCCGCTCCACGAACGGGCCGTGGCCGAGCGCCGTCGCCCAGGCGGCCGCGGAACAGAAGAGCAGCATCGCCGTCGCGACGCCCCGCTGGCCGAAGCGCATGGCGGCCCAGGTGATGAGCGGAAACGAGACGTACGCCCGCTGGAACGGCTCGAACGCGGGCGGCAGCGGCGCGGAGGCGAACCAGGAGACGGCGGTGACCGCCGCGGCCAGCGCCGCGGCCTCGGCCAGCCGGCCCGGGCGCAGCACGCGCGGCAGCCGGCTCGCCGCGAAGGTGAGGATCACCGGCGCGAGCAGCAGCTCGCTGGTCGCGTCGCCGAGCCACCAGGTGCGCCACGCCAGGGCGACGGAGCCGTCCCCGACGATCCCCGCGGCGAACAGCGCCGAGACGCCCACCGTCGGGGAGACGAGGGTGGACGCGGCCGCGGCGCCGGTCAGCGCCAGGACGTCGCGGATCCGCAGCAGCGAGCCGCGGAACCCCACCGCCCGGAGCGCCGCAGCTCCCAGCAGCGCCTCCAGCGTGTTCCCCGCCGCGATGGCGAAGGCGGCGAGGACGGGCGCGCCGGTCCATGCGTTGACGGCGAACGCCCCGACGGCGACGCCCGGCCAGAGCCGCGTCCCACCGAGGAGGAGGACCGCGAGCGCGATCCCGCTCGGCGGCCAGAGCGCCGAGGCGAACCCGTTCACCGCGTCGGCCGCGAGGCCGAGCCGGCCGGCGGCCGCATACACGGCCGCCAGCAGCGCGATCTGGCCGACGTACGCTGCGCGCCGATGCATCGTTCACCATCCGCGCCGCATCACATAAGGCGGCCGGACGCGGGCCGCGCGCGCTTTCGGCGCGCGCCCCGGCGCCTCGCCTGGGGCGCGCCGCGCGAGGGGCCTGCCGCGTGAGGGGCGGGGCACGGCGGGCGCCCGCCGCGGGAGCCAGGTTAAGAAGCGCGGATGCGAAACCCCCTCCTCGACGATCGCGGCGTCGACTTCCTGCTCGGCGAGGTGCTCGACGCGCCGTCGCTGCTGCGGCTGCCGCACTTCGCGGCGCACGGGGGCGAGACGTTCGCGGCCTACCTCGACCTGTGCCGGCGGTTCGCGCGCGAGGTCCTCTTCCCGGCGTACCGCCCCATGGACGAGGCGCCGCCGCGCCTGGTGGACGGCCGCGTCCTCGTCCACCCGCGCATGCAGGAGATCTGGCCGCGGCTGTGCGAGCTGGGCATCCTCGCCGCGTCGCGCCCGGCGGAGGTGGGCGGCCAGCAGCTCCCGCGGGTCGTCGCCGCCGCGGGCACGCTCTACCTCATGGCGGCGAACGCCTCGGCGGTGGCGTTCGCGGGCCTCACCGCGGGCGCGGCGCACCTGGTGGAGGCGTTCGGGAGCGAGGCGCTGCGGGCGCGGCACCTGCCGCCGATGTACGGCGGCCGCTGGACCGGCACCATGGCGCTCACCGAGCCGCAGGCCGGGTCGAGCCTCGCCGACGTGCGGACCCGCGCCGCGCCGGCGGGGGACCACTTCCTCCTCTCCGGCGCGAAGATCTTCATCTCCGGCGGAGACAACGACTTCGCCGAGAACGTCGTCCACATGGTGCTCGCGCGCATCGAGGGCGCGCCCGAGGGCACGCGGGGCGTGAGCCTGTTCCTCGTGCCGAAGCTCCGGCCCGCCGCGGGGGGCGGCCTCGAGCCGAACGACGTCCGGGTGGCGGGGCTGGTCCACAAGATCGGCTGGCGCGGCCTGCCGAGCGCGATCCTGTCGCTGGGCGAGGCCGGCGACTGCCGCGGCTGGCTGGTGGGCGACGCCCATCGCGGCATCCCGCACATGTTCCAGCTCATGAACGAGGCGCGGCTCGCGGTCGGCGCGAACGGCGTCGCGACGGCCTCGGTCGCTTATCTGGAGTCCCTCGCCTACGCGCGCGAGCGGCCCCAGGGGCGTTCCCCGGCCAGCAAGGACCCACGCCAGGCGCAGGTCCCCATCGTCGAGCACGCGGACGTCCGCCGCATGCTCCTCCGGCAGAAGGCGATCGTGGAGGGCGGGCTGGCGCTGGTGCTTCGGGCGGCGAAGCTCGCCGACCTCGCCGCCCACGCCGAGGGCGCCGAGGCCCGGCGGCGCGCGCAGCTCCTCCTCGACCTGCTCACGCCCGTGGCGAAGAGCTTCCCGGCGGAGAAGGGGTTCGAGGCGAACGCGCTGGCGCTCCAGATCCACGGAGGGTACGGGTACTCCTCCGAGTACCTGCCCGAGGCGTGGCTCCGGGATCAGAAGCTCAACTCGATCCACGAGGGCACGACCGGCATCCAGGGCCTCGACCTCCTGGGACGCAAGGCCGTGGCCGCGGGCGGCGAGGCGCTGCGGGCGCTGCTCGAGGACGTCGAGGCGGCGTGCGCCCGGGCGGAGCGGGCGGGCGTGGACCCGGCCTGGACGGCCGCGGTGCGCGGCGCCGGGCAGCGGATCGGGGCGGTGACGCTCCAGCTCGCCGGGCGTGGGCTGGCGGGCGACGCCGATGCGATGCTGCTCCACTCGGCCGACTACCTCGAGGCGCTCTCCACCTGGGCGGTGGGCTGGCAGTGGCTGGAGCAGGCGGCGGCGGCGCGCGAGGGGCTCGCGGCGGGCCGCGGGCCGGAGGCGTTCTACCGGGGCAAGCTGGCGGCGGCGCAGTACTGGATCCGGACCGAGCTGCCGCGCGCCGGGGCGCTCGCGGCGCTCTGCGCGGAGGGCGAGGACAGCTACGCGCGGACGCGGCCGGACTGGTTCTGAGCGGGCCGCGGTCACGCCCCCGCGCGCGCGGGCAGCACCCGCCCGGCGACGTCGCCGAAGCCGACGCGGTAGCCGTCGCCCTGGCACCACCCGGTGATGGCGACCTCGTCGCCGTCCTCGAGGATCGCCCGCGCGCCGCCGCCCGGGAGCGCGAGGGGCCTGGCGCCGTTCCAGGTGAGCTCGAGCAGGCTCCCGAGCGAGTCGGGGGTGGGGCCGCTGATCGTCCCCGAGGCGAGCAGGTCGCCGACGCGCAGGTTGCAGCCGCCCACGGTGTGGTGCGCGAGCTGCTGCGCCATGCTCCAGTAGAGGTGGCGGAAGTTGGTGCGGCAGATCGGGATCGCCGCGCCGCCGCCCGCCGGCAGGAGCGTGGCGGTGAGCGCGATGTCGAACGCGTGCCGCCCCGGCAGCCGGAGGTAGGGGAGCGGCTGCGGATCCTGCCGCGGACCCTCGACGCGGAAGGGCTCCAGCGCGTCGAGCGTCACCACCCACGGCGAGATCGACGTCGCGAACGACTTCCCGTTGAAGGGTCCGAGCGGCACGTACTCCCATTGCTGGACGTCGCGCGCGCTCCAGTCGTTCATGAGCACCATGCCGAAGACGTGGTCCTCCGCCTCCCCGACCGGGACGGGCCGTCCCAGCTCGTTCTCGACGCCGACCACCAGGGCGGTCTCCAGCTCGAGGTCGAGCTTGCGGCTCGGGGCGAGGACGGGCCGTTCCGCGCCGGGCGGCTTGACCTGGCCCCACGGGCGGCGCACCGGCGTTCCGCTCACCACCACCGAGCTGGCCCGCCCGTTGTAGGCGACGGGGACCTCCAGCCAGTTGGGGAGCAGGGGGCTCTTCGGATCGCGGAACATGCTGCCGACGTTCGTCGCGTGCTCCCGGGACGAGTAGAAGTCGGTGTAGCCGGGGATTTCGAGCGGGAGGTGGAGGGTCGCCTCGCGCAGGGGCACGAGCGCCCGCCGCCGCAGGGCGTCGTCGCCGCGGAGGGTGGGGTGGTCGTCGCGCAGCAGCTCCGCGATGCGGGCCCGCGTCGCGCTCCAGGCGCTGCGGCCCAGGGCCACGAAGCCGTTGAGCGTGCGGGCCGCGAAGACGCGCCGGCCGGGGGCGGGCGCGAGGAGGCCGGACGACTCGAGCGCGGCGAGGTCGAGCACGCGATCGCCGATGGCGACGCCCACCCGCGGCGCGGGGTCGGCCCGCGTCGAGAAGACGCCGTAGGGCAGGTTCTGGATGGGGAAGGGCCCGTCCGCGGCGACCTCGACGAACGACCTCGCGCCCGGCTCGATGACGACCACGGCCCTCCTCCGCGGCTACGGCTTGCCGGTGAAGCGCTTCCGGAGCCCCTTCCAGCAGTCGGCGTAGTCGCGCTGCCGCTGCGCCGTCTCCAGCGCGAAGCGGGTCGGCCGGAGGACGCGGCGGGACTCGAACATGAACGCCAGCGTGCCCTCGAGGCGGCGAGGGGCGAGCGGGGCGCTGCTGGCCTCCTCGAAGGTGGCGGCGTCGGGCCCGTGGCCGGCCATGCAGTTGTGGAGGCTGCCGCCGCCTGGCAGGAACCCCTCCGCCTTGGCGTCGTAGCGGCCCTCGACCAGCCCCATGTACTCGCTCATCACGTTCCGGTGGAACCAGGGCGGGCGGAAGGTGTGCTCCGCGACCATCCAGCGCTCCGGGAAGAGGACGAAGTCCACGTTGGCGGTCCCCGGCGTCTCGGACGGCGAGGTGAGCACCGTGAAGATCGACGGGTCGGGGTGGTCGTAGCTGACCGTGTTGATCGCGTTGAAGCGGCCCAGGTCGTACTGGTACGGCGCCAGGTTGCCGTGCCAGGCGACGACGTCGAGGGGCGAGTGGTCGATGCGGGCCCTCCAGCGGCGGCCCTGGAACCTGGCGACCAGCTCGAAGTCCCCCTCGCGGTCCTCGAACCGGGCCTGCGGCGAGAGGAAGTCGCGCGGGTTGGCGAGGCCGTTCGAGCCGATGGGCCCCAGCTCCGGGAGCCGGAACGGCGCGCCGAAGCTCTCGCAGACGTAGCCGCGCGCCGCGCCGTCCGGCAGCTCCACCCGGAACCGCACGCCCCGGGGGATCACGGCGGCCTGGCGCGGCCCGACCGCGAGGAGCCCCAGCTCGG
>DATIWK010000127.1:0-13623 GCA_035519395.1 Anaeromyxobacteraceae bacterium | reverse complement strand
AGGTAGGTGAGGTCCACCGGTCCGGCCGCGGTCCCCTCGGCGGTCCCGGCGGGATCGCGCGGATCGAGCCGCAGGTCGAACCCGTCCCCGCGGTAGCGGACCCGCGGACCCGCGGGCTCCAGCAGGAACGCGCGCCCGTCGAACCGGCCGTGCACCCGGATCCCGCCGGGCGCGCGCTCCAGGGCGAACCCGTCGAGCCCGGCGCGGGTCCAGGCCTCCACGGTCCCGAAGAAGCGCGGCTTCAGGACGTAGGGCCCGCCGTCCTCCGGGCACATCACGTCGCAGTTCCCGCAGTCGTTGCACGCGTCGGCGAAGTTCGCGATCTGGTGCTCCTCGGCGAACCTCACCGCGCCCGCCGCCTCGGCCCGGAAGCCGGCACCGCTCCGGACGAGCCGCTCCACCGCGACCTCGCCCGCGGGGATCGCGAGCGCGAAGTTCGCGTCGTTGGGGCAGACCGGGATGCACTTGTCGCAGGTGAGGCAGTCGAAGAGGGCGAGGCGCCGGCCGATCTTCTTGGGGCGGACCGCGTTCTTCGCCGCCGAGTAGCGCGGATCGGCGAGCGCGCGCTCGACGTACGTCTCGGTGTCGAGCACCCGCGCCTGCGACACCCAGGCGCCGAAGGCCGGCCCGGCGGCGGCGCGGAGGTCGCCGCCCGAGGCGAGCGCGGCGCGGCAGGCGTCCGCGGCGGCGGGAGGGAGGCCCAGCGCGTCGAGCGCGGCCCCGGCGTGACCGTACGCGGCGAGCGTGAAGGTCTCCAGGTCGGCGGCCTTCGCCGCCGCCATCCGCTCGCCGAGCTTGTCGAAGTAGCGCCGCGCCCGCGCGTAGCCGCCGGGGCGCAGGAGGTCGGTGCAGGCGGTGACGGGCTTGAGGCCGAGCGCCACCGCGTCGGCGAAGTTGGAGGCGTCGATGCCGGCCGAGAACGAGATGGGGAACCGGTCGCCGAAGGTCCGGCGGAAGCGCCGCACCAGCGCCATGGCGAGCACGTGCAGCGGCTGGCCGGAGAGGTACATCTGCTTCTCCGAGGCCGGGAAGAACGCGCGGTGGTTCTCCACCACCAGGGTGTTCGTGAACTTCACGCCGAAGCCGCGCCCCAGCGAGGCCGCGAGCGCGCCCAGCCGCTCGACGAAGCCCACCACCTGGTCCCATTTGGCGTCGGCCTCGAAGGCGGCGTCCGGGACGCGCAGGTCCGAGTACCCGAGCCGGCCGCGCAGGATCTCGTCCGCCTCCTCGCGGCCGAGCAGCGTCGGGTTGAGCTTCACCACCACGTGGACGCCCACCTCCCGGAGGAGGAAGCGGGCGATGGCCTCGATCTCGTCCGGCGGGCAGCCGTGGAAGGTCGAGAGGGTGATGGTGTCCGAGACGCGGCGCGGGAAGGGCAGGTCGCGGAGGCGGGCCCAGGGCGCGGGGATCTGCGGCCGGAGCCGCGCGATCGACGCCGACGCGTCCATCATGCCGGCGAGGAAGGCGCGGACCCGGTCCGAGCGGATGCCGGCGAGATCGTAGCCGACGCTCATGTCGTAGACGGTGGCGCCGAAGGACGCGGGGACGGTGCCCGACGCCTTCAGCATCTCCACCAGCATCGCCGCCTTGACGTACTCCTCGAGCGACTGCTCCAGCCTCAGCTCCTGCGACCACTCGACGTTGTAGCCGACCGTCTCCATGTCGATGCAGGGGCGCGGGATGACGAGGTCGTCCTTGATCTGGACGGTCTTCAGCTCCAGCACCCGGCCGCCCGCGAGCCAGGAGAGCACCACGTTCGGGGCGAGCTGCGTCTGCGGGCCGGCGGCCGGCCCGAACGGCGTCGAGGCGCGGTGGCCGTGGACGTCCACCGACAGGTCGCGCCCGGGCACGCCGGTCACGAAGGCGCGCGCCGGCAGGTCGAAAACCGCCCGCTGCCGCTCCAGCTCGCGGAAGAGCCGGGTGACGAGGACGCCGAGGGGGATGGGCCTGAGCTCTGCCACTCGCGATCCCTATGGAAGGTGGAGGTCGACGCAGCGCCGCCCCGCCGGGTACAGTGCCACACGCCGGCGCCGGCCGACCGCGCGGCCGGGGAGCGACTGTCGTCCACGAGCAGGGGCGACGTCAAACGATCGCGGGCCAGGCTCCTCGCACGGCGGCCTCCGGGCGTCGCGGCCGCGGCGGGCGAGGCGCCGGGCGTGCAGGCCGGTTAGAGTTGCGGGAGACCGCGGCGCCTGCCGGACGTTCGTACGCCAAGGAGGCACGGGTGCCCACGAAGACGGTGTCCTTCCAGCTCAACGGCGCGCCGAGCCGCGCCGAGGTGCAGCCGGGGCAGTCCCTGCTCGAGGTGCTCCGCGAGCAGTTCCGGCTCACCTCGCTCAAGGACGCCTGCGCTCCGCAGGGCCAGTGCGGCTGCTGCCTCGCGCTGGTGGACGGGGCGCCCAAGACCACCTGCGCCATCCCGGCGGAGAAGGCGGAGGGCCGGTCCATCGTGACGCTGGAGGGCGTCGGCGGCGAGGAGCGGTCGCTCTACTCCGACGCGTTCCAGGCCGCCGCCGGGCTGCAGTGCGGGTTCTGCACGCCCGGCCTCGCGCTGCGGATCAAGTGGCTGACCGACCAGGACAGGCTCCTCTCCCGCGGGGAGATCGCCAAGGCGCTCGACGGGCACCTCTGCCGCTGCACCGGCTACGTGAAGATCGTGGACGCGGTCGAGCTGATCCACGCCGCGAAGCGCGGCGGCGAGCGCCCCCGGCCGGTCGCCGACGGCGGCGTGGGCGCGTCGCTCCAGCGGGTGCAGGGCGGAGAGCTGACGCTGGGAGCGCGCCCCTTCATCGGGGACCTCGAGGCGCCCGGCCTCCTGCACGGCGCGGTGGTGCTCTCGCCCCACGCCCGGGCGCGGGTGCTGCGCATCGACACCTCGCGGGCGCGCGCCGCCCCGGGCGTCGCCGCCGTGGCGACGGCGGGGGACGTGCCGGGCGACCGCTGGGTCGGGATCGTCTACCGCGACTGGCCGGTGCTGGTCGCCGAGGGCGAGGAGGTCCGCTGCGTCGGCGACGTCCTCGCCGTGGTCGCCGCCGACTCGCCCCGCGCCGCCCGCGAGGCCGCGGCGCTCGTCGCGGTGGAGTACGAGCCGCTCCCGCCGGTGCTCGACCCCGCGGTCGCCGTCCAGCCCGGCGCGCCGCGGGTGAACCCGAAGCACGACAACGTGCTCTCCACCACCCGGTTCGCGCGCGGCGACGTGGACGCGGCGCTCGCCGCCTCGGCTCACGTCGTCACCGGCACCTGGGCGACGCAGCGGATCGAGCACCTCTTCCTCGAGCCCGAGGCGGCGCTGGCGGTGCCCTTGCCCGACGGCCGGCTGCACCTCTACAGCCAGGGGCAGGGGATCTTCGACGACCGGCGGCAGGTCGCCTCGGTGCTGGGCGTGCCCGAGGACCGCGTCCACGTGGAACTGGTCCCGAACGGCGGCGCCTTCGGCGGCAAGGAGGACATGTCGATCCAGGCGCAGACGGCGCTGCTGGCGGGGCTCACCGGCCGCCCGGTGCGCCTGGTGCTCTCGCGCGAGGAGTCCATCCGCGTCCACCCCAAGCGCCACCCCGTCACCATGACCTACACGGTCGGCTGCGACGCCGAGGGGCGGCTGACGGCGCTCCGGGCGCGGATCCTGGGCGACTCCGGCGCGTACGCCTCGGTGGGCGGCAAGGTGCTGGAGCGCGCCGCCGGCCATGCCTGCGGCCCGTACAGGGTCCCGGCCGTGGACATCGAGTCGGTCGCCGCCTACACGAACAACCCGCCCTGCGGCGCCATGCGGGGCTTCGGCGTGAACCAGACCAGCTTCGCGATCGAGGGCTGCCTGGACCTCCTCGCCAGGAAGGCCGGCCTCGACGGCTGGGAGATCCGCTTCCGCAACGCGCTGCGGGTGGGGGACCCGTTCACCAGCGGTCAGATCCTGGAGAAGTCGGTCGGCCTGGAGCAGACGCTCCTCGCCGTGAAGGACGCCTACTACGCCGCCCGGCGCGCCGGGAAGGCGGTCGGCGTCGCCTGCGGCGTCAAGAACTCCGGCATCGGCAACGGCGCCGTGGAGATGGGGAAGGTGCGCCTGGTGGTGCGCCGCGACGGCAAGCTCGACCTCCACGCCGGGTTCACGGAGATGGGGCAGGGCCTCCTCACCGTGCTGGTGCAGTGCGCGGTGGAGGTGAGCGGGCTCCCGGCGGCGACGTTCCTGCCCCGCGTGGACACCAGGTTCGAGCTGGGCGCCGGGCAGACCACCGGCTCGCGCGGCACGCTCCTCGGCGGCCGCGCCACCGTCGACGCGGCGCGCAAGCTCCGGGCGGACCTCGACGCCGGCGCGACGCTGCGCGACCTCTCCGGCCGCGCGTACGTGGGCGAGACGGTGATCGACGACACCACCGCCCCGGGCCAGACCCGGAACGGGAAGATCAAGACCCACACCGCCTTCGGCTTCGCGACCCAGGTGGTGCTCCTCGACGCCGCCGGCAAGCTGGAGAAGGTCATCGCCGCGCACGACGTGGGCCGCGCCATCAACCCGCAGCAGTGCCAGGCGCAGATCGAGGGTTCGGTGCACATGGGGCTCGGCTACGCGCTCACCGAGGAGCTGCCCTGCAAGGACGGCATGCCGGTGACCTTCAAGCTGCGCGATCTGGGCGTCCTCCGGGCGCAGCACATGCCCGAGGTCGAGGTGATCCTGGTCGAGGACCCCGAGCCGGAGGGGCCGTTCGGCGCCAAGGGCGTGGGCGAGATCGGCCTCGTCCCCACCGCCGGCGCCGTCGCCGCCGCGCTGGAGGCCCACGACGGCATCCGGCGCACGCGCCTGCCCATGAAGGACTCGCCCGCCGCGCGCGCCATCAACGTCGGCCGCATCCCCGACGGGGGGCGCGGGGACTGGCACTGACGCGTCCGGACGCGCGCCGCACCGGAGGTACGACATGACCGAAGACCCCCGCGGCATCCGGATCGACGGAGCGCGCCTGCTCCGCCGCCTGGAAGAGCTCGGTCAGGTCGGCGCCATCGCCGGGACGACCGGCGTGGCCCGTCTGGCGCTCACCGACGCCGACAAGGCCGGCCGCGACCGCGTGGTCCGCTGGATGAAGGACCTCGGCCTGGAGGTGACCATCGACGGCATCGGCAACGGCGTGGGGGTGCGGAAGGGCGCCGAGGCCGGGCCGCCGGTGATGATGGGGAGCCACATCGACACGGTGGCGACCGGCGGCCGGTACGACGGCAACCTGGGCGTGCTGGGCGCGCTCGAGGTCGTCGCCACCTTGAACGACGCGAAGGTGACCACCCGCCGGCCGCTGGCGGTCGCGTTCTTCACGGACGAGGAAGGGTCGCGCTTCCAGCCCGACATGATGGGGAGCCTCGTCTACACGGGCGGGCTCTCGCTGGAGCGAGCCCGCGCCACCGTCGGGATCGACGGCCGGTCCGTCGGCGCGGAGCTGGACCGGATCGGCTACGCCGGCGCGGCGCCGGTCGGCAAGCCCTCGGTCCACGCCTACGTCGAGCTGCACATCGAGCAGGGTCCGGTGCTGGAGGCCGAGGGCTGCCGGATCGGTGCCGTCACCGGGGTCCAGGGCATCTCCTGGACGGAGCTGACCATCTCCGGCCAGTCGAACCACGCCGGGACGACGCCCATGTCGATGCGCCACGACGCCGGCTACGCGGCGGCCGAGATCGCCGCGTTCGTGCGGCGGCTGGCGCGCGAGATCGGCGGCCACCAGGTCGGCACGGTCGGGATGCTGAACCTCTCGCCCAACCTGGTGAACGTGCTCGCCAACCGCGCGGTCATGACCGTGGACCTCCGCAACACCGACGAGGCGAAGCTGGAGGAGGCGGAGCGGCGGCTCTTCGCGTTCGTGGAGGAGACGGCCCGCGCCGAGGGGGTCACGGTCGCGCGCCGGCAGCTGGCGCGCTTCGCGCCGGTCGCGTTCGATCCTCGGCTGGTCGGCCGCGTCGAGGGCATCGCCAGGGAGATGGGCCTCAGGGTCCGCCGGCTCCCCAGCGGCGCCGGCCATGACGCGCAGATGCTGGCGGCGGTCTGCCCGGCGTGCATGATCTTCGTCCCGAGCGTCCGCGGGGTCAGCCACAACGTCGAGGAGTACACCGCCCCCGAGGACCTCGCCGCCGGCGCCGACGTGCTCCTGCGGCTCGTGCTCGAGCTCGCCCGCTGAATGCGCCTCCTCGTCCGCGACGCCCGCATCGTGACCGGCGACGGCCACACGCCGCCGTTCGCGGGGGACGTGCTGGTGGAGGGCGATCGGATCGCGCGGCTCGGCGAGGTGCCGCGCTCGGAGGCGGCGTCCGCCGACGAGGTGGTCGAGGCGCGGGGGCGGGCGCTCGCCCCCGGCTTCGTGGACACCCACAACCACGGCGCGCTGGCCGGGACCCTCCCCGGCGAGAGCGGCCTGCCGCGCGCCTGCGAGCTGGCGCTGCGCGGCGGCGTCACCAAGCGGATCTGCGGCGTGGACGGCCTCTCGCCCGCGCCCGTCACCGAGGCGCAGCGCGCGCAGTACGCCGCGCAGCTCAAGCCTCTCGACGGGGCGGTGGAGGGGGAATGGACCTGGACCTCGATGGCCGGGTTCCTGGAGTGGCACCGCGGCCGCTCCGTGACGGACATGGGGCTCTACCTGGGCCACTCGGCGGTGCGGCGCGTGGTGATGGACAACCTCGCCCGCGCCGCCACCGACGCCGAGATCGCCGCGATGGCCGAGGTGGTGCGCCGCGAGGCGCCGCTCACCCTCGGCCTGTCCACCGGCCTCGTCTACAACCCGGCCGTCTACTGCGACCGGCGCGAGCTGGCGGCGCTGGTGCGCGCCTTCAACGCGGTGAAGCCCGGCGCCCTCTTCCCCCACGTCCGCTCCGAGAGCGACGGGATCGTGGAGAGCGTGCGCGAGGTGGTGGAGGCGGCGATCGAGGGCGGGGGCGGGTACTGCAACGAGCACTCCAAGATCGCCGGCGCGCGAAACTACGATCGGATCGGGGAGCTGGAGGCGATCCTGGCGGACGCGGCGGCGAGCGTCCCGGCCATGGAGAACATGTACCCGTACACCGCCGGGTCGACGACCGGCGACGCGATCTTCCCGCCGGAGCTGCGGGCCGGCACCCGCGCCGAGTTCCTGGCGCGGCTCGCCGATCCCGCCGCGCGCCGCGCCGCCTCCGAGAAGATCCGGCGCGACACGCGCAGCTTCGACAACTTCGTCCAGTTCTGCGGCGGGCTCCAGGGCGTGCAGATCGCCGGCGTGAAGCCGGGCGCCGGAGACGCCTTCCTGGGGAAGCGGCTCGGCGACGTGGCCCGGGCGGCGGGCGCCGCCGACCTCGACTCCGCCGCGGCGTACGAGGCGGTGTTCGACTTCTTCCTGGCCAACGCCGGCGAGATCGCCATCATCACCCACTACGGCAACGACGCCACCGTGGAGCGGTTCTTCCGCCGGCCCACCATGGCGATCTGCACCGACGGCCTCATGCCCGGCCCCGGCCAGAAGCCGCATCCCCGGGCGCTGGGGGCGTTCCCGAAGGCGCTGCGCATGGCGCGGGAGATGGGCATCCCCCTCCACCAGATCGTCCACCGGCTCGCGACGTTGCCGTGCCGCTTCCTGCGGCTCCCCGATCCCACGCTCCGCCCCGGGGCGGACGCGTCGCTGGTCCTGTTCGACGCGGAGCGGGTCCGCGAGCGGAACGACTACCTCGATCCCCTGGCGCCGAACGAGGGCATCGACCTCGTCCTGGTGCACGGCGTGAAGGTCCTCGACGCCGGCCGGCTCTCGGCGCCGCGGCCGTACCCGGGCAGGATCCTGGCGACGGAGGAGGTGCGCCGTGAGTGAACGTGGATCGCCCGGCTGCCTCAGCTCCCTCTCCCCCGCAGGGGGAGAGGGCTGGGGAGAGGGGGCGCCGGGATGACGGACACCCTGATCCGCGGCGGCACCGTCGTCACCGCGGCCGGCCAACGGCGCGCCGACGTGCTCTGCCGGGAGGGCCGCATCGCGGCGGTGGGGGAGGGGCTCGACGCCTCCGGCGCGGAGGTGATCGACGCCGGTGGCTGCCTCGTCATGCCGGGCGGGGTGGACCCGCACACGCACATGCAGCTCCCCACCATGGGCACGGTGGTCGCGGACGACTTCCTGTCCGGCTCGGCGGCGGCCGCCGCCGGCGGCACCACCGCGATCCTCGACTTCGTCGGGCCCGAGCGCGGCCAGTCGCCGCTGGAGGCGCTGGCGCAGTGGAAGGCGTGGGCCTCGCGCGCGGCGATCGACCACGGCTTCCACATGACCGTGTCGTGGTGGGGCGAGCGGTTCGCTTCGGAGATGGCGCCCCTCGTCCGCGCGCACGGCGTCGCGAGCTTCAAGTTCTTCACCGCCTACAAGGGCGGGTTGATGCTGCCGGACGAGGACATCATCGCGGGCTTCGAGCGGTGCCGGGAGCTCGGCGCGCTCCCCCAGGTCCACGCCGAGAACGGCGAGCTCATCGCCTATCTCCAGCGGAAGCTCCGCGCCGAGGGCGTGACCGCGCCGCTCGGCCACCCCCGCTCCCGCCCGCCCCAGCTCGAGGGCGAGGCGACGCTGCGCGCCATCACCATGGCCGAGGTGGTCGGCGTGCCGCTCTACGTAGTGCACGTCTCGGCGGCGGAGGCGGCGGAGGCGATCGGGCGGGCGCGCCGCCGCGGCGTCCGCGTCATCGGAGAGACCCTGCCCGGCTTCCTCGCCATCGACGACTCGGTCTACGCGAGCCCCGACTTCGACGTCGCCGCCGGCCACGTGATGAGCCCGCCGTACCGGCCGAGGGGACACCAGGAGGCGCTCTGGCGGGCAGTCCAGGACGACTCGCTCTCCACCACCGGCACGGACCACTGCTGCTTCACCCGGGAGCAGAAGCGGGCCGGAGCCGGCGACTTCACGCGGATCCCGAACGGCTGCGGCGGCGTCGAGGACCGGCTCCACGTCCTCTGGCACCTGGGCGTGAACGCGGGCCGGATCTCGCCGGAGCGGTTCGTGGCGCTCACCTCGACCAACGCCGCCCGCGCCTTCAACCTCTGGCCGCGCAAGGGCTCGCTCCAGCCGGGCGCGGACGCCGACGTGATCGTCCTCGATCCCGCCAGGACCAGGACCCTCTCGGCGGCGACGCAGCACCAGCGCACCGACTTCTCCGTGTGGGAGGGGCTCACCGTGAAGGGCGTCGTCGTCCACACCCTGGCGGGCGGGCGCCACGTCCTCGCGGACGGCGATCTCCGGATCGAGCCCGGCGCGGGCCGGTTCCTGGCGCGCGCGCCGTTCGGGCCCGCCTACGAGCGGCTCGCCACGCCGGGGGGGAGCGCGGCGTGAGCGGCGGGGCGCTGGTCGTCGGGCCGGACCGGCGCGGGCGCACGGTCGCCATCGCCGGCGGCCGCGTGGTCGCCGAGGCGCCCGCGGGCGCGCGGGTCCTCCGCTGCGAGGCGGGCGAGATCCGGCCCGGCGCCGTCTGCGCGCACACGCACCTCTACAGCGGCCTCGCGCCCTACGGGATGCCGCCTCCTTCCCCGCCGCCGGAGGACTTCCTCCAGATCCTGGAGCGGGTCTGGTGGCGGCTCGACCGCGCGCTCGACGAGGCGGCCCTGCGGGCCTCGGCCCGGGACTACCTCGCGAACGCGCTCCTGGCCGGCACGACGTCGCTCGTCGACCACCACGAGTCGCCGAACCTCGTCGAGGGTTCGCTCGCCGTCCTGGCCGAGGCGTGCGAGGCGCTCGGGGTGCGCGGCTTCCTCTGCTACGGCGCGACCGAGCGAAACGGCGGGATCGAGGAGGCGCGCCGCGGCCTGGCGGAGTGCCGGCGCGTGCGGCCGTCGGCGCTGGTGCGCGGCGGGGTGGGGCTCCACGCGTCGTTCACGGTCTCCGACCAGACGATCCGGAGCGCGGGCGAGCTGGCGCGCGAGCTCGCCACCGTGGTCCACGTCCACGTCGCCGAGGACCGCGCCGACGTGGAGGACGCCCGGCGCCGCGGCTGGGACGGCCCGCTGGAGCGGCTCCTCACCCTCGGCGGGCTCGTCCCCGGCTCGATCCTCGCGCACGGCGTCCACCTCTCGCCCGCGCAGGTCCGGGTCGCGGGCGAGCGCGGCTGCTGGCTGGTGCAGAACCCGCGCTCCAACGAGGGCAACCGGGTCGGCTACGCGGGCGCGCTCCGCCACGCCGCGCGCGTCGCGCTCGGGACCGACGGCTGGCCGGCCGACATGGCGGCGGAGGAGGCCGCGCTCGAGCGCCTCGCGGAGGCGAACCGCGACGACCGCTGGTCCGGCCGCCTGACCGCCGGGCACGCCCTCGTCGCGGAGCGGTTCGGGGCGGTGCCGGAGCCGCTCGCGCCCGGCGCGCTCGGCGACCTGGTGGTGCGCGAGCAGGGGCGCGTCCGGTCCGTGGTGGTCGAGGGCCGGGTGGTGGTAGAGGACGGGCGGCTCGCCACCGGCGACGCCGGCGCGATCGGCGCGGAGGCCCGGCGCGAGGCGGCGCGGCTGTGGCGGCGGATGGCGGCGATGCGGTAAGAGCAACGCACCGAGCCTGGAGCGCAGCAGGCGAGGCAGAGGAGCCTCGCCCGAAGCGACCAGGGGGCGTGGGGGGCGGCAGGCCCACCACGAGGAAGGGCTTCATGCGCCTTGGACTCGAGCGGACGGTGGTGAACGAGGACGTCTACGCGCGGACGCTGGGGCGCTTCCGCGAGGCGGGCGTGGTGCTGCCCACGTTTGCGCAGCTCCGCGATCCGTCCACCATCCCCGCGGCCCTGCGGGGCCAGCTCGCCGGCGTCGATCCCGACGCGCCGCACCCCCTCAACCTCTTCCGCGTGCACTGGTTCAACGACGCCTCCCGCCGCGGCCTCGCGGCGGTCCCCGGGCACCTGGAGATCCCGCCCCAGCTGACCGGCGTCCGGGCCCGGATCGTGCTCGCGCTCGGGAACCGCTTCCCGATGATCCACGCGCACAAGGTGCTCGCCGCCTACGGCTGCCTGGTCCCGCGCGTCGTGACGGGCCAGTTCGACCCGACCCGCCACCGCGCGGTGTGGCCCTCGACCGGCAACTACTGCCGCGGCGGCGTCGCCATCTCCCGCATCCTCGGCTGCCGCGGCGTGGCGGTGCTCCCCGAGAACATGAGCCAGGAGCGGTTCGACTGGCTCGACCGCTGGGTGGCCTCGCCCTCCGACGTCGTCAGGACCCCCGGCTCCGAGAGCAACGTGAAGGAGATCTACGACGCCTGCGCCGCGCTCGACCGCGATCCGCAGAACGTCGTCTTCAACCAGTTCTGCGAGTTCGGGAACTACCTCGTCCACCGCACCTGCACCGGGGCGGCGCTGGAGAAGCTCTTCGGCGCGCTGACCGCCGGCCGGAAGGGCCGGCTCGCGGCGTTCGTCTCGGCCTCCGGCTCCGCCGGGACGCTCGCCGCCGGCGATCACCTGAAGGCGCGGCTCGGCGCACGGATCGTCGCCGTCGAGGCCGTGGAGTGCCCGACGCTCCTCGAGAACGGGTTCGGCGAGCACAACATCCAGGGGATCGGCGACAAGCACGTCCCCTACATCCACAACGTCATGAACACCGACGTGGTGGTGGGCGTCTCGGATCGCGCCAGCGACGGGCTCCTGGTGCTCTTCAACACCGAGGAGGGGCGCCGCTACCTGGTGGAGCGGCGCGGGATCGACGCCGCGGTGGTGGCGCAGCTCCGGGACATGGGGCTCAGCTCCATCGCGAACCTGGTCGCCGCCGTGAAGACCGCCCACGCGCTCGACCTCGACGAGGACGACGTCATCGTGACGGTCGCGACGGACGGCGCCGCCATGTACGGCAGCGAGGTGGGTCGCCTGACGAGGAAGCACTTCGGCGGGCGCTTCGACGCGGTGACCGCGGGCGAGACCTGGGGCCGCGCCCTGGGGGGCGCCTCGACCGACCACGTCCTGGAGCTGACCCACCGCGAGCGCCGCCGCATCTTCAACCTCGGCTACTTCACCTGGGTCGAGCAGCAGGGCGTCACGCTCCAGGAGTTCACCTCCCGCGCCAGGCAGTCGTTCTGGGACGGGCTCCTCGAGCTGGTCCCGGCCTGGGACGCGATGATCGCCGAGTTCAACGCGAGGAGCGGCGCCGCCGCGCTCGGGTCCGCGACGAGCGCAGGGGCAGGCGGATGAGCCTGCGGCGGAGCGAGTGGCCCCCCGGAGGGATCGTCCGCTTCGTCTGCCACGGCTGCGGGGTGGAGGTCGACCCGGCGCGCGTTCTGCCGTTCCGCTGCCCGCGGGCGGTCGAGGGCGACGACGTGGACCACGTCCTCGCGCCCGGGGCGAGCGCCGCCGGGTTCGCGCCGGGCACCGAGCCCGACCCGTTCCTCCGCTACCGCGCGCTCCTCTCCCCGTACCGCGTCCTGCGCGCGGCCGGCCTCTCCGACGCCGCCTGGACCGACCTCGTCGGGGCGCTCGACGCCGAGCTGGTCGCGGCGGACGGCCGCGGCTTCCGCGTGACGCCGCTCGGTCCGCAGCCGGCGCTGGCGCGCGCCGCGGGGCTCGCGGGAGAGCTGTGGGTGAAGGACGAGACCGGCAACGTGGCCGGATCCCACAAGGCGCGCCACCTCATGGCGGTGATGCTCCACCTGCGCGTGGTGGAGGCGGCGCGGCTGCCCGGGGCGGCCGGGCTGCGCGGCCGCCGCCTCGCCATCGCCTCGTGCGGCAACGCCGCGCTCGCCGCCGCGGTCATCGCCCGCGCCGCGCGCTGGCCGCTCGACGTGTTCATCCCCACCGACGCCAGCCCCGCGGTGGTCGCGCGGCTCGGGGACCTCGGCGCGGCGATCGCGGTCTGCGAGCGCCGCCCCGGCGAGGCGGGGGATCCCTGCTTCGCGCGCTTCCGCGAGGCGGTGGCGGCCGGGGCGCTGCCCTTCGGCGTGCAGGGGCCGGAGAACGGTCTCGCCGTGGAGGGCGGCCGCACGCTCGCGCTGGAGATGGCCGAAGGGCTCCGGGCGAACCCGCCCGAGGCCGTCTACGTGCAGGTGGGCGGCGGCGCCCTGGCGAGCGCGCTCGCCCAGGGTTTCGCGCTGGCCGTCGAGGCCGGGATCCTCCCCCGCCTGCCGAGGCTGGTGGCGGTGCAGGCCGAGGGCTGCGCCCCGCTGCCTCGCGCGTGGGAACGGCTCGGCGCGACGCCGCTCCAAGACGCGGCGCGGGCGAGGTCGCGGTTCATGTGGCCGTGGGAGAAGACGCCCGCCAGCGCGGCGAGCGGCATCCTCGACGACGAGACCTACGACTGGTGGGCGATCGCCGAGGCGATGCGCGCGAGCGGAGGGCATCCGGTGGTCGCGCCGGAGGAGGCGGTGGTCCGGGCCCACGCGCTGGCGCGCGCCCACACGTCGATCGCCGCCTCCGCCACCGGGACCGCGGGGCTCGCCGGCGTGCTCGCCGACGCGCCGCGCGACGCGCCGGTGGCGGTGGTGTTCTCGGGGGTGGAGCGGTAGAAGCCGGGCGCCCGCCGCCCCGCTCGAATACAGAACTGCCAAGGGCGCGCGGAGACGGGTGGTATCCTCCCGCGCCACGGCCATGACGGATCGCATCCGCTTCATCCTCGACGGGCAGGTGAGGGAGCCGGCGGGCGTCGACCCGACGCAGACGGTCCTCCAGTACCTGCGCGGGGTGGAGAACCGTTGCGGCACCAAGGAAGGGTGCGCCGAG
>DATIWK010000126.1:0-4113 GCA_035519395.1 Anaeromyxobacteraceae bacterium | reverse complement strand
CCGGGGCTGCCGGTGCTGAGCTACGACGAGCTGCCGCCCGAGACCGCGGTCCGGCCGCTCGGCCGGGTGGCGCTCGCGGCCTGAAACGGGAAAGGGCGCGGCGTTCGGAGCCGCGCCCTTCAGCCCTGCTTTCGGACCTGGCTCAGGCGCCCGCGGCCACCGGCGGCGTCCCCTGCCCGCCCTCGGACGAACCGCCCTTGGGGCCCTTGTCGTCCTCGCCCTCGGGACGGTTCACACGGTCCCGCAGCTCCTTGCCCGTGCGAAACAGGATACCCCGCTTCGGCTTCACCGGGATGACCTCGCCGGTCTTGGGGTTCCGGCCCTGGTAGCCGTCGTAGTGCTTCACGTGGAAGGCACCCAGCCCCCGGATCTCGATGTTCTCCCCGCGGCAGAGCGCGTCCTTCATGGAGTCGAAGATCGTCTCGATCGTCGCCTCCGCCTGCTTCTGGGTGACGCCACGCTTCACGACGAGGATGTTGATGAGGTCCGACTTCAGCATCGGCGCACCACCATTCAGGAAAAGTCGCAGGGCCCCCCTCGGGGAATCCGCCCGGGATTCGGAGAGCCTAGCCGACGCCGCTGAAATCAGCAAGGGATCCGAAGGTATGCGAGAGAACGCCCAGCTCCGGCTCACCTGCGGCGCGTCAACTCGACCGAAGACCCGCGGGACGACGCGCGAAATTCGCCATGGCGCGCGCGGACGCAACCGCCCGCGAGGCCCCGGCAGACCTTGTAAGCGAGTCCCTGGGTGCGCGGAGGCTCGGGCATCACGGCCGGAATACCGGCCTCCGTTCACGCGGTCCGGGCTGGGGCAGCAGCACCCGGGTCCACGAGCGCACGCTCGATCGCTCCGGCGGACTCGCCCTCGGTGTGGACCCGATCGCAGAGCGTCCGGTAGCTGACTGCGGCGAGGTGACCGGCGGCGAGCTCGTCCACACCCCTCACGATGTCGCCGATGGGGGACCCGCCGCCCTCCAGGACCGGCGCCGGACCGCCGACAGCCTGGCGGACATCGAGGAGCGTGATCCGCTCGAGGGGCTTCGCCGGGACGAGGCCGCCGTCGGCGAGCACGACGATGAGGCCGCTGGTGCGGAGCGCGAGCAGGGCCTCGCCCACCTCCTCGGCGGTCGCGCGGATCCGCGTGGCGACGTCGCTCGCCTCGGGCGCCTCCCCGCCGCAGTCGAAGGCGAGCGCCACGTCGAGCATCGCCTGCCCCGCCAGCACCTCGCGGCCGGCCTTGCTCGCCGAGTAGGGGGCACCGGAGAGGATCAGCGGCGCGTACTGGAACACGAACGCGAGCCGCGCGCCGAAGAGCAGGATGGTCCACGAGAGGTAGAGCCACAGCATGAAGATGGGGACCGCCGCCATGGAACCGTAGATGGCGTGGTAGTGGACCGACCGCGCCACGACGACCGTGTAACCCCACTTCGCCGCCTCCCACGCCGCGCCGGCGACCAGCCCTGCCCCCGCAGCGGCCAGGACCCGGACGCGCGTCCAGGGGACGATCTGGTAGAGGACCGCGAACGAGACGCAGGTGAGGACGCCGCCTCCCGTGGCGGCCAGGAACCGGACGCTCGTGCCGGCCACCCAGACCCGCGTGGCGTGGCCAATGGTCACCGAGCCGGCGAGGAGCAGCGGCCCGAGGGTCAGGCCGACCCAGTAGATGACCGCGCGCTGCGCGACCGGCCGGCGGCGCTTGATGCCCCAGATGTCGTTGATCGCCCCCTCCACGTTGGAGAAGAGCATCACGGCCGACCAGACGAGCAGCGCGGCGCCCACGAGCCCCGCGCTGGTCGCGTGGGCGTTCTGGACGTAGCGGTCGAGGTACGGCTCCAGGCTGGTGCGCGCCCCCACCGCAAGGTTGTCGAGCAGGAACTCGTGGACGCGCTGGGAGATGCGCTGCATCCCGGTGAAGGCCTCGACCACCGAGAAGGCGACCACCAGCGCGGGGACGAGCGCGAAGAGCGAGATGAACGTGAGCGCCATGGCCCGGAGGCGCACGCTCTCGCCCTCGGTCAGGCGCACCGCGGTCTCGATGGCGCGCGGCGCGATGCGGAGCATCCGCGGGAGCCGGTCGAGCGCGCGGTGGGCGCCCTTCGCCGGGCCGGACACCGCTACCCCTTCTCCCCCGAGGGCGCCGCCTCCTTCGCCTCGGTGGGCGCCTCGGCACCCTTCGGCCGGTCGCGCTCGGCGCCGCGGTCGCGCTCGCCGCCCCGCTCGCCCCCCCGCTCGCCGCTTCGCTCGCCGCCCCGCTCGCCGCCCCCCCCGCGGCCGCGATCGCGCCCGCGCCGTTCGTCGCGGCGCTCCTCGCGTCGGCCCGAGCCGGGTTGGTCGCCGCGCTCCTCGCGTCGGCCCGAGCCGGGCTGGTCGCCGCGCTCCTCGCGTCGGCCCGGGCCAGGCTGATCGCCGCGCTCCTGGCGTCCGTAGATGTCGAACTGCTCCTGGTGGTAGTTCTGCTGCGGCCTCACCTGGATGGTCTTGTTGAAGCGGTCCATGAGGTAGCGCAGCTCGTCGCGCTCGGCGCCCTGCAGGATGCGCGCGATCTCGGGGTGCGCGTTCACCACCAGGACCGGCTCGGGGAAGTGCGGCGACTCGCGGCGGATCTCGCGGAAGATCTCGTAGGCGACGGTGATCTTGGACTTCACGTGCCCCTTCCCGTCGCAGTAGCTGCACGGCTCGTTCGACATCCGCGTCACCGACTCGCGCACGCGCTTGCGCGTCATCTCCACGAGCCCCAGCTCGGAGATCTTGAGGACGTTGGTCTTGGCCTTGTCCCGCCCCAGCGCCTCCTGCAAGGCCTTGAAGACCTTGTCGCGGTTCTGGGGTTTGTCCATGTCGATGAAGTCGATGATGATGATGCCGCCGATGTTCCGGAGGCGGAGCTGGTAGACGATCTCCTTGGAAGCCTCGGTGTTGATCTTGGTGATCGTCTCCTCGAGGTTCTTCTTCCCCACGTAGCGGCCGGAGTTGACGTCGATGGCGGTGAGCGCCTCGGCCTGGTCGATGATGATGTAGCCGCCGCTCTTCAGCCAGACCTTGCGCTGCCCGGCCCGCTTCAGCTCCTGCTCGATGCCGTAGGCGTCGAAGATGGGCTCGTCGCCCGAGTACAGCTCGACCTGCGAGGCGAGGTGCGGCGCCTGCTCGCGCGCGAACCGCAGGATGCGCTCGTGCTCGTCCCGATCGTCGATGACGAGCTTGTGGACGTCGGAGGTGAAGAGATCGCGGGTGGCGCGGAGGATGAGGTCGAGGTCGGGGTGGAGCAGCGCCGGCGCGGAGACCTTGTCCTTGGTGCGGATGATCTCGTTCCAGACCTGGATGAGGAAGCGGATGTCCGCCTCGAGCTTCTCGGCCTCGACGTTCTCGGCCACGGTGCGGACGATGAAGCCCGTCCCCTCGGGCCGCATCCGGTCCACGATGTCCCGCAGGCGCCGGCGCTCCGAGTCCTTCTCGATGCGGCGGGAGATCCCGATGTGGTCCACCGTCGGCATGAAGACCAGGTGCCGGCCGGGGAGCGAGATGTGGCTCGTGATGCGCGCGCCCTTGGTGCCGATCGGATCCTTCGCGACCTGGACGATCACCTCCTGCCCTTCCTTGAGCAGGTCCTGGATGTTCTTCAGCTCGCGGGGGCGGCGCTCCTCGCGGCCGTTGCGGCCGCGGTCCCGGTCGCGGCCGTCGCGGCGGCCCCGGTCTTCGCGGCCGCGGCGGTCGCGGTCGCTCCGGTCGCGGTCGTTCCGGTCTCGCCGGTCGCGGTCGCGGCCCTCCCGCGCCTCGCGCGCGGCCTCCCGGGGCGGCGCATCGAGCTGGCCGGAGGCGGGAGCGGCCGGTGCCTCCGCGCTCGCCTCCATCGGCGCGCCGGACCCCTCGGCGGCGGGCCCTGCGGACTCGGGCACGGCGGACACCGGGAGGGCCGGCGCGGCCGGCTCCGGCGCCATCCCGATCTCGCGGGTGAGCGGGATGGGGGTGAGCGGCTCGGGGGCGGCGCCGGGCGCGGCGCCCTCCACCGGCGGGGGAACCGCCTCCGACACCGGCGCATCCACCGCGGGTGCGGTCGGGGCGGGCGGAGCCTCGCGCTCCCCGAGGCGAAGAAGGGGCTCGATCGCGGGCATGGGAACG
>DATIWK010000125.1:0-5057 GCA_035519395.1 Anaeromyxobacteraceae bacterium | reverse complement strand
TCGTGCGCAACCGGCCCACCCAGGCCGAGATCGCCGCGATGATCGGCACGAGCCGCGAGACCGTGTCGCGCGCGCTCTCGGAGCTGGCGCGGCGCGGGCAGATCGTTCTCGCCGGGAAGCGCCTCCTCCTCAGGCGGGCGTTCCTCGCGCAGCTGTCGGCCGAGTAGCCGCGGGCGCGCGCCGCTCAGGCCGGCGCCAGCGCGAACGCGTACTGGTAGGGGAGCGAGCGGAGCTCCTCGGCCACCGCCAGCCCGGCCTCGGCCGCCACCTCGAGGAACGCCTCGCGCGACACCTTCTGGTCCGCCGGTGGCCCCACCGGAACGTCGCCGGCGTGGAAGTCCACGTTCACCAGGCGGCCGCCCGGCCGGAGGCGGCCGGCGAGCTCGCGCAGGTAGGCGGACGGGTCGCGAAAGTGGTGCAGCACGTTCACGAGCAGGACCGCGTCCGCCGGCTCCGGGGGCAGGCCGCGGCCGCCGGGGACGTGGTGCGCGGCCACGTTCGCGAGGCCGTCCTCCCGCACCCGCCGTTCGAGCACCGCCAGCATCCGCGGGTCCACGTCGAGCGCGTGGACCCGGCCCGACGGCCCGACTGCCCGGGCCAGCCGGAGCGTGAACACGCCGGGGCCGGCGCCGACGTCGCAGGCGATCGCTCCCGGACGAAGGTGGAGCAGCGCCACCACCTCGTCGGGCTTCTGCCAGGCGTCGCGCTCGGGGTCGAGCTGCCTCCCGAGGTAGGTGTCGAAGTCGTCCGGGTTGCCGTGGTGATCCCGGCCGTGTCCGTGGTGGCCGCCGTGCCTCGGGCCGTGTCCGTGCCCGTGTCCATGACCCGTCATGTCCGCATGGCTCCTGCGTGGCCCCCGGCGTTCCGGTATATTCCCGCCCCCATGGCCGTGCCCGTCTTCGAGATCTCGAAGGAGTTCCTCTTCAGCGCCGCGCACCAGATCCGGATGCACGGCGGGAAGTGCGAGCGGCTGCACGGTCACAACTGGCGGGTTCGCGTGCACGTGCGGGCCTCCGACCTGAACCGCATCGGCATGGTGATCGACTTCGCCGACCTGCAGAAGCTCGTCGCCGAGGTCGGCCAGCGCTTCGACCACCAGAACGTGAACGACATACCGCCGTTCGACGTGCTCAACACCACCGCCGAGCTCATCGCCCGCTTCTTCCACGAGGAGATGAACGCGCGGCTCGCGGCGCTCGAGAAGGGCCGCGTCCGCGTGTCGAAGGTGGACGTCTGGGAGAACGAGGGCTCGCTCGCCGTGTACCGGGAGGAGTAGGGCGTACTCCTGAGGATTCGTCACACGGTCAGGCGGCCGCCTCGGGCAGCCCGGTCGCCGGCCAGACCGGCACGCCACGGCGCTCGGTCCTCATCCCATCTCCAGTGATGGCCCTCGCGGGTGAGCACCGGTGCGAGGACCCCGAGCTGCGGAGATCGGCGAGGAGGTCGCGGAGGGGCGTCAGCGCGGACACCGTACCGGCGGCCCGCAGGGTCCGCAACCGGCGCCCTCGAGCGTCAGCCCTGCCGCGTAGCATCCATGCTGCCTTGGCAGCCCTGTGCATCACCGCGACGCCCCTCGCGGCGGCGAGGGCCGCGCGCCGCCTCTGCGACGCCGAGGGAGGGGTCCTCCTCGGCCCCGCCGTCACGACGCTCGACCGCCTCGTCCCGTCGCTCCTCGCCGAGGCCGGCGAACGCCGGCCCATCCTCACGTCGCTCGCCGCGCGCATCCTCGCCGCGGAGGCGGGCCGGGACGCGGGCGGGCCGCTCGCGGGCATCCGGCCCGGGAACGCCCTCTGCGCCGGGCTCGCCTCGGCCATCGGGGAGCTCCGCGCGTCCGGCATCGCGCCCGAGGTGGCGCGTGCCGCGGCCGCCTCTCTGGGTGGGGCGGCCGCCGTGCGGCTGGGCGCGCTCGCCTCCGCGCTCGCCAGCTTCGAGGAGCGCCTCGACCGGCTCGGCGCGCTCGATCGCGCCGCGGCGCTCTCGGCGGCGGTGGGGCTGGTCCGGCGCGGTGCAGTCCCGTCGCTCAGGAAGCTCGACCTCCTCGTCGCCGACGGGCTCGGCCCGCTCGATCCGGCCGACGCCGACCTCCTCGTGGCGCTCGCGGGGCGCGCCCGTCGCGCGCGGATCGACCTCGGCTCGTTCGGCGATCGCCCGGATCTCTCGCTGCCGCTCGACGGCCTCCTGCGACGGCTGGAGGCCGAGGCGGCAAGCGCCGCGGGCGTGGAGATCGTCCACCGCTCCGCCGACGACGACCGCGCCCCCCGGCTGGCGGCGCTCGTCACCGCGTTCGCCGGCGGCGCTGCGCGGCTCCCGGATCCGGGAGCGGCGGGCCGTGTCGCCGCGCGGGTGGCCGCCGGCGAGGACGGCGAGCCCGACGAGGTGGCCCGCGCCGTCCAGGAGATGGTGGACCTCGGCATCGAGCCGGGCAACGTGGCGGTGGTCGCACCCGCGCCGCGGAGGCTCGCTGCGCCGCTCGCGCGCGCGCTCGCCGAGCGCGGGATCCCGTTCGCGGCCGGTCGCGGCGCGCCCCTCGGCGACGCCGCGCCCGTCTGCCTGGTGCAGGAGGCGCTGGCGGCGGCTGCCTCCGCCACGCCGGCCCGCGCCTCGGTCGAGAGGCTCGCGGCGTCCACCTACCTCGCGGGCCGCGCGCCGCTCGGCCCGCAGCTCGACGCCGCGGGCGCCGTGGACGGGCGGGTGGCTCCGTCCGAAGCGCTGAGGCGTCGCAGGGAGGCCCTCTCGGCCCCGTCCGCGCTCCGCGCCCGCGCGGCCACCGCCCGCGCCGAGGAGGCCGCGCTGGAGGTCGATCGCGCGCTCCGGCCGCTCGCTGCCCCGGGCACGGCCCGCGAGCACGCCGCGCGGCTCACCGCGTTCCTCGACGCATCGGGCCTGCGGCGGCGGGCGGGTCGGGGCCCGCGCGCGACGTCGCGCGAGGACCTCGTGGCGCTCTCCAGGCTGGAGGAGGCGGCCGAGGGGGTGGCCCGGGCCCAGGGGCTCGCAGGCCTCGGCCGGTCGGTGCTGACGGCCTCGGGGTTCGCCGAGCTGCTCGCCGTCTCGGTGAGGGAGACCGCCCTGCCGCCCGGGCCGGAGCCGGCGGCCGGCGCCGTGGAGCTGTGGGGCCTCGACGAGGCTCCGGGCCTGAGCGCGCGCGGCGTCGTGATCGCGGGCTGCGGTGCGGCCTGGCCGCCGGCGCCGCCGCCGGAGCCCGTGCTGCGCGATCCGGAGCGCGTCGCGATCGCACGCCAGGCCGCGCGGGCCGTGCTCCCCGTGTCCGCCTCGCGACGGGCCGAGGCCCGCCTGCGCGCGCTCGCGGCGGTTGCGGCGGCCAGGGAGGCCGTGTCGTTCACCTGGGGTGTATCGGGCCCGGCCGGCCGGGGGGGCGATCCCTCGCCGCTCGTCGCGGAGGCGCTCCTCGCGGTGGGGTCGGCGGTGCCGGCGGGACCGGCGTCCGAGCCGGGGATCTCCGCGGCTCGCACCGAGCGGGAGGCGCTGCGGGCCGTGTCGCGGTCGGGCGATCCGTCGCCGCTCGCGGGCACGGCCCTCGTGGCTCGGGCGGCGAGCGCGCTCGCCCGCGCTGCGGTGGAACGCGAGCGCAGGGAGGGGCGGCCGGGGCCACACGCAGGCCGCGTGGAGGGCGCGGCGCTGGACGTGCTCCGGGCGGCGCTGCCCGCGTCGTGGTCGCCGTCCCAGCTGGAGCGCTACGCGGAGTGCCCGTTCCGGCTCTTCCTGGGGAAGCACGTGCGCTTGCCGGACGAGGCGGCGGCGGACCTCGACCCGTCGCCTCGGGACGAGGGGACGCTGCTCCACCGCGCGCTCGAGCTGCTCGTGCGGGCGCGCATCGCGCGCGGCCAGCCGGCCGGGCCGCCGCCGTCCGACTGCGCCGCCCTCCAGGCGGAGCTCGCGGAGGCGGCCGACGCGGCGCTCGCGTCGTTCGAGGCCGAGGGCCGCGCCGGCGACCCTGCGGTCTGGGCCGGGCGCAGGGGCGTCCTGCTCTCGCGCCTCGAGCGCCACGTGCTGGCCGAGGCGGCCCGGGCCGACGCGCTCGTCCCGGTGGCGGTCGAGCACCGCTTCGGCGGCGCGTCCGGCCGCGCGCCGCTCGAGGTCTCGGCGGGAGGCGAGACGGTCCTCGTCGAGGGGCGCATCGACCGGCTGGACGCGTCCCCGGGCGCGCTCCGGGTGGTGGACTACAAGTCCGGGAGGGCCGCTGCCGGCCAGGCGAGGCTCCTCGACACGTCGTCCTGGGGCGTCTCGAGCTTCCAGGCGCCGGCCTACCTCCTCGCCGCCGCGCGCGACCTGCCGGGCCGGACCCGCCTCGAGGCCCGGTACGCGTTCCTGCGGACGGCGACCGTGGAGGAGCGCGCGTACGCGATCCCGCCCGGCGCCACGGCACCGGAGGGCGCCGAGGCGTTCTCGCGTGAGGTCGTGGCCCTCGTACGCCGGATGCGGGCCGGCGACCACGCGCCGGCGCCGGACGGCTGCGAGCGATGCCCCTGGCCGGCGGTGTGCCGGCCGGAACGAACCGCGGCGGCGGAGGAGGCCCCGTGACCCCGGCCTGGTCCGAGGCGGCGCGCGCCCTGTTCGACCTCTCGGAGCCGACGGCCGTGTCGGCCGGCGCCGGCTCGGGCAAGACCACCGCGCTCGTCGAGCTCTGCGTGCGCCTTCTCTCGGGCGAAGCGCTCGGCACGCCCTGCGAGCCGTGGGAGGTCGTGGCCATCACCTTCACGGAGCGCGCCGGAGCGGAGCTCTCCGCGCGCCTCCGCGCCGAGGTGGGGAAGCGCCTCGGCGCGGCCGCGGAGCCCGGCGAGGCGGCCGCCTGGCGGGCGCGGCTCTCGGGCCTCGACCGGCTCGCCGCGGGGACCATCCACGGATGGTGCATGCGCGTCCTCCGCGAGCACGCCCCCGAGGCGGGTCTCGACCCGGAGTTCGCCGTGCTCGACGAGGAGCGCGCCGGGGCGTGGCTCCTCGAGGCCGCCCGCACCGCGGCGCTGGCCGCGCTCGACCGGGGCGACGGGGCCGTGCGCGACCTCGCCGCCCGGGACGGGCTCCGGGCGCTGGCGGGCGAC
>DATIWK010000124.1:0-10822 GCA_035519395.1 Anaeromyxobacteraceae bacterium | reverse complement strand
CGAGCCTGCGCGCCGCCTCGCTCCGGTTGCCGCGCGCGGCGCGAAGCGCGTCGACGACCAGGCCGCGCTCGTACCCCTCGACCCGCTGCCGCAGCGAGAGCGGGTCCGCCGCGGCCGCGCCCTTCCCGCTCGAGAGGAGCGAGAGGTCGAGCCCCTCCAGCGGCGAGAGCGCCACCAGGGCCTCGAGCGCGTTCTCCAGCTCGCGCACGTTCCCGGGCCAGGCCCGGCCTGCGAGCAGGCCGGGGAGCCCGTCCGGGACGCGCAGCGGCGCGACCCCGAACCGCTCCGCGAACCGCTCCAGGAAGTGGCGCGCCAGGACGGGCACGTCCTCGGGCCGCTCGCGCAGCGGGGGGATGCGCAGGTGGACGACGTCGAGGCGGTAGTAGAGGTCCTCGCGGAAGCGCCCCTCGCGCACCAGCGCCGCGAGATCGCGGTGCGTCGCCGCGAGCACCCGGACGTCGACCCTGCGCGCCCGCTCCTCGCCCACGGGGCGGACCTCGCCCTCCTGCAGCACGCGCAGGAGCTTCGCCTGGGCGCCGGCGGCGAGCTCGCCCACCTCGTCGAGCAGCAGCGTGCCGCCGTCCGCCTCGCCGAAGAGGCCCGGCCGCGCCCGCACCGCGCCGGTGAAGGCCCCCCGGGCGTGCCCGAAGAGCTCCGCCTCGGCGAGCCCGGCCGCGAGCGCCGCGCAGTTGAACCGGACGAAGGGCCGGTCGGCGCGCCGCGAGGCCCGGACGATGGCCTCGGCCACGCGTTCCTTCCCGGTGCCGCTCTCGCCGCTCAGGAGCACGGTCACGTCGCGCGGCGCGACGCGCGCCACCAGCGCCGCCAGGCGCCGCATCGGCTCGGAGGCGAACACCATCGAGCGGGAGAGCGCCAGCTCTCCGGCGAGGCGCTCGTTGTCCTGCGCCAGGTGGATCGCCTCCACCGCCCGCCGCACCACCGCGAGCAGCTCCTCGGTCTCGAACGGCTTGCGGAAGTAGTCGTAGCCGCCCGCCTTGATGGCCTCGACGGCCTGCCGCTCCGAGCCGTGGGCGGTGACGAGGACCACGCGCGTCCCGGGGGCGCGCTCCAGCACCGCCCGCAGCAGGGCCATCCCGTCCAGGCGCGGCATGCGCAGATCGGTGATGACGAGCGGCGCCGGGGCGGCCGCGAAGCGCGCCAGCGCGGCGGCGCCGTCCTCCGCCTCCTCCACGGAGAGCCCCTCCTGCTCCAGGATCTCCCGGAGCGTGTAGCGGATGCCGGCGTCGTCGTCGACCACCAGGACGCGGGGGCGTCCGGTCGCCGTGCCGGCCGGCGGGGTCACGCCGCCTCTCCCGGTCCGGCCGATCCTGCTGGGGGGGCGTCCCGCCCCCCCAGTCCCCCCGGTCGCTCCGGAGGAGCCTCCGGTGATCGTGCCGGGGGGTCGTCGGGAGCCGCCGGCAGGAGCAGCTCCGCGGTCGCGCCGCCGCCGGGGCGCGCCGCCAGGGAGAGGTCGCCGCCGTGCTGGCGCGCCAGCGCGCGGGCGATGGTGAGCCCCAGGCCCGAGCCGCTCGCCTTGGTGGTGACGCCCGGGGCGAACACCGCGGACGCCAGCGCCGGCTCGAGGCCGCGGCCTCGATCCAGGACCTGGACCCGGGCGGCCCCGCCGGGCGACTCCTCGGCCTCGATCTCCACCGCGGCGCCGCGCGGCGAGGCGTCGAGCGCGTTCTGGACGAGGTTGATGAGGACCTGCTTCACCTTGCGTGGATCGCACCGGGCCGGGACGGCCTCGGCGCGGACCTCGAGCGCCACCCCCCGCTCCTGCGCCATCCCCTCGTGGAGCGCGGCCACCTCGCGGCAGAGCGCGCCCACGTCGGTGCGGCCCAGCGCCAGGGGGACCAGCGGGCGCGAGAAGTTCAGGAACTCGTCGAGCACCGACTGCATCCGGTCCACCTCGCGCCGCAGCACCGAGAGCCGCTCGGCGCCCTTCCCCTCGGGGAGGTGCTGGGCGAGGAGCGCGGAGAGCCCCTTCACCGAGGCGAGCGGGTTCTTGAGCTCGTGCGCGATCTCCGCGGAGAGCGCCGTCAGCTCCTCGGCGCGCTCGGCGTGCGCGCGCAGCGCGTCCTGCTGGGCCGCGAGCCCGCGCATCACCATGCTCCGGAAGGCGAGCCGGAGCCTGCGCCCGGCGCCGGCGGCGAGGGCCAGCACCGCGGTCATCGCGCCGGCCTGCCACCAGAGCCAGAGCGCCGTCCCCCCGGGGCGCGCGCCGCCGCCGAAGACCGACAGGTTGAAGTCGGGGATGGCGCCCGTGGCGGCCACGGCGGCGAACGTCCAGAGCGCCGCCACCTGCACGCCGAGGTTCACCCACTGCCAGGGGGACCGGACGAACACGCCGTTCAGGATCCCGATCGGGATCGCCACGTAGACGAAGGGGCTGGCGAGGCCACCGGTCGCGAACGTGACGGCGGCCTGGCCCAGGCAGGCGAACCCGAGGTTGAGCGGGATCGCGTCGCGGGTGAAGCCGCGCCGCCGGTAGCGGAGCCACTCGGTGACGAAGAAGGCGGGGACGAGGACGGAGGCGGCGCCGAGGAGCGTGCGCCGCCAGCCGGCGGGGTCGATCAGGGAGACCCACACCGACAGCCCGGCGATGACGGGGAGGAGGAAGAGGCGCGCGCCGACCATGTGCCCGAAGAGGCGCGAGAGCTCCTGGCGCTCGATCTCCTCGTGTCCCGGGGGCGGTCGGGGCTCGGGGGCACTCATCCCGCCACCGAAGATACGCCCCCAGCGACGCGCGCGCACCTGCGCCCCCCGTCAGCCGCGCCCGACGGCGCGCAGCAGCTCGAGCCGCGCCTGGGCGAGCCGGGCCCGGGCGGCGGCCAGGACGACGTCGGCCGTGAAGAGTCGGTCGTTGGCGTCGATGACGTCGAGGCTCGAGGCGATCCCCGCGTCGAAGCTTCGCCGGGCGGAGGCGGCGGTCTCGGCGGCGAGCCCCCGCCGCTGGTCCGCGAGCCGAAGCTCCTCGCGGGCGACGCCCACGTCTCGCGAGGCGTCGTGCACCTCCTGCAGGATCGCGAGCCGCTCGGCCTCCGCCGCGGCGCGGGCCTCGGCGGCCTGCGCCTCGGACTGCTCCCGCTTGCCCCAGCCGAGCCCGCCGTCCCAGAGCGCCCAGGTGAGATCGACGGTCACCTTCCAGCCGGTCTTCTCGCCCGTCGGGTAGGCGACGTTCGCCCCGAAGACGGCGCCCGTCGCGGAGAGCTGGGGCGCGAGCCGCGCCCAGGCCGAGCGGATCCCGGCCTCCGCCGCCTCGACCTGCGCGCGCTGGACCGCGACCTCGGGGCGGTTCGCCAGCGCCTCGCGCGCGAGCCCCTCCTCCGGCGTCCCGGCCTCGGCGGGGGGCGCCGCGCCCACCTCCGGCACGGCGATCCGCACGGGGCCCTCCCGTCCGAGCAGCACCCCGAGGGCGAAGCGGGAGCGGTCCACGTCGGCGTGGGCGCGGACCAGGTCGCTGCGCCGCGCGACCTCCTCGGTCCGCGCCTTGAGCGCGTCGAGCGGGGCGACCGTCCCCGCCGCCACGCGCCGCTCGGCGCTGCGGGTGAGCTCGGCGGCGTCGGCCAGGGCGCGCTCGGCCGCGGTCACCACCTCCTCGGTGGCGAGCGCTCCGTACGCCGCCTGCGCGAACCCGGTCCTCACCTGGAGCCGGGTCGCGTTCGCGCCGGCCTCCGCCCCGCGCGCCGCGCTCCGGGCCTGCGCGACGTCGAACCAGGCGGTCGGGACCACCAGGGGGATCCGCACCGATCCCGTCCCGCTGAGCTGCGCGAGCGGCTGGATGTTGGCGCCACCCGGCGGGAACCCGACGCCCGGCCCGAGGTTCGGCGGCAGCCGGATCACGAACTCGTCGCGGTTCCGGACGTAGGAGCCCGACGCCGTCACGGTGGGGATGAGCGCCGACGTCGCCTGGCGCGCCACGCCGTTCGCCCCCGCGGCCCGGTCGCGCGCCTGGGCGAGGGTGAGGTTCTGGCGGTCGAGCTCCTCGAGGGCGGCGGCGAGCGACAGCTCCGCGGCCGCCGTTTGCAGCGCCGGGGCGGCCGACACCGGAGCCGGCGCCGGGTCGCCCTGCGCACCGAGGGCGGCGGCCAGCGCCAGCGCGATCGAGGTGTTCACCATGGGGCGCTCCCGGCCGGAGGTATTCCTCCGCATCGTGAGCAAGGGCGGTGCCGGAGGCGGGTTGCCGGATTTCGCGTCCTTTCCGGGCGGCCGGCACCGCGGAGCCGTCAGGGTTTCCGAACGGGCCGTCGGAGATCCTGACAGGTCGGGGCCGGCCGGCGGGAAATCCCGCGCCGGGATGCGGCGCTGGCCCGGGCCGCGTCCGGCACGCGATTTGCCCCTCCGACGGCCACCGCGGCCTCGACGCGGGAGGAGCCCACCGATGCGCCGTGTCCTCGTCGTCCTCGCGGTTCTCGCCGTCGTCCTCGCCGGGCTCATCGCGGCGCGCCTCGTCACGCAGGCGCGCGCCCTCTCCGCGCCGGCGGGCGGCTCCGGCGAGATCGAGGGCACCACCGTCGACCTCTCGTCCCGCGTCGCCGCCCGGATCGTGGACCAGCGGATCCGCGAGGGGGACCGGGTGAGGAAGGGCGATCTCCTCGTCCTGCTCGACTGCAGCGATCCGGCGGCGCAGCTCGCCGAGGCCGAGGCGCGCGCGGCCGCCTCCCGCGCCCAGGCCGCCGCGGCCGGAGTCCAGATCCAGGCCTCCCGCCGCTCCGAGGTCGCGGCGACCGCCGCCCAGGAGGCGGCGACGGCCCAGACCGCGGCGCTCGAGGCGCAGCGGGAATGGGCGGCGCGGCAGGCGGAGCGGCTGGAGAAGCTGCCCCAGGACGTCGCCGCCTCGAACGTGGACCAGACCCGCGCCAACGCCGTGGGGCTCGCGCACCAGGTCCAGGCGGCCCGGGCGCAGGCGGTGGCGAGCGAGCAGCAGGCCCGCGCCGCCGAGGCGGGCACCCACGCCGCGAGCGCCCAGGCGGACGCGGCGGCCGCGCAGGTCCGGGCCGCGGACGCGGCCGTGGACCGGCTCCGGACCCTGGTCGCCGAGTGCGAGATCCACGCCCCGCGCGACGCCGAGGTCGGGACCCTGCCGCACGAGGTGGGGGAGCTGGTCGCGGCCGGCCAGGTGCTGGTCCGCCTCGTCGACCTCTCGGAGGTGAAGGCCACCTTCTACCTGCCCAACGGCGAGGTGGGCGCGGTGCGGCCGGGGACCAAGGCGATCGTGGTGGCGGACGCCTACCCCGAGGAGCGGTTCGAGGGGACGGTCCGGACGGTGGCGCTGGAGGCCGAGTTCACCCCCCGCAACATCCAGACGCGCAGCGACCGCGATCGCCTCGTCTACCCGGTCGAGGTGACGGTCCAGAACCGCGGCGGCAAGCTCCGCGCCGGGATGCCCGTGCAGGTGACGCTCCCGGGAACGGGGGGGCAGCGGTGACCGTGACCGCCGCGGCGGGCGCTCCCGCCCTCGAGGCGGCCGGCCTGGTCCGGCGCTTCGGCGCGACGGTGGCGCTCGACGGCCTCGGCTTCCGGGTCGGCCGCGGCGAGCTGTTCGGCCTGGTCGGTCCGGACGGCGCGGGGAAGACCACCGCCATCCGCGCCCTCGCCGGGCTGGTGCGGCTCGACGCGGGCGAGGTCCGCGTGCTCGGGGGGGACCCGGCCAGCGGCGCGATCCGCGAGCGGCTCGGGCTCATGCCGCAGCAGTACTCGCTCTACCGCGACCTCACCGTGGAGGAGAACCTCACCTTCTTCTCGCGCGTGTACGTCCTGCCGCGCGACGCGTTCCGCGCCCGGGCCGCCCGGCTCCTCGAGATCACGCGGCTCGCGCCCTTCCTGGACCGGCGCGCCGACGCGCTCTCGGGCGGCATGTACAAGAAGCTGGCGCTGGCGTGCGCGCTCCTCCACCAGCCCGAGGTGCTGCTCCTCGACGAGCCGACCAACGGCGTGGACCCCGTGTCACGGCGCGAGCTGTGGGCCCTCCTCCACGAGTTCGTCCACGGCGGGATGACGGTCCTCGTCTCGACGCCGTACATGGACGAGGCGGAGCGCTGCGGACGCGTGGCGCTGGTGCACCGGGGGCGGCTCCTCCTGGAGGGCGAGCCGCGGGCCCTCATCTCCTCGTTCCAGGACGAGGCGTTCGAGGTGCACGGCGGGGCGCGCGATCGGGTGGACGCCGTCCTGGCGCGGCACCCCGCCGTGATCGCCGCCTCGCCGGCCGGCGAGCGGCTGCGGACCGTGGTGGCGCACGGCGCGGCGGAGGAGGTGGCGGGGGCGCTCGCCCCGCTCGGCGCCACGCTCGCGAAGGTGGCGCCCGACTTCGAGGACCTGTTCCTCTCGCGCGTCCGGGAGGACCGGTGAGCGGCGGCCCGGCGATCGAGGCGGTGGCGCTCACCCGGCGCTTCGGCGCCTTCACCGCGGTGGACCGGGTGACCTTCCAGGTCGAGCGGGGCGAGATCTTCGGTTACCTCGGCGCGAACGGCGCCGGGAAGTCGACCACCATCCGCATGCTCAACGGGCTGCTCGCGCCGACGAGCGGCGAGGCGCGGGTCGCCGGCCACGACGTGGCGCGGGACCCGGAGGCGGTGAAGTCGTCGATCGGGTACATGTCCCAGCGCTTCTCGCTCTACCTGGACCTGCCGGTCATCGAGAACCTGCTCTTCTTCGGAGGCGCGTACGGGCTCTCGGGCGGCGCGCTGCGCGACCGCATCGCCACCCTCCTGGAGCTGACCGGGCTCGGGCCGCAGCGGGACGCGATCACCGGGGACCTGCCCGGTGGGATCCGCCAGCGCCTGGCGCTCGCCGGCGCCATCCTCCACGCGCCGGAGGTGGTCTTCCTCGACGAGCCCACCGCGGGCGTGGATCCCGTGGCGCGGCGCTCCTTCTGGCGGCTCATCCGCGATCTGGCGGCGGAGGGCACCACCGTCTTCGTCACGACGCACTACCTCGACGAGGCCGAGTACTGCCGGCGCGTCGGCCTCATGGTGGACGGCCGCCTGGTGGCGCTCGACACGCCCGCGACCCTGAAGCGGACCTGGGTGCCGGGCCGGGTGCTGGTGGCGCGCGGGCAGAACCTCGCCGGTGCGGCGCAGGCGCTCCGCGGACGCGAGGGGATCCGGTCGGTCGAGCCGTTCGGCGCCGGGCTCCACCTGCGCGTCGATCCCGACCGGGTGAGCGACGGCGCGGCGGCTCAGGCGCTGGAGGCGGCGGGGGCGCGCGGGGTCGCCCTCGAGCCCGCCGAGCCTTCGCTCGAGGACGTCTTCCTGGCGGTGGTGGGCCGCGAGGGGAAGGGGGACGGCGATGGCGCGCGATAGGCTGGCCCGCTCGCTGGTCCGCGTCGGCGCGATGGCCTCCAAGGAGACCCGTCACATCGTCCGCGATCCCCGCACCCTCTACATGTCGCTCGGCATGCCGGTGGTGCTGCTCTTCCTCTTCGGCTACGGCCTCAACTTCGACGTGGATCGCGTGCCCACCGCCATCGTGGACCACGACCGGAGCGACGCGTCGCGGGCGCTGGTGCGGGCGCTCACCGCCTCGAACGAGCTCTCGCCGGCCGGGGAGGAGGCGGACCCGGTGGCGGCCCTGGCGCGGCTGCGGCGCGGCGACGCCACCGCCGCGCTGGTGATCGACCGCGGCTACGCCCGCGACGTCCTGGCGCGCAAGCGCGTCCCGGTCCAGCTCCTCCTCGACGGCGCCGATCCGACGCTCGCGAACCAGGTGCTGGCCAAGGCCGACGCGCTCGTCCGCGCCGAGACCCAGCGGCTCGCCGGGCCGGAGCTGGCGCGGCAGGCGCCGCCCGTCGCGGTGCACGTGTGGACGCGCTACAACCCGGCGGGCCTCTCGTCGCTCTTCCTGGTCCCCGGCCTGGCCGTCTACCTCATGGCGATCACGGCCGTGCTCCTCACCGCGCTGACCGTGGCGGGCGAGTGGGAGCGCGGCTCGATGGAGCAGCTCTTCGCCTCCCCCATCGGCCGGTTCGAGATCGTGGCGGGGAAGCTCCTCCCCTACCTCGCGCTCGGGCTGCTGGAGTTCCTCCTCGTCATCGCCTTCGGCATGGTGGCGTTCGACCTGCCCATCCGCGGCAGCGGCGCGCTCCTCACGCTGCTCGGGTTCACCTTCCTCGTCGGGATGCTGGGGCAGGGGCTCCTCATCTCCGTCCTGGCCAAGAACATGACCGTGGCGACGCAGGCGGGCGCCCTCTCGGCGCTGCTGCCGTCGCTCCTGCTCTCCGGGATGATCTTCCCCATCGAGAACATGCCCGTCCCCCTGCAGGTCCTGTCCCGGATCGTGCCGGCCCGCTACCTCGTCCACGGGCTCCGGGGCGTGCTGCTCAAGGGCAACGGGCTCGCCCTGCTGTGGCCGGACGTGGTGGCGCAGGTGATCTTCGCGGCGGTGGTGCTGGGCCTCGCCACCGCCCGTTTCCAGCGGAGGCTGGCGTGATCCGCGCCCCCCTCCGCCCGCGCGCCGGCGTCCAGCTCGCCGCCGTGTTCCGCAAGGAGGTGCAGCAGACGGTGCGGGACCGGAGGATCATGTTCCTCCTCGTGGTGGCGCCGCTCATCCAAACCGTGATCTTCGGCTTCGCCGTGGACTTCGACGTGGACCGGGTGGCGACCGTGGTGGTGGACCCCGACGCCACCGACGTGAGCCGGCGGGACGCGCGGCGCGTCCTCGCCGACGGGACCCTCCGCCGCGCGGGCGCCGCCGGCTCGGGGGAGGACGCGAGCCGGGCCATCGACGAGGGCCGCGCCTCGGCGGCCGTCGTCTTCCCGCGGCGGGCCGGCGCGGACCGGCTCGCCGAGCGGACGGAGCACGTGCAGGTGCTGCTCGACGGGACCGATCCCAACCGCGCCGCCGTGAGCAGCGGCGCGGTCTCGCGCTACTTCGGCGAGCAGGCCCAGGCCTCGGCGCGGGCGCGGATCGCGGCGCGGGGCGGACAGCCTCCCGCCGAGGTGGAGCTGGTCCCGCGCGTCGCCTTCAACCCGCGTCTCAAGACCGCGCCCTTCATGGTGCCGGGCATCGCGGCGATGCTGCTCGTCATCGTGACGGCCTTCACCTCGGCGATGGGCCTGGCGCGCGAGCGCGAGATGGGGACCCTCGAGCAGGTGCTGGTGACGCCGGTGCGGCCGGTGCTGCTCCTCGTCGGCAAGATGGCGCCCTTCGTGGTGATCGGCCTGGTGGACGTGACGCTGCTGGTGGGCGTCGGGACGTGGCTCTTCGAGATCCCCATCCGCGGCTCGGTGGCGCTCCTCTACCTGGGGACGGCCCTGTACCTCATGACCACCCTGGGCGCGGGGCTCCTCATCTCCACCGCCTCGGCGAACCAGCAGCAGGCCTTCCTGGGCGGCTTCCTCTTCGCGATCCCGGCCATCCTGCTGTCCGGCCTCATCACGCCGATCCGGGGCATGCCCGCGTGGCTGCGCGCCGTCACCTACCTGAACCCCATCCGCTACTACGCGGAGGTGATGCGCGGGCTCTTGCTCCGCGGCGCCGGCGCGGCCGACCTGTGGCCGCAGCTCCTCGCGCTCCTCGCCATCGGGCTCGCCATCCTGGGCCTCGCCACGCTGCGCTTCCACCGGCGGCTGGGGTGAGAGGCCGTGAGGCGACCCCCGGACCGAGCCAGGCGGCCCGTGCCCGGCACCAGCCGGTGGGCTAGACTCCCCGGCCGATGGAACCGGTCGTCTCGATCCGCGGCGTCTCGAAGCGCTTCGGCGGCCTCGCCGCGCTCGAGGCGATCGACCTCGACATCCGCCCCGGCGAGATCTTCGCGCTCCTCGGCCCGAACGGCGCCGGGAAGACCACGCTCATCTCCGTCGTGGCCGGGCTGGTGCGCGCCACCTCCGGCGAGGTGCGCGTCCTGGGTCGCGACGTGGTGCAGGACTACCGCGCGACGAGGCGGGCCATCGGCCTCGTCCCCCAGGAGATCAACTTCGACCCGTTCTTCAACGTCGAGGAGACCCTGCGGATCCAGGCGGGCTACTTCGGCCTCCGGCTCTCCGCGGAGCGGCTGAGCGAGATCCTGCGCGCGCTCGACCTGGAGGCGAAGCGGACCACCAACAGCCGCGCCCTCTCCGGCGGCATGAAGCGCCGGCTCCTCATCGGGAAGGCGCTGGTGCACGAGCCGCCGGTGCTCTTCCTCGACGAGCCCACCGCGGGCGTGGACGTGGAGCTGCGGCGGTCGCTCTGGAGCTACGTCCGGACGCTGCGCGACCGCGGCACCACCATCGTCCTCACCACGCACTACCTCGAGGAGGCGGAGGAGCTGGCCGACCGGGTCGGCGTCATCGACCGCGGCCGGCTGGTGGTGGTCGAGGAGAAGGAGGCGCTGCTCGCCCGCCACGGGGGCCGCACGCTCCGGATCACCGTGGCCGGGAAGCTCGAGGCCCTGCCGGCCCCCCTCGCCGGCTTCGACGCCCGGCTCGAGGACGGCGGGACGGTGGTGGCGATCGAGGCCGGCCGGGGCGGCACGATGGGTGCGGCGCTCTCCGCGGTCGCGGCCGCCGGCGTCCCGGTGAAGGACGTCGAGACGGTGCGCACCCGCCTCGAGGACGTCTTCGTGCGGCTGGTGGCCAGCGGGCGCGGGGCGGGGGCCGGCGCGTGATCTCCTACGGAGTCCGAACGCTCTTCGCGAAGGAGGTCCGGCGCTTCCTGCGGGTGCCGGGGCAGACGCTCCTCTCGCCCCTGGTCACCACGGTGCTGTACTTCGCCGTGTTCGGGTGGTCGCTGGGGAGCCGCCTGCGCGAGGTGGAGGGCGTCCCCTACGCGCGCTTCATCGTGCCCGGCCTGGTCGCGCTGGGCGTGGTCTCGAACGCCTACCTCAACACCGCCTCCTCGC
>DATIWK010000123.1:0-39415 GCA_035519395.1 Anaeromyxobacteraceae bacterium | reverse complement strand
CCAGTGCCTGCTGCGCGACGACAGTCCCATCTCGCGCCTGCGCGGCGCCTTCCGCTCGTACGAGGGCATCCAGCTCATGCCCACGTTCCACCCGGCGTACCTCCTCCGGAGCCCGGACGAGAAGAAGAAAGCGTGGGATGATCTCCAGCTGGTCATGAGGGAGCTCGGGAAGCCGCTCCCGCAGAGGTGAACCCATGCGTCCCCGGTACCGCCGCGCCCGCCTCGCCGCCGCCCTCGCGCTCCTCGCCACCGGGGCCGCCGGTGCGCTCGCCGCCCAGCCTTCCCAGGCGCCCGCCGCCGTCCCCGGTCACCGCGCCGCTCCCGCGGCCGGAAACGCCGCCCGCGCCGCCGCGCCGGCCGCCGCCATCCGGACCACTCCGCCGCCGCCGCCGGGTCCGCCCCGCGTGCTCACGCTCGAGGTGAAGGGCGCCATCACCGGCGGGACGGCCGAGTTCGTCGTGGCGGGCCTCTCCAAGGCGAAGGCCGAGGGCTTCTCGGCGGTCGCGATCACCCTCGACACGCCCGGCGGCGTGCTCGACGCGACGCGCGACATCGTCCAGGCGATGCTGGCGAGCGACGTCCCCGTCCTCGTGTGGGTGGGCCCGGCCGGCGCCCGCGCCGGCTCGGCCGGCGTCTTCCTCACGCTCGCCGCCGACGTGGCGGCGATGGCGCCGTCCACCAACATCGGCGCGGCGCACCCGGTGCTGGCCGGCGGGAAGGACATCGCCGAGCAGGCGGGGAAGGACCTCGCCAAGAAGATCGAGAACGACACCGCCGCCTACGCGCGCTCCATCGCCAAGGAGCGGAACCGCAACCAGGACTGGGCGCAGAAGGCGGTGCTGGAGTCCGTCTCCGTCACCGCCGACGAGGCGCTGAAGCTGCGCGTGATCGACCTCGTCGCGCCGGACCTCCCCACCGCGCTGGAGCAGGCCGACGGCCGGACCGTCCGCCCCGGCGACTGGAAGACCTTCCGCGGCAAGGACGCGGTGCTGGTGCCCTACGAGCCGACCGTCCGCCAGCGGTTCCTCTCGTTCCTCGCCGATCCCAACGTGGTCGCGCTGCTGATGCTGATCGGGATGCTCGGGATCGGCGTCGAGTTCTACCACCCCGGCGTGATCGTGCCGGGCGCGGTGGGCGGCTTCTGCCTGCTGCTCGCCTTCCTCGCCATGCGCGTCATCCCGGTGAACGTGGGCGCGGTGGTGCTGATCATCGTCGGCGTGGGGCTGCTGGTGGCGGAGGGCTACGTCACCGCCCACGGGCTCGCCGGCGTGGGAGGGGCGATCTGCATCGTGGTGGGGACGCTCTTCTTCATCGACCGGGCCTCCCCGGACTACCGCTTCGACCCGGCCGCGTTCACGGTCTCCCCGTGGGTCGTGTGGCCGACGCCGATCGCGCTCGCCGTGGTCCTCGGGTTCATGGCCTTCAAGATCGCAAGCGCCCGGCGGGCGCCGCTCAAGCTCGGCGCACCCGCGCTGGTGGGGAGCCGCGGCGAGGCGCTCTCCGAGATCGGGCCCGGCGGCGGCGAGGCCTTCGTGCACGGCGAGTACTGGCGGGCGCGCAGCGAGGCCCCCATTCACCGCGGCGCGCGGGTGAGGGTCACGGCCGTCCAGGGCCTGGTCGTCTCCGTCGTGGCGGACGAGGCGCAGACGGGCTAGAACGGAGCCGGACCCCGGGGCCGCCCGGCCAGCACCGGCGGTGGACGCCGCCGAGGAGGAGGAGGAACGATGCCTGCCATCGGGCTGCTCGTCGCCGTCGCCGTCGTCGTCTTGTGGTTCCTGTCCGGCATCCGGATCATCAACGAGTACGAGCAGGGCGTGATCCTGCGCCTGGGCCGCTTCTCGGGGATCCGGACCGCGGGCCTCAAGTGGATCATCCCGTTCATCGACCGGCTCATCATCATCGACATGCGCATCACCGCGGAGCAGGTGCCACCGCAGGACGTGATCACGCGCGACAACGTCTCGGTGAAGGTGAACGCCGTCATCTACTTCCGGGTGATGGAGGCCGACAAGGCGTTCCTCCAGGTGACGGACTTCCTCTTCGCGACCAGCCAGTTCGCCCAGACCACGCTGCGGTCCGTCCTCGGCCAGGTGGAGATGGACGACCTCCTCAGCCAGCGCGACAAGATCAACCGGCAGCTCCAGGAGATCATCGACCGGCACACCGAGCCGTGGGGCGTGAAGGTGACCGCGGTCGAGGTGAAGCAGGTGGACCTGCCCGACGAGATGCGCCGCGCCATGGCCAAGCAGGCCGAGGCGGAGCGCGAGCGGCGGTCGAAGATCATCGCCGCCGAGGGCGAGTTCCAGGCGGCCGAGAAGCTCGGCCAGGCGGCGGACGTCATCGCGCGCTCGCCTGGCGCGCTGCAGCTCCGCTACCTCCAGACCCTGGTCGAGATCTCGGCGGAGAAGAACTCGACCATCATCTTCCCGCTGCCGATCGACATCGTGAAGCCCTTCATCGACGCGGCGGCGGCGGTCCAGAAGAAGCTGGCCTGACGGCCCGGCACCGCTGCGCTCACGCCCCCTTTTCCTGCGGGACCGGCGCGGCAACCCCTGTGCGCGCCCCGGCGCGGCGGTGCTATATCGTGCGCGCCGCGGCCGCCCTCCGGAGGATCCCGTGATCGACCCGCATCCGCGCAACCCGCTGCATGCCGTGGCCGCCGCGGCGCTCCTCGCCGCATGTGGCGCGCCGCCGGCGCAGGTCCAGTCGCCGGCCACCGCCGAGGTCGAGGTGCGGGCGGTCCGGAGCGAGCTCGCGGCCGTGGGAGTCTCGCGGCCGCTCCGCGACCTTCCCGCGAGCCCGCCGTCCGCCTCCCCGCGCGTGTTCCCGCTGAGGCGGCTCGCCAAGCCGGTCGCGCTCCCGTCCGCCGGGCCGGTCGCCGCCCCGGTCGCCGCCCCGGACACCGCCCGGGCGAAGGCTCCGGCGGTCCTCGTGGCCGCGCCCATCTCGGGCCCGCTGGCGTCCTTCGACGGGCTGGGCTCGAGCTTCCCCGGGTTCGTGATCGACGGCGTGCCGCCCGATCCCAACGGGGACGTGGGGCCGAACGACTACGTGCAGGCGGTGAACGAGTCGATCGCCGTGTTCGGGAAGGACGGCACCCACCGCGCCGGCCCGATCAGCATCCAGTCGATCTTCGGCCCCCTGCAGGGCACCTGCGCCACCGCCGGCCAGGGCGACCCGGTGGTCCTCTACGATCGGCTCGCCGACCGCTGGTTCCTGTCCCAGTTCGCCTGGCCCTCGGATTCCTCCGGGAACCCGAACGGCCCCTCGTACCAGTGCGTGGCTGTGTCGCAGGGGCCCGATCCGACCGGTGCCTGGTACCTCTACTCGATGGGCCCGATGACGTTCCAGGGCGCGGCCGCGTTCAACGACTACTCGAAGTTCGGGGTCTGGCCCGACGCGGACGCCCAGGGCGGCTCGAAGGGCGGCGCCTACTACGCCACCTACAACATGTTCGACGCGGCGGCGACGAACTTCCTCGGCATCTCCGTGTGCGGCATGGATCGCGCGCGGATGCTCGCAGGGCAGCCGGCCTCGCAGGTCTGCCTCGACCTCACGTCGCAGGTGCGGTTCCTGAACACGCTCCTGCCGGCGCACGCGACCGGGACCACCCCGCCTCCGACTGGATCGGCCGAGCTCGTCCTCGGGCTCGACCTCTTCAACGGCCAGCTGGATCTCTGGCGCGTCCGCGTGGATCTCCAGAACCCGGCGGCCTCGACCATCGACGCGGCGCCGATCGCGTACGACGTGGACGCGTTCCAGCTCGCCTGTCCCACGATCCCCGGCACCGAATGCGTGGTGCAGCCGCCGAACCCGGCCTTCGTGCCCCCGACGAGCCCCGGCACGACGCCCTCCACCGGGCCGACCGCGCTCCTCGACACGCTGGGCGACCGGCTCATGCACCGGGCCACGTATCGCAACTACGACGGGATCGAATCGCTGGTGGTGAACCATGCCATCGACGCCAACGGCCTCGCAGACGCCGATGACGCGACGGCGGTCCGCTGGTACGAGCTGCGCAACGGCGCGGGGACGATGGGGTCGGCACCGCCGGTCCTGTACCGGCAGGCGGCGATCGACGGCGGGCTGGACGGCCAGTTCCGGTGGATGGGGAGCGCGGCGCAGGACCTCTCGGGGGACGTCGCCATCGGGTACAGCATCGCCGGCCCGGGCACGTTTCCCTCGATCGCGGTCGCCGGCTACCTCGTGACCGACACGGCGCCGGGGGCGCCGTCCGTCTCGGAGGCCTTCCTGTACGGTCCGGGCTCCTCCCTGGTCGGAGCCCAGACCGGGCGCCAGAAGAGCGGCGCCTGGGAGTCCATCACGCGCTGGGGCGACTACACGGCGCTCTCGGTGGATCCGGCCGACGACTGCACCTTCTGGTACACGAACCAGTACCAGCCTCCCGGCTTCGGCTCGTTCAACTGGCGGACCCGCATCGCCTCCTTCCAGCTGCCCGGGTGCGGGGTCACGCCCACGCAGCTCGCCATCGGTGTCCCGGCGACCGCGATCGACGGCGAGGCGCTGCCGGTCGTGGTGACCGCGGCCCCGACCTTCAGCGGAACCCTGCGGCTCACCAGCGACGACCCGCTGGCGACCTTCGCGCCGTCCGACGTGGAGCTGATGGACGGCGTCCTCACCGCCCCTGCCACGGTGACCCTGCGCACGCCAGGCACGCGCCGCGTCTCGGCCGTGGACCTCTCGAACCTCGCCAACGTCGCCCCGGCGACGGTCTTGGTCCAGGCGCAGACCACGACCGGGGGCCCGAAGTCGAGCGGCTGCGGATGCGGGTCCGGCGGAGCCCCAGCCGACCTGGCGCTGCTCGCGCTCGCCGCGCTGCTGCGGCGCCGTGGGTCCCGGGGTGTGGGCCCGGGATCGCGACCCGCGTAGGCTGACGCGGGAAGATCCGGCACCTCACATCTCCACCACGACCGTCCCGTCCTCCCGGCTCCACGCCCGGCTCATCACCTGCGTGTCGTGCGCGAACCCGGGATCGCCGTCCGGACCGAGCACGATGAGCCCGCCCTCGCCGCCGAGGGCCCCGAGCGCCCGCACCGCCTCCCGGGCCGCCTCCATGGCCGGGCGCCCCGCTCCCACCAGGTCGGCCGCGTGCCGCGCCAGCCCGAGGCGGATGATCCGCTCGCCGTGGCCCGTGCACGACACGGCGGCGAGCCGGTCGTCGGCGTAGGTGCCGCAGCCCACCAGCGGACTGTCTCCCACGCGGCCGGGTCGCTTCATGAAGGTGCCGCCCGTGGAGGTGGCGGCGGCGAGGTGGCCGCGCGCGTCGCGCGCGACCGCGCCCACGGTCCCGTGCCCGCTCGCCGGCGGCCGGCCGGCCTGGGCGCGGATCGCCGCCTCCCAGCGGGCGCGCTGGGCCGGCGTCACGAGCGAGCCCCCGTCCACCGCGGGCATCCCGATCTCCCGCGCGAAGGCCGAGGCGCCGCCCGCGACCAGGAGGACGTGGCCCGATCGCTCCATCACGGCCCGGGCGAGCACCACGGGGTTCCGGATGTCCTTCACGGCGGCCACCGCGCCGCACGCCAGCGTCGCGCCGTCCATGATGGCGGCGTCCAGCTCGACGTCCCCGGCGGCGGTGAGGCAGGCGCCGGTCCCGGCGTTGTAGGTCGGGTCGTCCTCCAGCAGACGGACCGCCTCCTCGACGGCGTCGAGCGCCCCCCCGCCGGCCGCGAGGACGCGCCACCCGGCCTCGGCGGCGCGCCGGACCCCCGCCAGGCGCGAGGCCTCGGGCCCCCCTGATGAGGCGGGGTCGTCGGGACCGAGGTGGCCGGCGCCGCCGTGGACGATGATGGCTGGCTTCGCGGTGGGGCTCATGATGGGATGGGCGCCTTCGGCGGGGGCGAGGGTGGCTCGATCTCGTTATCATTTCCGGCGCGCGAGGTGATCATGGCTGGTCGTGAGGTCGTCATCGTCGGTGCGGCGCGGACGCCCATCGGTTCCTTCCTCGGCTCGCTGGCGGCGGTGCCGGCGCCTCGCCTCGGGGCCGTCGCCATCCGCGCCGCGCTGGAGCGCGCCGGCGTCGCGCCGGGCGCGGTGGACGAGGTGGTGATGGGGAACGTGCTCCAGGCGGGCGAGGGCCAGGCACCCGCTCGCCAGGCGGCCCTGTACGCGGGCCTGCCGGAGACGACGCCGGCGTGGACGCTCAACAAGGTCTGCGGCTCGGGTCTCAAGGCGGTCATCTCCGGGGCCCAGGCGATCGCCCTCGGCGACGCCGACGTCGTGGTGGCGGGCGGCATGGAGTCGATGTCCAACGTCCCTTACTACGACCGGGCCGCGCGCACCGGGGCGCGCATGGGGAACGTGGAGCTCCTGGACGGCATGGTCTTCGACGGCCTCTGGGACGTCTACAACCAGCAGCACATGGGCATGTGCGCCGAGGCCTGTGCCGCCTCGCAGGGCATCCCGCGGTCGGCGCAGGACGAGTACGCGCTCGAGTCCACCCGGCGCGCCATCGAGGCGCAGCGCAGCGGGGCGTTCCGGGCCGAGATCGCGCCGGTCGAGATCGAGGGGAAGAAGGGCGAGAAGACCGTGGTGTCCGAGGACGAGGGGCCGAAGCTCGCCAGGCCCGACAAGATCCCGTCGCTCCGGCCGGTGTTCAAGAAGGACGGCACCGTCACCGCCGCCAACGCCTCGTCCATCAACGACGGCGCCGCGGCGGTGGTGCTGATGAGCGCCGAGCGGGCGGCGAAGGACGGCCGCACGCCGCTGGCCCGCGTCCGCGCGCACGGCGGGGCGGCGCGGGCGCCGGTGGAGTTCACCATCGCGCCCGCCGACGCGATCCGCCTCGCCCTGGCGAAGGCCGGCCTCGCCGTGAAGGACGTGGACCTCTGGGAGATCAACGAGGCGTTCGCGGTGGTCTCCATCGCCAACAACACGCTGCTCGGGCTCGATCCACGAATCGTGAACGTCCGCGGCGGCGCGGTGGCCCTCGGCCACCCCATCGGCGCGAGCGGCGCGCGCCTGCTGGTGACGCTGCTCCACGCCATGAAGGACCTGGGGAAGAAGCGCGGGCTCGCCTCGCTCTGCATCGGCGGGGGCGAGGCGGTGGCGATGATCGTCGAGCGGTGAGCGAAGGCCATCGGGTGGAGGCTCCATGAACAAGCTCGTCGAATCGGCGGACGCGGCGGTGAAGGACGTCCCCAGCGGCGCGACCATCCTGGTGGGCGGGTTCGGGCTGTGCGGCAACCCCGAGAACCTCATCGCCGCGCTGCACCGCAAGGGCGTCAAGGACCTGACCGTCGTCTCGAACAACTGCGGCACGACCGAGCTGGGTCTGGGCATCCTGCTGCAGGCCAAGCAGATCCGGAAGATCGTGGCCTCCTACGTCGGCGAGAACAAGGAGTTCGAGCGCCAGTACCTCTCCGGAGAGCTGGAGGTGGAGCTGGTGCCGCAGGGCACGCTGGCCGAGCGCATCCGCGCCGGCGGCGCCGGGATCGGCGGGTTCTACACGACGACGGGCGTGGGGACCCAGGTGGCCGAGGGGAAGGAGACGCGCGTCATCGCCGGCCGCGAATACCTGCTGGAGATGCCGATCCGGGGCGACTTCGCCCTGGTCCACGCCTGGAAGGCGGACGCCTGGGGCAACCTCGTGTTCCACGAGGCGGCGCGCAACTTCAACCCGGTCATCGCCACCGCCGGGCGCGTCACCATCGCCGAGGCGGAGCAGGTCGTGCCGGCCGGCACCCTCGATCCCGACCAGGTCCACCTGCCGAGCATCTACGTGAAGCGGCTGGTGAAGGGCGAGCGCTACGAGAAGTGGATCGAGCGGCGGACCGTCCGTCCCCGCGGGTAGGGAGACACCATGCCGCTCAGCCGGGAGCAGATCGCGAAGCGCGTGGCGCGGGAGCTGCGCGACGGCTTCTACGTGAACCTCGGGATCGGGATGCCGACCCTGGTCTCCAACTACGTGCCGCCGGGCGTCGAGGTGGTGCTCCAGTCGGAGAACGGGATCCTGGGCGTGGGCCCGTACCCGGTGCAGGGCGAGGAGGATCCGGACCTCATCAACGCCGGCAAGGAGACGGTCACGGTGCTGCCCGGCGCCGCGTTCTTCTCGTCCGCCGAGTCGTTCGCGATGATCCGCGGCGGCCACATCGACCTGGCCATCCTGGGCGCGCTGGAGGTCTCCGAGCGCGGCGACCTCGCCAACTGGCTCGTCCCCGGGAAGATGGTGAAGGGGATGGGCGGCGGGATGGACCTCGTCGCCGGGGCGCGGCGCGTGGTGGTGATGATGGACCACGCCAACAAGGAGGGGAAACCCAAGCTCCTCCGGCAGTGCTCGCTCCCGCTCACCGGCCGGCGCTGCGTCTCCGCCATCTGCACCGACCGCGCCTGGGTGGACGTGACGCAGGACGGGCTGGTGCTCCGCGAGCTGGCGCCGGGCGAGACGGTGGAGTCGGTGCAGCGGCTCACCGAGCCCAAGCTCATCGTCGGCCCGGGCGTGAAGGCGATGGACGTGTGATTCTGGTGGTGTCAGTGCAGCGGCGTCATGCGTGAGGGGGGCGGAGCGGCGCGCACGCGCCGCGACTCCGAATGCTGCGGCGCGAGCGTGGCGGCGAAGCAAGCCGGAGCGAGTGGCCCCCCGTATGATGTCCCCGCTCTTCACCCTCCTCACCGACTTCGGCGCCGGGTCCGGCTACCCGGCGCAGGTGAAGGCCGTCCTGCTCTCGGCGATCCCGGACGCGCGCATCGTGGACATCTCCCACGAGGTGCCGCGGTTCGACGTGTCCGCGGGCGCCCTGCTGCTCGAGGCGTGCGTGCCGCGCTTCCCGGACGGGACGATCCACGTCGCCGTCGTCGATCCGGGGGTGGGCACGGCGCGGCGCGCGCTCTGCGTCGTGGACGCAGGCGGGCGGCGCCTGGTCGGCCCCGACAACGGGCTCCTCGAGCCCTTCCTCGGCCCGGGCGCGCGGGTGCACCGGATCGCGGCCGGGCCGGACGCCGCGCTCCCCGAGCCCGAGGCGGCCACCTTCCACGGCCGCGACCTCTTCGCTCCCGCGGCGGTGCTGCTCGCGCAGGGCGCGGCGCCGGGGCGGCTCGGTCCGCCGGTCGCCGACCCGGTGCGGCTCGCGTGGCCGGCGGCGAGCCGGGCCGGCGCCGCCGTCGAGGGCGAGGCGCTCGCCGCCGACCCCTTCGGCAACCTGGTGACCTCGATCCGGGCGCGCGACCTGGGGGCGGCGGGGCCCGCCGGCGTCCGCGGAGCCGAGGTGGACGGCCGGGCGGCGCGGTGGGTGCGGACCTTCGGCGAGGGCGGACCGGGCGAGCTGCTCGTCCTCCTCGGCAGCGGAGGGCGCGTCGAGGTGGCGGTGCGCGAGGGGAGCGCGGCCGCGGCGCTGGGGCGCGCGCGCGGCGTCCGGGTGCGCCTCGTCCTCGCGGGGTGAACCAGCAGCCGCTTGGCGCGCCCTCTCTCGCGTGCTACCGTTTTTTTCGCGATGTCCGGCGAGAACAAGCGCAAGGCGGCCCGGCTCCACCACGAGATCCCGGTGGCGTACCGGAGCGTCGGCAGCTTCCTCTCCGACTGGGCGACCAACATCAGCCAGGGCGGGCTCTTCATCAACACGCGCAAGCCGCTGGCGGTGGGGACCGAGGTCACCATCGTGATCCAGCTCCCGGGGGCCGCGTTCCCGTTCCAGCTCGGCGGCCGCGTCACGCGGGTCACCGAGTACGACAACCACGCCAACATGGTCCCGGGGATGGGGATCGAGTTCACCGGCGTGGACGAGGCGCGGCGGAGCGAGATCGAGGTCTTCGTCGAGCGGCTCCGCCGGGAGTTCGAGGAGGCGTAGCCGCACCGCGGCGAGTCCCGGCGCGGCCGCGCCGGCGGCGCTATCCAGGATCCGTGCGACGCACCGTCGAGATCGAGGACCTGGCGCCCGGCGGCGAGGGCGTGGGCCGCCTCGACGGGCGCGCGGTGTTCGTCCCGTTCGCCGGGCCGGGCGACCGGGTCGAGGCCGACGTGCCGCCGGGGGAGGGGCCGGCGCACGCGACCCTGCTGCGCGTGGTGCGGGAGGGGCCGGCGCGCGTGGCGCCTCCCTGCCGGCACTTCGGGCTGGGGTATCGAGCGGAGGTCCAGCCGGATGAGGCTGGACCGGAGCGGCAGGGGGGGCCGGGGGGGCGCGAGGTCGCGTCGCGGAGCGGACGCGACCGAGTGGCCCCCCGGAACGATGCAGGCTGCGGCGGCTGCGAGTGGCTCCACGCGCCGTACGCGCGCCAGCTCGCCACCAAGGAGCGGACGCTCGCCGAGGCGCTGCGGCGCATCGGCCGGTTCGAGCCCGGCGGCTACGAGGCCCGGCCCATCCTCGCCTCGCCGCACCCGCTGCGGTACCGCTCGCGCGCCAAGTTCCACCTCGACCGAGCCAGCGGGAGGCTCGCCTTCTTCCGCCGGCGCTCCCACGCGCCGGTGCGGCTCGAGGAGTGCCACCTGCTCGAGCCCGGCCTCGACGCCCTCAGGGCCGCCGTCGGGCCGGCGCTCGCCGCCGCCCGGCTCGAGCCGCGCGAGGTGTCGCTGGAGTGGTCCGAGGGCGAGGGGCGCGGCAGCGCCGCGCTGCGCCTCCCCGAGCTGACGCCGGCCGTCCGGGCGCGCGCCGAGGGGCTGGTCGCGGCCGTCCCGGCGCTCGCCGGCGCGGTGCTGCTCGCCGAGGGAGCGCCTCCCGCGCTCGCCGGCGCGCCGGTCCTCCGGCTCGCCCGCGATCCGGGGCGGCCGGAGGCCGGGACGCAGCGGACGCGTCCCGACGTCTTCCAGCAGGCGAACCGCGCCGCGAACGCGCTCCTCGTCGAGGCGGCGCTGGCGCTGCTCGCGCCGGAGGGAGAGGACGTGCTCGAGCTCTACTGCGGCGCCGGCAACTTCACCGGCCCGCTCGCCGCGCGGGCCCGCTCGGTCGCCGCCGTCGAGGCGCAGGGCCCGGCCCTGGACCTGGCGCGCGCGGACGCGGTGGAAGCCGCGGCCGCGGGGCGCGGCGGCGCCGTCCGGTTCTTCGCGGGGGACGCCCTCGCGCTCGCCCGCGCCTTCGCCCGCGAGGTCGGGTCGTCCGCGCCGCGCTGGGGCGCCGTCCTCCTCGACCCGCCTCGCGAGGGCGCCAGGGGTGTCGGCGCCGCCCTGCGCGAGCTGGGCGCGCCCCGCGCCGTCTACGTCTCGTGCGATCCGGCGACCTTCGCGCGGGACCTCCGCGCCTGCGCCGAGGCGGGCTATCGCCTCGCGGCGGTCCAGCCGGTGGACCTGTTCCCGCAGACGCACCACGTCGAAGGCGTCGCCCTGCTCGTCCCGAGGTGACCGGGCCCCGCGACGACGGGGACGCGCCGCTCCCTCACGCCGTCGCGGTCAGGCCGCCTCCGGCCGCCTCCCGGTCGATGGCCGCGAGCCGCTCCACCAGCGTGGGGTGGCTGTAGTGCCACGCGCTGTACCAGGGGTGCGGGTGGAGGTTGGAGAGGTTCTGGCCGGTGAGCCGCACCAGCGCGCTCTTGAGCGCCTCGGGGCGCTTCGCCAGCCCGACCGAGTAGCGGTCGGCCTCGTACTCGTGCCGCCGCGACAGGACGGACGCGACCGGCGCGAGCCAGAACACGAAGGCGCCGCCGCCCAGGCTCACGAGGGCCAGCGCCGCCTCCAGCGAGGGGCGCGCGAAGCCGAACCCCGCGTAGAGCGGCGCCCAGGGGACGAGGAGCGAGAGGACGAAGAGGGCCAGGAGCGTCCCGGCCAGCGAGACGGCCAGCCGCCGGTGGACGTGGCGGCGCCGGAAGTGGCCGATCTCGTGGGCGAGCACCGAGGCGGCCTCGTCCACGCTCATCTGCGTCACCAGGGTGTCGAAGAGGACGACGCGCGGCCGGACCACGCCGGCGAAGTAGGCGTTGGAGTGACCGGAGCGGCGGGAGGCGTCCATCACGTACAGGCCGCGGTTGCGGAACCCCGCGTCGCGGGCCAGCGCCTCGAGCCGCGCGCGCAGCTCGCCCTCGGGGAGCGGCCGGAAGCGGTTGAACAGCGGCGCGATGACCGACGGCCAGAGCCAGAGCAGGACGAGCTGGTACGCGCTCACGAAGCCGAACAGCCAGACCCACCAGAGCGATCCGGTGAACCGCATGAAGCCGTACACGCCGTAGAGGAAGGGGATGCCGAGGGCGGCCGCGAGCGCGAAGCCCTTGAGCCGGTCCGAGACCCACAGCCGCCACCGCGTCCGGTTGAACCCGAAGCGCGCCTCGACCACGAAGGTGTGCCAGGCGGAGAAGGGGAGGTCCGCGAGCGACAGGGCGGCGGAGAGGATCGCGAGGAAGGCGACGAACCGGTTCGCCTCGGACAGCCCGGTCCGGCCGAGCGCCCCGTCGAGCCAGGGCAGGACGCCGGAGTAGAGGACGGCGAGGCCGAGGGCGAGCCCCCAGGCGCCGGTGACCAGCGAGAACCGGCCGTTCGCGAGGGTGTAGGCGCGGCTGCGCGAGGCGGTGGCGTCGTCCACGCGGCCGGCCAGCGGTGCCGGCACGCCGTGCGCCTGCGCGGCCCGCCTCAGGTTGAGGACGAGAAGCCAGGTCTCGATCGCGTACTGCACGACGAGGAGCACGAGCACGAGGCCGGCGAACCGCTGTCCCATCCCTTGGCTTCCCATACTCCTCCGGCGCGCCCGCCGCATGCGGCAAGCCGCGCTCCCCTCGTCCGGCGTCGTACCGGCGGTGCGAGACGCGGACGCGCAGTCCGGATCAGCGGCCGTCCGAGCGGGCCAGCTCGCCGGGCACCGCCCCCAGGATCCCCGCCCGGGCCTTCACGCGCAGCACGCGCAGCGCGCTCTCCTCGACGCGGGCGGACAGCTCGGGCCGGTCGCGCACCAGCGCCGCGACGACCGCGCGCGGGTCCACGCCGCGCTCCCAGTCCACGGGGGCGGTGGTGAGGAGGAGGTCGTTGCCGGCGAGGAAGGCGCGGCGCACCACCTCGGCGGCGTCGCCGCCGGCGGCGGGCACGAGGCTGGGCACCGCGAGGTCGTCGGTCACGGCGAGGAACCCGGAGAGGTGGGCGCGCGCCACGAGGTCGGACGAGAACACGGCGGGCACGCTCCCGTACGCCGTGTACCCGACGTTGGCGAGCATGACGCCGGCGAGCCGGTCGCCGGCTTCCACGAACGCCGCCTGCTGCCGCGCGATCTCCTGGGCGCTCCGCTCGACCACCACCAGCGCGCGATCGGAGCTGGCGTCCACCGCGCCGTAGCCGGGGTAGTGCTTGCCGATGGCCACGACCCCCGCGCTGGCGAGGCCCCGCGCGAAGGCGCGCCCGAGCCGGGCGACGCGCACCGGATCGCCGCCCAGCGACCTCCCCGTCTCGTGCATGAACCCGGAGTCGGCGAGGTCGAACACCGGGCCGAGGCTCGTGTTCACCCCCAGCGCGACGAGGTCGAGGCCGGCGCGGCGGCCCCAGGCCTCGGCCTCCCATGCTCCCTCGCCGCCCAGGTCGCGGGCCGACGGCAGCGCGGCCATGGTGGGGACCGCGCGCAGGCGGTTGAGCGCGCCGCCCTCGAGGTCCACGGCGACGAGCAGCGGGACGCGCGCGCGCCGCTGGAGGTCCTGCACGCGGGCGCGGAGCGCGCCGGGGTCGCGGAGCATCTTCCCGAGCAGGATCACGCCGCCCGTCTCGACCGGCACGTCGGCCTGGGGTGGATAGGCGATGACGAGCTGGGCGATCCGCTGCTCGAGGCTGAGCGAGGAGAGCACGCGCGCGGCGAGCGCGTCGGCGGCGGCGTCTGGATGGGACCAGATGAGGCCGCGGGGGGAGGCGGCGGTCGAGGTCGAGGTCGGGGTCGAGGTCGGGGTCCGGGCCGACGACGCGGTCGGGGTCGGGGTCGGGGTCGGGGTCGCGGTCGAGGTCGATGTCGAGATCGAGGTCGACGTCGCGCACGCGGCCGCCGCCGCAGCGATCACCAGGCCTGGGAATCCCCTCCGCGAGCCCACGAAACGAGTGAACCCGTTTTGGAGCGTCCAGGCAAGAGATCCGCCGCCGCCCGGGCGCCTGGCGGGTCACCGCGCCACACCATGGGGATGCCCGCGCGGCGCCCCACGCGCGTCTTCCTGCTCTCGCCCGCCCGCTCGGACGGCGAGCGGATGGCGCTCGCCCTCGCGCCGGCCGCGCGGTTCGAGCTCGCGCAGCGGCTCCGGTCGTCCGAGGGCGCGCCGCTCGGTGAGGTCTTCCGCTTCGCGAGCGGTCTCTACTTCCGAGGGAAGCTCGCCTACGCGGTGGCCTTCGCGCGGCCGCCCCGCGGCGTGCCTGCCGCGATCGTGATCGCGCCGGGCGCCGGGCTCGTGGACGCCCGGACGGCGGTGCGCGTGGCGGACCTCCGCGCCTTCGCCGGGGTCCCGGTGGACGCGCGCGAGCCACGCTTCCGCGCCCCGCTCGAGCGCGACGCCCGGGCGCTCGCCGCGCGCCTGGGCCGGAACGGCGAGGTGGTGCTGCTCGGCTCGGTGGCGTCGCCCAAGTACGTCGAGCCGCTCCTCGCCGTCTTCGGGCCGCGGCTCCTCTTCCCCCGTGCGTTCGTGGGGCGCGGGGACATGAGCCGGGGAGGCCTCATGCTCCGCGCGGCGCGGGCGGGGGTGGAGCTGGAGTACGCGGCGGTCGGCGGGGCGGTGGTCCACGGACCGCGGCCGCCGCGCCTGCCGCGGACGTAGCCGCTAGCGCCGGCGATAGTGCAACGCCACGATGCCCGACTTGAGCCGTGTCGCGGCCACGAACTTCAGGCGCAATGACGGCTGCAGGCCGGAAAACAGGAACGGACCGTGCCCGGCCACCACGGGGTGGACCACGAAGCGGTATTCGTCCACGAGGTCCAGGCGCTGAAGCGCGGCCGAGAGTTGGGGGCTACCCACCAGCAGTCCGCGCGGCGTGGCCTTCTTCAACGCCTTCACCGCCCGGGTCAGGTCCCCTTCGACGTGATGCGTGTTGCTCCACGGGAAGTCGCGGCGCGTCGTCGAGACCACGTACTTGGGCTTGGCTTCGAGCTTCTTCGCCCAGTCCCGGTTCGCCGGTGTCGCCTTCGGGTCTCGCGCCACTCGGGGCCAGGCGTCCTCCATCAGCTCGTAGGTCCGGCGCCCGAAGAGCATCGCTCCCGCCGCGTCCATCACGCGCGTCCAGTAGCGGAGCACCTCGTCGTCGGCGACCCCTTCGCGGTGGTCGCAACACCCGTCCAGCGTCACGTTGAGCGCGAAGGTCAAGAGCCCCATGGCGCTGATTCTCTCCCAGGCTGCACATCGCTTCCACTCCGGCCTCGCCAGCAGCGTCCAATCTTGGGATCGGTTCTAGGTACTGGGGGGCCACTCGCTCCGCATTCGCGGGGCTCGCGGCCGCCCGGGCGCTAGACTGGTCCGGTGGACGCCCGCCTCGTCGAGTTCGCCGGCCTGCTGCGCGCCAACGGGGTGCGCGTCTCCTCCTCGGAGGTGTCCGACGCGGTGGTCGCGGCCGCCGCGGTGGGCGTCGAGGAGCGCGCAGCGCTCCGCTCGGCGCTCGCCGCGACGCTGGTGAAGCGCTCCGCCGACCTGCCGGTCTTCGAGGGGCTCTTCGAGCTCTTCTTCTCGGGCCTGGGACGGATCCTGGAGGGGATGGAGCGCGGGCTGGTGCAGGCGCTCCGCGAGGAGGGGCTCCTGGAGGGCGACGACCTCGAGATGATCGCCCGGACGCTCTCGGCCCTCGCCGGCGGGTTCTCGCCCCTCGCCCGGGCGGCCCTGCTGGGCGACCCGGGGCTCCTGGCGCGCGTGCTGCGCGGCGCGGCGCTCCAGATCGACTTCTCGTTCCTGGGGAGCCCGGGGCAGACCGGGTTCTACGGCCGCCGCCTCCTGGCCGCGGCGGGCGGCGCCGCCCTGCAGCAGGACGCCTCCGCCCTCGAGGACGCGCTGAGGGCGCGCGGCCTCGACCCGGCGCGCCTCGAGCTGGTCGCCGCGAAGCTGCGCGAGGCGCTCTGGACCGTCGAGCGCGCAGCGCGGGACTACGCGGACCTGGAGCGGCAAGCCCGCTCGGCGCGGCGGGGCGAGGCGGCCCTCCGGCCCGGGTTCGCGGCGCTCGGCCGGGACGAGCTCGCGCGCACCGAGACCGCGGTGCGCAGGCTGGCGGAGCGCCTGAAGTCGCGCCTGGTCCGGCGGGAGCGCTCCCGCCGCCGCGGCGCGCTGGCGGTCCGGCGGACCCTGCGCCGCAACCTGGGGCTGGGCGGCTTCCCGGCGCGGCTCGTCTTCCGGCAGCGGAGGCCGGAGCGCCCCGACGTGATGGTGGTCTGCGACGTGTCGGAGTCGGTCCGGCACGTGACCCGCCTCATGCTCCTCTTCCTCTACACGCTGCAGAGCCTCTTCACCCGGGTCCGGACCTTCGTGTTCGTCTCGGACCTCGCCGAGGTGACCGCGGCGCTCCGCGCCGAGGACGACCCGGCCCGCGCCGCCGACCTCGCCACCGCGGCCCGCGCGGTGAGCCTCGCCGGGAACTCGAACTACGGGCGGGCGCTGCGCCTGTTCCACGACCGGTTCCTGCCGGGCGTGACGCGCCGGACCACGGTGATCGTGATCGGCGACGGCCGGACCAACTACGCGCCGCCCGAGGCCTGGGTGCTGGACGAGATCCGCCGCCGCGCCCGCCGGCTGCTCTGGATCGCGCCGGAGCCGCGCTGGAGCTGGGGCACGGGCGACAGCGAGATGCCGCTCTACGCGTCGCGCTGCGAGCGGGTGGCGACGGTGTCGAGCCTGGAGGAGCTGGAGGAGGTGGCGGAGGCGCTGGTGCCGGGGCGGGGTGGCGCATGACGCCAGTGCCCGCAGGGTTGACGGCGGCCCCTCCCATTCCTTAGGTTCCGCCCCGCCGTGTCCGACCTGGTCTCCCTCCCCGGAATGCGCCCGGCCACCGGTTCCGCGCCGGCCGACGCGCGCGACCCGGCGGCCGCGCGGCGGAAGGTCTTCGTCCACACCTTCGGCTGCCAGATGAACGAGTCGGACAGCGACCGGATGGTGGAGCTGCTCGGGCGCCACGCCTTCACCCGCGCCGAGCGCGCCGACGAGGCGGACCTCATCCTCCTCAACACCTGCGCGGTCCGCGAGAAGGCCGAGCAGAAGCTCCTCTCGGCCCTGGGGCGCTACCGCGAGGTGAAGGCGCGCCGCGGCGCGTTCATTGCGGTCTCGGGCTGCGTGGCGCAGCAGGAGAAGGAGAGGCTCCTGGCGCGGGTCCCCTACGTCGACTTCGTGTTCGGGCCGGACAACATCGGCCGGCTCCCGGAGATGCTCGACCGCGCCGCGCGGCGGGAGCGGTTCGCGGAGACGGGCTGGATGGACTCGGAGGAGTACGTCTTCCCGCGCGCCGACGCCGAGGCCGCGCGCGGCCGGGCCACTGCCTTCGTCACCGCCATGAAGGGCTGCGACAACGTCTGCGCCTTCTGCATCGTGCCGCACACCCGCGGCCGCGAGGTCTCGCGCCCGTACCCGGACCTGGTCGCCGAGGTGGCCTCGCTCGCCGGGGTCGGCGTGCGCGAGGTGACGCTCATCGGCCAGAACGTCAACTCGTACCGCGGCGGCTGCACCTTCGCGGAGCTGCTCCGCCGCGTGGCGGCGGTGCCGGGCGTGGCGCGTGTCCGGTTCACCACCAGCCACCCGCACGATCTCTCCGACGCGCTGGTGGACGCGTTCCGCGACGAGCCGAAGGTGATGCCGCACTTCCACCTGCCGGTGCAGTCGGGCTCGGACCCGGTCCTGGCGCGGATGCGGCGCGACTACACCGTGGCGGAGTACCTGGACCGCCACGCCCGCCTGGAGGCGGCGCGCCCCGGGATCGCCATCACCACCGACTTCATCGTCGGGTTCCCGGGCGAGACCGAGGCCGACTTCGAGGCGTCCCTGGCGCTCCTCACGCGGGCCCGCTTCGAGAACAGCTTCAGCTTCCTCTTCAGCCCGCGGCCGCACACCGTGGCGAGCCTGCGGACGGGCACCGCGCCGGAGTGGACCGAGGTGCCGCGCGAGGTGGCGGTGGCGCGCCTGGAGCGGCTCCAGGCCGTGCAGCGCCGGATCGCGGCGGAGCGCTTCGCGGCGGAGCTGGGCAAGGCGGTCGAGGTGCTGGTGGAGGGGCCGTCCGACGACCCCGCCCAGCGCATGGGGCGAACCCCGGAGAACCGCGTCGTCCACCTGGCGGCGAGCGAGTCGGAGGCGCCGGTGGGGGCCCGGGTGCACGCCCGGGTGGTGCGCGCCGGGACCGCCTCGCTCTCGGCGGAGCTGCTGGACGTCGTTCGCGAGGCGGACGGGGCGCGCTGACGTCGCGACCGGGACCGCACCCGCCCGGCGGCGCCGGGGCGGGGGCGAAGTTGCGGCCCCATTCCGCCCCGGCTAGCATCGCCTCGTCCATGGCCCTGGTGCGTGCGTTCGGCGGCAAGGCGCCCCGGCTCGATCCGAGCGCGCTCGCGATCGAGGGCGCCACCGTGGTCGGCGACGTGGAGATCGGGCCGGAGTCCTCGATCTGGTTCGGCGCGGTCGTGCGCGGCGACGTCAACTGGATCCGCATCGGAGCGCGCACCAACGTGCAGGACCTCTCCGTCGTCCACGTCACCGGCCAGACGCATCCCACCGTGGTGGGCGACGACGTGACCGTCGGCCACCGCGTGGTGCTCCACGGCTGCACCGTCCGCGACCGCTGCCTGATCGGGATCGGCGCGATCGTGATGGACGGCGCCGTGGTCGGCCCCGACGCGATGGTGGGCGCCGGCACGCTGGTGCCACCCGGCGCCGTGGTTCCGCCCGGGACGCTCGCGCTCGGGTCGCCGGCCAAGCACAGGCGCGACCTCACGCCCGAGGAGATCGCCTTCCTCCGGCAGTCGGCGCTCAGCTACGCACGCCGCGCGGCGCAGTATCGCCAGGAAGGGTGGGGGGCGCGATGACGGTCGTCGAGGCGCTGCAGCGCTGCTCGCTCTTCAAGGACTTCACCGAGACGGGGCTCAAGATCTTCTCGACCATCGCCGTGGAGAAGGCCATCCCGGCCGGCGCGCCGCTCTTCGTGGAGAACATGATGGGCGAGTCGCTCTTCATCCTCAAGGCGGGGACGGTGCGCATCACCCAGCGCGACGGGTCCGGCGAGCGCGAGCTGGCGGTCCTGGGCGCCGGGGAGCACCTGGGCGCGGTCGCGCTGCTGGGCCGCTCCACGCGGCTGGTGTCGGCCGTGGCGGCGACGCCGTGCGAGGTCCTGGAGATCGCGCAGCGCGACTTCCTGCGCCTGCAGCCGCAGAAGCCGCAGGCGTGCCTCAAGCTGGCGGTGGCGATCGCCGCGGACCTGGCGGCCAAGGTGGCGGACACGCGCGAGGCGCTGCGCGACCTGGGGGCGCGGAAGCCGGCGGGAGGCTGACCGGCCCACCGCCCCGCCCCACCGCGAAGGTCAGCCGGCCCGCGGTGGTGAGGGTGCGCGGGCGCGCGAGGCGGGCGAGGACGCTCCTCGCCCCGCCCGCGCGTGAAGATGACGTGGCGCCGGGTTCCCTGCTATCACCGGGGCGAGAGACGGGACGGAATGCTCGAGCGCCTGGTCGACATCCTCGCAGGTGAGACCCTGCGCGTCGGCTATGGGTTCGTCTTCCTGGCGCTGCTGCTCTGCGGGTTCGGGCTCCCCTTGCCCGAGGACGTCGTCCTGGTCACCGGCGGCGTCCTCGCCTGGCTGGCGTCCGACCTGGAGGTCGCCACGCTGGGCGGGATGTGCCGCGACGCCGGGCTCCTCACCATGGTGGGCGTGGGCCTCGCCGGGATCCTGGCCGGCGACTCCTGGATCTACCTCATGGGCCGCCGCTTCGGCGTGCGCGTCGCGGACTTCCGTCCGCTGCGCCGCATGATCACGCCGGAGAAGCTGGAGCTGGTCGAGAAGCGCATCCGCAAGCGCGGCAACGTGGTGGTGATCGTCGCGCGCTTCCTCCCCGGGATCCGCGCCCCCACCTTCTTCACGGTCGGTCACGCGCGCATGCCCTACTGGGAGTTCCTCCTCTTCGACGGCGCGGCCGCGGTGGTGTCGGCCCCGCTCTGGGTCTGCATCGGGTTCTACTTCGGCTCGAACATCCAGGAGGCGGCGCGCGCCGCCTCGCGGTTCGGCCACTACATCCTGGCCGCGGCGCTGGCGGTGGTCGGCGCGCTGCTGTTCCGCTGGCTGCAGGGCCGGCGCGCGCAGCAGCAGCAGCAGGGCACGCCCCCCGGTGAGGTCGACTAGCGCGCCTCCCGGCCGAACAGCCGCCGCAGCAGCCCGCCCAGCCGGCCGGATCGCTCCCGGGGAACGGGCGTCGGGGCCGGGATGCCGGGGCTGGTCTGGAGCAGCGCGCGCCCGGTGCCGTCGGTGCCCTCCGCCTCCAGCTTCCGGCGCGCGGCCGAGGAGCCCTCCCGCGCCGACATCACCGCCTTGACCTGCTTCCCGGTGTTGATCTCGCGGGCGGTGACCGTGAGCAGGCACTCGGAGCCCAGCTCGAAGGTGATGGCGATCTTCACCATGCCGCGCGGGCCGGAGGGGAGGTCGGCGAGCCGCAGCGTCCCCAGGTACTCGCAGTCGGTGGAGCGCGCGCCGTCGCCCTGCAGCACCACCAGCTCGAACTCGGTCTGCCCGTCGCGGGTGGTGGCGAGCCCGTACTGCTTGCGCGTGGGGAGGGGCGTGTTCCGCTCGATGATGGTCTTCACCCGGCCGCCCGGCAGCCCGATCCCGATCGACATGGGGAGGACGTCGATGAGCACCACGCCCTCGGCCGAGCCGAGCGAGTGGGCGAGCAGGGCCGCGCCGATCGCCACCGCCTCGTCGGGGTGGACGGCGCGGGAGGGCGCCCGGCCGAAGAAGGCGGCCACCTTCTCGCGCACCAGCGGCATCCGCGACTGGCCGCCGACCAGCAGCACCTCGTCGATGTCCTTCGGCTCGAACGACTTGGCGGCCAGCACGTCGCGGCACACGGCCAGGGTGCGATGGACGAGCGGCTCGACCAGCCGGACCAGCTCGTCCCGGGTGAGGGTCACGTCGAGCGCCACCGGCTGGCCGTTCTTCACCGCCAGGAAGGGGAGGTTCAGCGGGAACTCGGTCCGGTCCGAGAGGGCGCACTTGGCGCGCTCGGCGGCGTCCACCAGCCGCGAGAGCGCCACCCGGTCGCCGGCGAAGGGCGAGCCCTCCTTGCGCTCCCACTCCGCCAGCAGGCGCTCGACGATCCGCCCGTCGAAGTCCACGCCGCCGAGGAAGGTGTCGCCGCCGGTGGAGAGCACCTCGTAGACGTTGTCCTGGAGCTCCAGCACCGACGCGTCGAAGGTGCCGCCGCCCAGGTCGTACACCAGCACGCGCTGGTTCACGTGGCGGCCGTAGGCGTAGGCCAGCGCCGCGGCGGTGGGCTCGTTGAGGATGCGCTCGACGTGCAGCCCCGCCAGCGCCCCGGCCCGGCGGACCGCGGCGCGCTGGCGCTCGTTGTAGTAGGCCGGCACGGTGATGACCGCGCGGTTCACCTCCTCGCCGAGGTGGTTCTGCGCCACCTCCTTCACCTCGCGGAGGATGAGCGCGGAGATCTGCTCGAGGCTGAGCGTCTCCGGCCCGAGCCGCACCGCGGCGTAGCCGTCCTCGGACGCCACGATCTCGTAGGCGAACTTGCCCTTGATGTCCTGCACCAGCTCCGAGTCGAAGACGCGGCCCATGAGCCGCTTCGCGCCGTAGACGGTGGCGCGCGGGTTGGTGAGGAGCTGCGCCCGGGCCAGGTGGCCGACCACGATCCGGTTCCGGGCGTTGAGCGCCACGATGGAGGGGACGGTGTTGTACCCCTCGCGCGACGGGATGACGTAGGGCTTGCCGTCCTTCACCACCGCCGCGCAGCTGTTGGTGGTGCCGAGGTCGATCCCGACGATGGCGCGCGACTTCCGCGCGATGGGCTCCGGCGAGGCGGGCAGCGGGATCTCGACGCGGGCCGGCCCGGCGCGGACCGTCTCGATGCGGTGCGGCAGCGAGAGGTCCGCCTGGGCGGCGTCGCCGGCGGGCCGGGCGGCGGGCGCCGGCGCCTGCGGGGGCGCCGCCCGCGGGAGCGGCACGGGGGTGTGGATGGGGCGCGCGGGCGGCGCGGGGGTGCGGGCCGCGGCGGGAGGCGCGAACGGGATCGTCGGCGTGGGGGCACGGGTCGGGGCCGGCGTGCTCTCCGTGCGCGGGGCGGTGGGAGCCGGCTCGGCGACGCCCGGGGCGACGCCGCGCCCCTCCTTGAGGGTCACCATCCGCTCCACCAGCGCCCGCGACGGCTCGTCGAGCGCGGTGAACTGCACGCCCATCCCCGGGGACTTGGGCGGATGCGAGGCGGGCACCTCGGCCTGGATCCAGCGGACCACGCCCTGTCCCCGGACCACCGTGTCGCCGGTGGCCAGCTTCAGCTCGAACGCGACCCGCGTCCCCACCGGCTTCGGATCGCGCGAGCGGATGAAGAGGCCGCCGCGGGAGATGTTCACCGCGAACCGATCGACGAACTCCTCGACCGTTCCGTAGGACAGGCGAACCAGCAACCCCACGGGCAGGCGCTGTCCACTGCGGTTGTCGCTGGAGCCCTCCACTGACCGCGATTATCCGGCCGGGGAAGTGGCCCGGCAAGCGAGCCGCGCGCCCGGGACCGCGATGCGCGAGGTGTGGGCGGCGCACGTACCCACCGGCCGGGGCCTCGGGCGATCCGGCGGAGCGCCGGCCGGCCGGAGTCCCGGCGACGAGGCCGGGGCGGATCGAGATCACCGCCGGAGCCCTGGAAACGTGCGTTTCCCGGCCGCCTTCCCCTGCCTTGACCTCCCGGTTCGAGACGTTTATAGGTCCGCATGCTCAACCGCGACGACCTGAGCCTGGCGCTGACGTTCGACGACGTCCTGCTGCTTCCGGGCGAGTCGGACGTCCTCCCGAAGTCGGTCGAGACCTCGACCCGCCTCACCCGCAACATCCAGCTCAACGTGCCCATCGTGTCCGCGGCGATGGACACGGTGACCGAGTCCCGCATGGCCATCGCCATGGCCGCGATGGGCGGGCTCGGGTTCATCCACAAGAACCTCTCGGTGGAGGAGCAGGCCGCCGAGGTGGTGAAGGTGAAGAAGTACGAGTCGGCGGTGGTGGGCGACCCCATCACCATCGCGCCGGAGGCGCCCATCCACCGGGCCCTGGGCCTCATGCGCGAGAACGGGATCAGCGGCATCCCCGTCGTCCAGGGGCGCAAGCTGGTGGGCATCCTCACCAACCGCGACCTGCGCTTCGAGAAGAACCTCGACCAGCGCGTCGCCGACGTCATGACCAAGGACCTGATCACCGCGCGCGAGGGCGCCACCATCGACGAGGCGAAGGTCCTGCTCCACCGGCACCGGATCGAGAAGCTGCTGGTGGTGAACGAGGCCTTCGAGCTGAAGGGCCTCATCACCATCAAGGACATCGAGAAGATCCAGAAGCACCCCAACGCCGCCAAGGACCGGCTCGGCCGCCTCCTCTGCGGCGCCGCGGTGGGGGTGGGCGCCGACCGCGAGGCGCGCGTCGCGGCGCTGCTCAAGGCCGGCGCCGACGTCATCGCCATCGACACCGCCCACGGCCACTCCCGGGGCGTGATCGAGGCGGTGCGGGCCACCCGGTCGGACTTCAAGGGCCTGGAGCTCGTCGCCGGCAACGTGGCCACCTACGAGGCGGCGGACGCGCTCTGCAAGGCGGGCGTGGACGCGGTGAAGGTCGGCATCGGACCGGGCTCGATCTGCACCACCCGCGTCGTCGCCGGCGTGGGCGTCCCGCAGGTCACCGCGGTGGACGAGTGCACCCGCGCCGCCGAGAAGCACGGCGTCCCGGTGATCTCGGACGGCGGCGTGAAGTTCTCCGGCGACGTGGTGAAGGCGCTGGCCGCGGGCGCCTCGACGGTGATGATCGGCTCGCTGCTGGCCGGCACCGAGGAGGCGCCGGGCGAGGTGATCCTGTACCAGGGGCGCAGCTACAAGTCGTACCGGGGCATGGGCTCGCTCGGCGCCATGAAGCGCGGCTCCAAGGACCGCTACTTCCAGTCCGACGTGCAGGACGCCGACAAGCTCGTGCCCGAGGGGATCGAGGGGCGCGTGCCGTACAAGGGCACGGTGGAGATGAACCTCTTGCAGCTGGTGGGGGGCCTGCGGAGCGGCATGGGCTACCTCGGCTGCAAGAGCATCCCGGAGCTGCGGGTGAAGCCGAAGTTCATCCGGATCTCGGCGGCGGGCCTGCGCGAGAGCCACGTGCACGACGTGATCATCGAGAAGGAAGCGCCGAACTACCGGGCGGACTGATGGACATCCACTCAGAGAAGATCCTCGTCCTCGACTTCGGGTCGCAGTACACGCAGCTCATCGCCCGGCGGCTGCGGGAGCTGGGCGTCTACTGCGAGATCCACCCCTGCACCATGACCCCGGCCGCGATGCGGGCCTTCGGGCCGAGGGGGATCGTCCTCTCCGGCGGGCCGGCGTCCGTGCTCGCGCCCGGGAGCCCGCGCCCCGACCGGCTCGCCTTCGAGCTGGGCGTGCCGGTGCTCGGCATCTGCTACGGCCTGCAGCTCCTCGCGCACGAGTTGGGCGGCCGGGTGGACAACGCCGCGCACCGCGAGTACGGCCCGGCCTGCATCGACGTGAAGCAGGCCTCGCCGCTGTTCCACGGCCTCCCCGCCCGCCTCGACGTCTGGATGAGCCACGGCGACCGCGTCGAGGCCCTGCCGCCCGGGTTCGAGCCCATCGCCTCCACCGCGTCGTCGCCCTTCGCCGCCGTCGAGGACCGCCGGCGCCGGTTCTACGCCGTGCAGTTCCACCCGGAGGTGGTCCACACGCCGCTCGGGAAGGACGTGCTCCGCAACTTCGCCCACGGCGTGTGCGGCTGCTCGGGCAGCTGGTCGATGCGCGCCTACGCCGAGATCGCCGTGGAGCAGATCCGGGCCCAGGTGAAGGACGGCCACGTCATCTGCGCGCTCTCCGGCGGGGTGGACTCGGCGGTGGCGGCGCTCCTCGTCCACCGCGCCATCGGCGACCGGCTGCGCTGCATCTTCGTGGACAACGGCGTGCTGCGGGCCGCCGAGCGGGAGCAGGTCGAGGACGTGTTCGGCCGGATGTTCCACCTGCCGCTCGTCACCGTGGACGCCTCCCGCCGCTTCCTCGCCAAGCTCGCCGGCGTCACCGACCCCGAGCAGAAGCGCAAGATCATCGGCCGCGAGTTCATCGCCGTCTTCGAGGAGGAGGTGGACCGGCTCGCGCAGCATGGCGAGCGCGCCGGGTTCCTGGTCCAGGGCACCCTCTACCCGGACGTGATCGAGTCGGTCTCCTTCAAGGGACCGTCCGCGACCATCAAGAGCCACCACAACGTGGGCGGCCTCCCCGAGGTGATGAAGCTCGCGCTGGTCGAGCCGCTGCGCGAGCTGTTCAAGGACGAGGTGCGCCGGCTGGGGACCGAGCTGGGCCTCCCCGCGCAGATCGTCCAGCGCCAGCCGTTCCCCGGGCCGGGGCTCGCCATCCGGGTCCTCGGCGAGGTGACCGAGGAGCGGCTCGCGGTCCTGCGCCGGGCAGACGTGATCGTGCAGGAGGAGGTCCGCAAGGCCGGCCTATACGAGAAGCTCTGGCAGGCGTTCGCGGTGCTCCTGCCGGTGCGCAGCGTCGGCGTGATGGGCGACGAGCGCACCTACGAGTCCACCTGCGCCATCCGGGCGGTGGAGTCCACCGACGGGATGACCGGCGACTGGGCGCGCCTGCCGCACGACCTGCTCGCCCGGATGTCGTCGCGGATCATCAACGAGGTGCGGGGCATCAACCGCGTCGTGTACGACGTCTCGTCGAAGCCGCCCGCGACGATCGAGTGGGAGTAGCGCGATCCGTCGCCCCCGCGCCTCCGGCGCGCCGCACCCCGGCGAATGGGATCGCTGTGCGCCCGCGCCCGATGTGCGCCACGGTAGGCGCTCGCCGCTGATCTGCGGGCGTTCGCAGGTTTGCCCGGGGCGGGTCCGGGACTATCATGGCGCCGTCACTCGGAGGTGCAGATGGCGCGCCGCTCGGTCCGCGTCCTCGCGCTCGCCGCGCTCACCGGAGCGCTGGGCTGCCAGGACTACAACTTCAACCCGGTCGGCCACTGCCTGATCCAGCCGGGGACGAAGCGCGTGACGCTCTCGTCCGTGTCCACCGCGGACATCCTCTTCGTCGTGGACGACTCCGGGTCGATGGCGGGCGAGCAGCAGAACCTCGCCAACAATTTCCACCTGTTCGTGCAGGCGCTCACCGACACGAACGACCAGCGGATCGCGGTGGGCCTCGAGCCCATCGACTTCCACATCGCCGTCACCACCTCGTCGGTGTTCTACAACCCGACGGTGGCGACCTGCTCGTCCACCTGCCCCGGTCAGAGCGGCCTCGTCTGCTGCAACTCCTCCAACCAGCCGCTGCGCCTTCCGAGGCGGTGCCCCTCGGGCGGCGGCTGCAGCGCGGGCAACTCGTGCAGGCAGGACTGCACGGGCTACGCCGGCGAGCCGGTCTGCTGCCCGGGCGCGAGCACCGCACCCGAGACGTATGTCGTGACCTGCTCGGCGGCGGGCACGCCGTGTGGCAACCTGACCACGCGGTTCACGCAGGCATGCACGCCGGTTTCGGGCCAGGGGGTGGCGCATGCGGTCGGAGACAAGTACCCGCAGGGCGACTTCGTCGCGGCCGCGAACAACCCCAGGGTGATCCACTTCGACGCCGCGCTCTACAAGGAGGCCGACCCGCAGCGGGGCATCGACATCCAGGCGCGCATCACCCAGTTTCAGTACAACGTCAACGTCGGCACCTGCGGCTCCGGCCAGGAGCAGCACCTCCAGGGCGGACGCCTCGCCATCCAGAAGGCGCTCGCCGGCCAGCAGAAGGAGAGCGACGGCAGCGCCGCGCAGTGGCCGCATCCGAACGCCAAGATGGTGGTGGTCTACGTGGGCGACGAGGACGACTGCTCCTCGCCCCAGGACCCGGTGCTGGGGGTCGTCCAGAGCGGATCGCCGGGCAGCGACACGTGCGCGACCGACCCCTACCAGCGGCGGTGGAACACCACCGACTTCGTCTCGTACCTCGCGTCGGTCCGCCCCTCCAGCCTCCTCGGCGCGGGCGTCATCGCGTCGGACGCCCCCGGGAGCTGCCACACCGACGCAGCCACTGGCCAGCCGGTGTGCCAAGCCGGGTTCTGCTGCGACACGGGCTGCACCGGGAACGTGAACGTGTGCTCGAACTCCACCTGCGGCGGCCAGGGCGCGGGCACGCGGCTCTTCGACTTCGCCTCCCAGGTGAGCGCGCTCGGCTCCGAGGCGGTGGACGGCTCGATCTGCTCCGACTTCTCCACCGTCCTCGGGCAGCTCGCCGAGATCGTGAAGCCGCCGTCGGTGCTGAAGCTGCCCACCACGCCCGCGTCGGACGAGGTGGTGGTGGTGCGGATCGCCTCGTCCGGCGGCCTCACGCGGAACATCTGCACCTTCCGGGCGCCGCTCGGCGCCTCGACCCCGACGTACCAGGCGGCGGTGGACGCGGGGTACCAGTGGTGGTTCGCGACCGGTGAATCCAACCCCACGCCGTCGTCCGTCACGACCCGCTACGTCTACATCAACCACCTGGCCGGGACTTGCGAGGCCAACCCCGGCGAGACCTACTCCGCCGACTACCTGGGCCTCGTTCCCGATGGCGGCTGCGGGAGCACGGCGGACTGCGACCTCAACCCCGGCCCGGCGGGCGCGTGGAACTGCTGCATCGGGGTGGATCCGCAGGGAAACTGCCAGCCCCCGACGGCGTCCATCCCGGTCGGCAGCTGCCTCTGCAAGGGGACGAGCGGGTGACCGTGCGAGGGGGGACGGCCGCAGCCGCGGTGCTCGCGCTCGCCGCGCTGGCGGCGGGTTGCGACAGCGTCCCCTCGACCGCGCTGACCAGCTGCGACCAGACGCAGGTGCTCCCCGGCGCGGTCAAGACCGACATCCTGTTCGTCGTGGACGACTCCGCGTCCATGGACTCCATCCAGGCCCTCCTCGCCAGCAACTTCTCGGCGTTCGCGTCGGCGCTCGCCGCGTCCCCCGTGAAGGACGACTTCCAGATCGGCGTGACCACCACATCGGTCCACCGGTACGTGGCCTCCGGGACGGATCACTACCCGGACACCTTCGCGGCGACGACTGCGTGCCCGACGCCGCCGTACACCGCCGGCACGGCGTATCCGAGGGGCGCGCTCGTCTCGGTCACGCCCGTGGGCGGCGGCGGCCCGGCCCAGCGCGTCCAGAGCACCACCGGCACGAGCCCGCCGCGCATCCTCGCCGCCACCTCGCCGTCGCTCGTGGCCGACTTCACGGCCAACGCTGACGTCGGCGTGTGCGGGAGCGGCAAGGAGCAGGGGCTCGAAGCAGCGCGCCTCGCCCTCCAGGCGGCGTCGGCCGGCGGCGCGAACGACGGGTTCCTGCGCCCCGGGTCGCGCCTCGCCGTCGTGATCGTGTCGGACTCGGACGACTGTTCGGACCCCGGCGAGCAGGGCACGAGCACCGACCCGACGAATCCGACGCCGGCGCCCTCGGGCGTGGGAACGGTCTCGGACTGCGCGCCCTACGACGCCCAGAACTACGTGGACTTCTTCAAGGGCTCGCTCGGCGGCGAGACCCGGTCGGTCGTCGTCGGCGCGATCGTGGCCGTGGACCCGATAACGCTCCAGCCTGCGGCCTGCACGGAGCCGGGCGGCGCGACCGCCGAGCACGCGTCGGACCGCTACAAGGCCTTCGCCGACGCGTTCGCGCCGCACGCGCTCGTGGACAGCGTGTGCAATGCGAGCTTCTCCGACACGCTCACGCGGCTCGCAGGCCTCATCGCACCCGACAGCGTCCCGCTCTCCGGCGCTCCGGCCGACTGGCGGCTCCTCGCGGTGGGCCTCGACAAGGCGGGCGCGGCGTCGGTCTCCTGCGAGGTCGTCCCCTCGGACGCGCCCACCCCGGCCGACCCGACCCACTTCACCATCTACACCCCGCCCCAACAGGGCCAGCCCGCCACGCTGACGTTCCCCAAGACGCCCGGGAACGTCTGCCAGCTCGAGACAGGCGACCAGGTGCAGATCCACGTCGTCTGCGCGGGCTGACCGCAACCCTTTCGAGCACAGGGTCAGCGGAGGACCCTGGGCCTGGCGAAAGGAGGCGGGGCCCGCGAATTCCGGCGCGAAGCCAGCCGGAGCGAGCCGCCGCCCGGCGCGCTCGGACGCTCGGTGAATGCTCGACCGGGGACGTGCACCGGCCGGGTCCCCGACGCATGTCTAGGACGCGATGAATCCGTCCGCCGCCCTCGTCCTCGCGACCCTCGCCGGTCCCGCCCTGGCGCAGCCCGAGCCGCCCGCGCAGCTGGCCGCCCCGGCGCCCGGGTCGCCGCAGACCGACGCCGCCACGGCGGATCCGGTGACGCTGCTCGCCCAGGTGGACGACGACTACCGCCACCGCGACGAGCCGGGGCGTCTCGAGGAGATGGCGGCGCGGCTCGACGAGGCGGAGAGGCTCGCGCCCGGGGACTACGGCGTCCTCTGGCGCCAGGCCCGCCGGTATTTCTGGATCTCCGACGACCCGAAGATCGCCGACGCGGAGAAGAGCAAGATCGGCAAGACCGCCTGGGCTTACGCGGATCGCGCCACCGCCGCGAACCCGAAGGGGGTCGAGGGGTGGTACTTCGCCGCGACCGGAATGGGAAACTACTCGCTCGGGATCGGGATCTTCCGTGCGCTGGGGGAGGGGATCGAGGGAAAGTTCCGCGACCGGCTCAAGAAGGCCGAGGCGATCGACCCCGGGTTCTACGACGGCGGCATCCCCAACGCCTGGGGCCGGTTCTACTTCAAGCTGCCGTGGCCGAAGTACGATGCGGAGCAGAGCGAGAAGTACCTGCTGGCGGCGCTGAAGGTGAACCCGGCCAACGTGCGCGCCCGCGTCTACCTCGCGGACCTCTACCGGAAGGAAGGGCAGGACAGGGACGCGCGCGCGGCGCTGGAGAAGGCGCTCGACCACGCGCCCGGCGCGTACGACGCCCCCGAGGAGCGGCGGATGCAGGAGGTCGCGCGGGCCGAGCTGGCGAAGATGAAGTAGGCTCGCGACCATCGATCAGGGAGGGAAGGGATCATGAAGGCCCAGGCCGAGCTGGACCGGAGGCCGGCGGTGTCGCGGAACCTCGTCGAGATGTTCGAGGAGACGGCGCGGCGCCGCGGCGACCTGCCGGCCGTGAAGCACAAGCGGGGCGGCCGGTGGGAGGACGTGGCGTGGCGCGAGATCGCCCGCCGCGCCCGCGACGTGGCGGACGGGCTCGCCGCGGCCGGCATCCGGCCCGGGGATCGGATCGCCATCCTGGGCGACACCAACCTCGAGTGGATCCTCGCCGACCTGGGCATCCTCGGCGCCGGCGCCATCGCGGTCACCATCTACCAGTCCAACACGCCCGCGGAGTGCCAGTACATCCTCGCCGACTCCGGCGCGCGCGCGGTGTTCTGCGACAGCGCCGCCCAGGTGGCGAAGGTGCGGCAGGTGAAGGCGAGCCTGCCCGCCCTCGAGCTCATCGTCCGCGCCCAGGGGCCGGCGGCCGACGCGCTGGAGCGGACGCTCGCCGACGTCGAGGCGGCCGGCGCGAGCTGGCGCCGGGACCACCCCGACGCGCACGCGGTGCGCCTGGCCGCCATCGGCCCCGACGACCCGGCCAGCTTCATCTACACCTCGGGCACCACCGGGAACCCCAAGGGCGTCGTGCTCACCCACGGCGCCTGGGCCTACGAGGCGACCGCCGTCGCCGAGATCGACATCGTCCGCCCCGACGACGTGGTCCTCATGTTCCTGCCCATGGCGCACTCGTTCGCCAAGGTGATCGAGGCGGTCTGGTTCCAGGTGGGGGCGACCGCGGCGTTCGTGGAGTCGCTCGACCGCATCGTGGACAACGCCGGCGAGGTGCGGCCCACGGTGATGCCCTCGGTGCCGCGCATCTTCGAGAAGGCCTACAACGCGGTGCTGTCGAAGGGACTCGCCACGCCGGGCCTGAAGGGCAGGCTCTTCGCCCTGGCGATGGAGAGCTTCGACGCCTGGGCCGCGGCGCAGGAGGAGGGCAAGCCGTACCAGAGCCTGGGCCTCCTGCTCGGGCGGAAGCTGGTCTTCCCGAAGCTCGCCGCGGCGCTCTCGGAGCGGTTCGGCGGGCGCGTGCGCCTCTTCGTGTCGGGCGGTGCGCCGCTCTCCACCAAGATCAACCGCTTCTTCGACGCGCTCGAGTTCACCATCCTCGAGGGCTGGGGGCTCACCGAGACCGCGGCCGGCACCTGCGTGAACCGGCCCGGCGCCAACCGGATCGGGACGGTCGGTCCGCCCGTCCCGGGCACCGAGATCCGCATCGCCGAGGACGGGGAGATCCTGGTGAAGGGGGCGGGGCTGATGAAGGAGTACTACCGGAACCCGGCGGCCACGGCCGAGGCGTTCCGGGACGGCTGGTTCCTCACCGGCGACATCGGGACGCTGGAGCCCTCCGGCGCCCTCCGCATCACCGACCGGAAGAAGGACATCATCGTCACGGCCGGCGGGAAGAACGTCGCGCCCCAGAACCTCGAGAACGACCTCAAGACCGATCCGCTCGTCTCGCAGGTGATGGTCCACGGCGACCGCCGGCGCTTCCTCTCCGCGCTCGTCACGCTCAACGAGGAGAACGCGCGGAAGTGGGCTGCCGAGCACGGCATCGAGCCCGGCGCGGCGCTCCACGATCATCCGGCGGTCGTCGCCCGGGTGCAGCAGGCCGTGGACGCGCTCAACGCCCGGCAGGCGAGCTACGCCACCATCAAGAAGTTCGCGATCCTGCCGCGCGACTTCACCCAGGAGGCCGGGGAGCTGACGCCCACGCTCAAGGTCAAGCGGAAGGTCGTGACCCAGCGCCACCAGGCCCTGCTCGACTCCTTCTACGCCGAGTGAGAAGCGCCCGTCCGCCCGCTCCGGCCGGGCCGACCCCGCCGGACTGCCCCCGGAAGTGATCGCGGGCAGCGGCGGTCCGTGATTAGTCGAGTACCGCCCCGGCGGCGGAGGGAGGGCATCGACATGGAGTCGAGCGGCATTCGCGTCCTCCTCGTCGAGGACGACGACGACAACCGCGAGCTGATGGCCGAGGTGCTCGCCTCGGCGGGGTACGACGTCGTCGCGGCGGCCACGGGCTCCGAGGGGCTGAGGACGCTGTCGGAGCGCTCCGTGGACGTGGTGGTCACCGACATCGGCATGCCCGGCATGGGCGGCCTGGAGATGGCGAGGGCGGCGAAGCAGATCGCACCGGCCGTGCCGGTGGTGGTCGTCACCGGCTGGGCGGAGCGCGAGGACATCGTGAGCGCACGCGGGCGGGAGGTGGACGCGGTGCTCCTCAAGCCGGTCGATCCCGACGCGCTCGCCGCCGCGGTGGGCGAGGCCATCCGCTCCCGCGGCGCCTGACGCGCCGCAGCCTCTCCCGCGGGCGGACGGCCGATGGACCGCCTTGACACCCGCAGCCGCGCGCCGCATACCTTCTCGCCGATTCTGGAGTCGATCGCGCGGGAGGCGCCAGGCATGGCAGCGAGCACGGTGAGGGAGGTCTTCGAGCACCACATCCCCGAACGCTTCAGGGCGAAGCCGGACGTGGTCTCGAAGATCAACGCGACCTACCAGTTCAACATCTCCGGACCCGGCGGCGGGTCGTGGTCGGTGGACTGCACGGCCCCGGGCGGCCGGATCACCGAGGGTTCGGCGCAGAACCCGCGCTGCACGGTGGCCGCGACCGACGGCGACTTCCTCGCCATCGTGAACGGCAAGCTCAACCCGCAGATGGCCTTCATGTCCGGCAAGCTCAGGATCCAGGGCGACATGGGGCTGGCGATGAAGCTGCAGCAGATCCTCTGACGGCGCGGGCGCCCCGGCGCCCCCGCCGCCTCGCCGCCGGGACGGCGAGGGGAGCGCGAGACCGCCCATGTCCCTTCCGCTCTCCGGCCTCCGCGTCCTCGACCTCTCTCGCCTCCTGCCCGGCCCCTTCGCCACGCTGGTCCTCGCCGATCTCGGCGCCGACGTGGTGAAGGTGGAGGAGCCCTCGGGCGGCGACTGGGTGCGGTCCCTGCCGCCGCTGGTGGGCGAGGCGTCCGGGGCGTTCCACGCGCTCAACAGGAACAAGCGGTCGATCGGGCTGAACGTGCGTCGCCCCGAGGGCGCCGCGGCGCTCCGCCGGCTGGCGCGCCGCGCGGACGTGGTGGTCGAGTCCTTCCGCCCCGGCGTCATGGAGCGGCTCGGCGTCGGCTACGACGCGCTCCGCGCCGAGAACCCGCGCATGGTGCTCTGCTCGATCAGCGGGTACGGCCAGGACGGTCCGTACCGGCTCCGGGCCGGCCACGACCTCGACTACTGCGCGACCGCCGGGGTGCTGGCGCTGAACGGTCCGTCCGAGCGCCCGGTGCCGCTCGGCATCCAGGCCGCCGACGTGGCGGGCGGCGCCTGGCCGGCGGTGGCGGGGATCCTCGCGGCCCTGGTCCGGCGCGTGGCGACCGGGGAGGGCGCGCACGTCGACGTGTCCATGACCGAGGGCGTCCTGGCGCTCCTCGCCATGCCGCTCGGGATCGCGCATGCGCGCGGGACGCCGCTGGTCCGGGGCGCCGAGCTGCTCTCGGGCGGCGCCGCCTGCTACGACGTCTACCGGACGCGGGACGGCCGCTTCGTCGCGCTGGGCGCGCTCGAGCCCAAGTTCTTCGGCGGGTTCTGCGCCGCGGTGGGGCGGCCGGAGCTGTCCGCTCGCCAGCTCGAGGAAGGAGGCCGCGGCCCGCACGCCGAGCTGGAGGCGATCTTCGCCTCGCGGACCCGCGCGGAGTGGGCGGCGTTCGCGGCGGAGCACGACGTGTGCCTCGCGCCGGTGCTGGAGGGCGACGAGCCGGCCGACGATCCCCAGCTCCGCGCGCGCGGCGCCTTCGTCGAGGTGGACACGCCGTGGGAGGGCCGGCCGGTTCGCGGCGTGGCCACGCCGATCCGCATGGACGGCGCCGCTGCGCCCCGGAGGCCCGCGCCGCGGCTCGGCGAGCACACGTCCGCGGTGCTGGCCGAGGGGGGCTTCTCCGCGGAGGAGATCGCAGCGCTGGGGCTCGCCGGCATCACCGCGGGGTGACGCTCCACCGGATCGGTGCCCGCGCTCCCGCCTGGGTCCGCGCGTCCCGGCGAGCCGGCGGGCGCCCCCGTTCCGCTTGACAGCGCGGTCGGGTCCACCAAGACTTGCGGGTCGATGCGCACCGCGCTCGCGCTGGCCCTCGCGGCCCTCTTCACCGTCCTGGCGGCGGCCCCGCACGTTCACGCGGGACCGCGCGGGGTCGACGAGTGCGCGACCTGCGCGGTGCGCGACGCCGACGTGGCGCGGAGCGAGATCCCGGATCTCGCCCCGCCCGGCGACGTCACCGGCGAGCCTCCGGCGGTTTCAGGGCCCGCCCCGGTGACGGGCGCTCCCCTGGGGGCGATCCCGGGTCAATCGCCGCCGGCCGCGTGAGGGACGCTTCCTCCCGCTCGCCCGCACGGGAGCGGCTGGCATCGCCACACACGCGGCGCGCCTGGCGCGCCCGAGGATCCGGGCATGAAAGCACGCTTCATCGCGGGCGCGCTCGCCGCGCTCGCAGCGGCGGCTGCCGCCGCACAGCAGGTGGCGCCGCCAGCCGCCGGGTCCGCGCCCGGCACTGCTGCGGCGGCGCAGCCCTCGCCGAACGCGGCAGCGCCGGTGGGCAGCTCGGCGCCGGCGCGGCCGCTGACGCCGAGCGACGAAGCCGAACGCCGCAAGCTCGAGGAGCAGATCGCGAAGGAGCTGGGCGCTCCCGCGCCGGGATCCGCGGCGCAGCCCCCGGCCGCCGGGCCGGGCACCGGAGCAGCCCTCGCGCCGCAGGCCGCTCCGGGGCAGGGGACGACGGGCGGGAACCCGTACGCGCGCCTGCTCCTCCTGCCCGACATCTCGGCCATCGGCGACTTCGCGCTCGCCTACGACGGCTACGACGTGCCGCAGAGCTCGCCGCGCCCGGACCTGTACGGCAGGCCCAACACGCCGACGCCGCTCTTCCAGGAGCTGGAGCTGGCGCTCCAGTCCGTGGTGGACCCCTACGCGCGCGCCGACGTGTTCATCTCCTTCCATCCGGACGGCGTGGACGTCGAGGAGGCGTACCTCACCACGCTCTCCTTGCCGGCCGGGCTCCAGGTCCGCGCGGGCAAGTTCTTCAGCCCCTTCGGCCGGCTCGAGCAGCAGCACCCGCACGTCTGGGACTTCGTGGACGCGCCCCTCGCCGCGACGCGCGTCGTCGCCGGAGACGTCCTCTCCGGTCCGGGCGTGGACGTCGCGTGGCTCGCGCCGCTGCCGTGGTTCGCGGAGCTGCACCTCGCCGGCCAGGACACCGCCCCGGCGACGCCGCTCGACCCGGGGGCGAGCGCCGCCGGGGATCGGCTCACCGGCATCGCCCGCCTGGTGCAGTTCTTCCCCGCCGGAGAGGCCACCACCGTCGGCGTCGGCCTCTCCGCCGCGGTGCGCGGCGAAGGAGCGGGGGGGCTCCGGGATCTGGGCGGCGTGGATCTCTACGCGCGCATCCGGCCGCCCGAGACGCGCGCCTACCTCGCGCTCCAGGGCGAGCTGTACGGGCGCCGCTTCACGGGGATGCCGGGCGGCTCGGCGTGGGGCACGTACGCGCAGGCGTTCTGGCGGCAGAGCCCGTACTGGGGCTACGGCGTCCGCTACGATCGGGCGCCGGCGGCGGGCGACTCGGCCCCGGGCACGGAGCAGCGCGCGTCGGCGGTGGCGAGCTGGTTCCTCTCCGAGTTCCAGCGGGTGCGTTTGCAGGCGACCTGGGACCGGCGCCCGGGCGGCAAGGATGCCCTGGAGGCGCTGCTCCACCTCGAGTTCGGCATCGGCGCGCACGGCGCGCACCCGTTCTAGGAAGGACCTGCCATGACCTCCAGGCTCGCACTCCTCTCCGCCGCGATCGCGGCGACGCTGCCGCTGCGCGCCGCGGCCGCCGTCAACGTGGTGACCACGGTGCCGGGGCTCGCCTCGCTCGCGAAGTCGGTCGGCGGCGACCGCATCCGCGTCGAGAGCCTCTCCCGTGGGATCCAGGACCCGCACTTCGTGGACGCGAACCCCATCCTGGCGGTGAAGCTTCGCAACGCCGACCTGCTCGTGGACGTCGGACTCGATCTCGAGATCGGCTGGCTCCCGCCGCTCGTGAACCAGTCCCGCAACGCGGAGATCCAGCCGAACGGGTCGCGGCGGCTCACGGCCGCGAGCGCCGTCGCGGTGCTCGACGTGCCGACGGGGCCGGTGGACCGCAGCCTGGGCGACCTCCACCCGGGCGGCAACCCGCACTTCCTCACCGATCCGCGGCGCGCCGGCCAGGTGGCGGCGGCCATCGCGGCGAAGCTGACGCAGCTCGATCCGGGAGGGCAGGGGTACTACGCGCAGCAGCTCGCGGAGTTCCAGAAGCGGCTCGCCGCGGACGAGGCGCGCTGGCAGGGGGTGCTGGCAGCGGTGAAGGGCCGCAAGGTCTTCGAGCGGCACCGGACGCTCGTCTACTTCTTCGACTGGTCGGGCATCGTGGACGGAGGGGAGCTGGAGCCGCGCCCGGGGGTGCCGCCGCCGCCGGCGCACCTCGCCGAGCTGGTCGAGCGCGCGCGGCGCGAGGGCGTCAAGGCGATCCTCGTGGAGAACTACTTCGACTCGCGCTCGGCCGACGTGGTGGCGCAGCACTCCGGCGCGAAGGTCGTGCTGATCCCGGGGGACGTGGGCGGCGAGCCGGGCGCCAGGGACTACGAGAGCTACATGGACATCGTCGTGAGCCGCATCGCCGGGGCGCTCCGTTGAGCGCCCTCGTCTCGCTGCGCGGGGCGGCCGTGGGGTACCACGGCCTCGCCCTGCTGTCCGGGGTCGAGCTCGAGGTCGCGGAGGGCGACTTCCTCGCCCTGGTGGGACCGAATGGCGGCGGGAAGACCACCCTGATGCGGACCTTGCTCGGCGCGCTGCCGCTCGTCGCCGGGCGCCTGGAGCATCCGCGCCCGCTCCGCATCGGCTACGTCCCGCAGCGCGATCACGTGGACACCATCTGGCCGCTCACCGCGGAGGAGGTGGCGCTCATGGGCCGCTTCCCCGCGCTGGGCCCGGGGCGGCGCTCCGGTGCCGCCGACCGGGAGGCGGTGCGCGGCGCGCTGGAGCGCGTCGGCGTCGCGCACCTGTCCGGCCGGCGCTACGGCGAGCTGTCCGGCGGCCAGCGCCAGCGGACGCTCATCGCCCGGGCGCTCGCGGCCGACCCGGAGCTGCTCGCGCTCGACGAGCCGACCAACGGCATGGACCCGGCGGCGGAGCTCGCGACCATGGACGTGCTCCGCACGCTGCACGGCGGCGGGCGCCGCGCCATCGTCATGGCCTCCCACCGGATCGAGGCGGTGGCGAACTCCGCGCGGAGCATCGCCTTCGTGGACAAGGACCGCGCGCTCTTCCGGATCGGCAGCCGGGACGAGATGGTGCGGGAGGACGCGCTCTCCGAGCTGTACGGGCGGCCGGTGGTGGTGCTGCGCGACGAGAACGGCCGGCGGTCGGTCTACCCGGCGGAGCGGGAGGCGCAGCCGTGAGCGAGGCGATCCGCGGGTTCATGGGGGCGCGGGAGATCTGGCAGGTGCCGCTCGCAGCGTCGGTGGTGGCGGGGCTCCTGCTCGGCCTGCTGGGCGTCTTCGTGGTGCTGCGCCGGACCGTGTTCGTGTCCGCAGCGCTCACCCAGATCTCCACCGCCGGGCTCGTCGCCACGCTCCTCGTCGAGGAGCGGGTGCACATCGAGACCGAGCATGCCTGGGAGCAGCTCGCCGTGGCGATGACCTGCTCGGTGGTGGGCGCGCTCGTGCTCGGCCCGTTCCGTTCGCGGCGCCTCCCCACCGAGGCCGGCGTGGGCGCGAGCTGGGTCATCGGGTCGGCGCTCGTCGTCCTGGGCGCGAGCCGGCTCGTCCACGCCGCGCACGACCTCGGTGGTCTCGTGTTCGGGAACGCGGTGGCCGTGCCCGCGTCGGATCTATGGGTGATCGTGGCGGTTGCCCTGCTCGGGGTGGCGGCGCTCGGGGTGTTCGCGAAGGAGTTGCTGTTCTGCTCGTTCGACCCCGAGACCGCGCAGGCGCTGGGGATGCCCGTGCGCCTCTGGGACGCGCTCCTGTTCCTCGTCATCGGCCTCGCCATCCCGGCGTCGGCCCGGGCGCTCGGGGCGCTGCCCACCTTCGCGTTCCTGACGCTGCCCGCGGCCGCGGCGCTCTTGCTCCGTCTCCGGCTGCGGACCGCGTTCTCGGTGGCTGCCGCGATCGGCGTGGTGGCGGCGGGGGGAGGCTACGTGATCTCGTGGATCGCGGAGATCCCCACCGGCGCCACGATGGTCGCGGTCGCCGCGCTGTTCCTGCTGCCGGGCGCGGTGATCCGCGGAGGCAGGTGAGGAGCTGGGAGGCATTCCCAATGCGGCCCGCTCGTGCTCTCCTCCCGGCGATGCGCGTCATCGCCCTGCGCCTTGCGCTGCTGGCCGCCGCGGCCGGCGCCTCCGGCTGCCACGGCCATGCACCCGCGGCGAGCGCCGCCACGCCCGCTCCGGACGGCCCCGCTGCCGCCGGCGGATGCGCCCACCCTGGCGTCGGCCCCGAGCCGGACGCGAAGCAGGTGGCCGCGTTCGTCCGCGGGCGGCAGGGGACGTTCAAGGCGTGCTACGAGCGGCACCTCAAGGTGAACCCGAACATCCAGGGCCGGTTCACCCTGCGATTCGCGATAAGCCGCTGCGGCGAGGTCGAGGAGGTCGAGGCGGTGGACCGCCGCGGCGACATCGCGGAGGTGGCCGCCTGCAGCGCGGCCGAGGCCCGCGGGTGGCAGACACCGTTCCGGCCCGCGGAGCCCGTGACCATCGAGTGGCCGTTCGTGTTCGCTCCCGCGAGGTAGGGGAGGGCGGCAGACGGATGGAGCGCGGGGGAGCGCCGCGGCGGGCGAGCGCGCGGCGGCAGCGGCCCGAGCGGTGAGCCCGGCCGGCAGGCCCGGAGAAAACGCTTGACCGTGGTGGGGGGCGCCTGTACAACCCCGCCTCGCTTCACGACTTTCCCACCTGACGCGGGGTGGAGCAGCCAGGTAGCTCGTCGGGCTCATAACCCGAAGGTCGCAGGTTCAAATCCTGCCCCCGCAACCAACCTCATCAAAGACTGGACGGCCGCTCGTGAGGGCGGCCGTTCTTGTCGCGGAGCCCTGATCGGGCGCTACGCGGCGTCCGTCGGGCCGCCCCGGGTCTTTCGGCCCCCGTGCGTTTCGACAGCCCCGGTCGCCGCAAGGTGGTCGTGGCTTTCGCGAGTCGCGGGGCTCGCTCACCGCGCCGCTGGCGGCCGTCGACGGAGCAGCGCCTCCGCCTCCGCGTCCCGACCCTGGGCCGGGCTCGGATCGTTGGCGAGGAGGTCCACCGCCGTCGCCCTGGCCACCATCGGCCGGAGCTGGTCCTGCGACA
>DATIWK010000122.1:0-75480 GCA_035519395.1 Anaeromyxobacteraceae bacterium | reverse complement strand
CGTCCGGGTTCTCGTTGTCCCACTGGTACTGCACCGCGGTGTGGCTCCCGAGCCGGACCTCGGCCTGGGCGCTCTGGCCGCGCGCCCCCGAGAGCGGCGCCTGGTACCGGAGCCGCAGCCGGTTCTGCCACAGCCAGGACTCGAACTCCGCGCGTGGCTCGACCAGGCCCGTCGCGTCCGAGTAGACGGTGGTGACGCGGACCGAGACGTCGCGCAGCGGCCCGCCGCGCGGGACGAAGCGGCGCACCTGCTCGTCGAGGCCCGACGCCGAGAACAGCGCCTGGGCCGCCGCGGCGGTGGCGACCCCGCCCACGCCCGTCCCGGCCGCCGCGTCGTGGGTGGTGAAGCCGAGCGAGAGCAGGGTGATGATGTCCTGCTGGGTGAGCGCCGGGCTGCTGGTGAGGGTGAGCTGCGGCTTCTCCAGCGTGTTGAAGAGGTGGAGGTAGACGACGTAGTCGCGGACCTGCGCCTCGCCGTGGACGTCCAGCGAGACCTCGATGGTGTGACGACCCGTGAAGGTCACCACCGCCTGCTTCAGGTCGAACTCGTTGCCGCGGAAGGTGGCGCGGCTCCCCTCGGTCATCGACAGCGACCCGCTCAGCCCCGGCGACGCCAGCGTGCCGGTCAGCAGCAGCTCGCCCCGGACGCCCCCCCGGAGCACGTCGTTGTCCACGCGCACGTCGCCGTCCACGACCAGCTGGACGTCGAGCTTGAGCCACTCGCCGGACCGGTCGTAGACCCTGGGCGCAGCGGCCGGCCGGCCACGGAGCTCGAAGAGCGCCCGCTCCAGGCCGACGTTCTCGGTGTAGCGCGCGCGCAGCACGTGCAGGCGGCCGGTGAGCGCGGTGGACTCGGGCGTCCCGATCGCCTCCACCCGCCCCCGCAGCGTCGCCGGGAGCGAGGCGGGGACCGCCACCGGGACCTCGTCCAGCTCGCCCTCCACCCTCAGCCACACGGGCACGAACCGCTTCAGCTCCACCTCGCCGTGCAGCGCCACGCGCCCGCCGTTCAGCTCGCCGGTCACGTCGTCGAACAGCACCCGGTTCTGGGAGAAGGCCAGGTCGCCGCGCAGGGCCCCGAGGGCGACGGAGCTGCCCTTGAGCTGCAGGCCCGCGTCGCCGACGTGGCCGGCGCCGACCAGCACGGGCGCGTCGGCGGTGCCGGAGACGTGCGCCTCGATCCTCAGCTGCCCGTGCGGCTTGCGGAGCCCCTGCAGCAGCCCGCCCAGCAGCGCCAGGTCGAGCGACCCCGAGGCGGAGACGTCGAGCGCGCCGTCCGCGGCACGGGCGCCGCCGAGCGACAGCTCGGTGCTGGGGCCGCGCAGCGTGAAGGGGTGCACCTCGACGCGCCCGGCCGCCGCCTCGACCTGCACCGGCTCGGCGCTCTCCACGCGCAGGTCGGCGTAGCCGACCGCGAGCCGCGCCAGGGTGAGGCGCCCCCGCGCCGCGGCGAGATCGGCCAGCTCCCCGGCGGCCTCGCCGGCCCCTTCCAGGCGGACCTTGAGCCCCGCGGGCACCGCGCCGGGCAGCACCCGCGCCGCGTCCTCGAAGGCCAGCTCGCCCTGGGCGTGGAAGGGCATGCGTCCCTCCAGCTGCGCCTCGGCGGCGAGCTTGGCCCCCTCCGCGCTGGCGGTGAGCATCAGCTTGCGGTCGGTGATGGTCCCACCCGCCTGCACGGTGCCGAGCGGCGCGCCCAGGAGCGAGACGCCGTCGCCGTTGGCCGCGAACCGGACGTGAGGGTGCTCGGTCGAGCCGGCCAGCGCGGCGGTGCCGCTGGCGGTGCCGGTCCACGGACCGCCGGGGAGCCCCAGGTCGGCGAGCGGGAACCCCGCGAAGGACAGCTCCAGCTCCCAGGGGAAGGGCGCGGTGAAGCCCCACGCGCCCCGGGCGCGCGCCACGCCGGTCGCGCGCCGCAGCTCGGCGCGCTCGAAGAAGACCTCGTCGCCGCGGCGCACCTTCCCCTCGGCGCGGCCGGAGTCGAAGGGCCGGCCGTAGAGCGCGCCGGCGCCCAGCCGCGCGTCGAACGAGACGTCGAGCGCGGTGGCGGGCCCGCTCGCCGTCCCGTTCACCTCCACGTCGCCGTCCATCGCGTCGCGGACGAGGCGCGTGCGCGGCATCCACTCCATGACCGCGTCGAAGAGATCGCGCTGCCTTCCCTGCGCCGCGAAGCTGGAGGAGAGGACCTGCGGGGGGGCGCGGGAGAGGTCGACGGCGGCGTCGCCCGACCAGCGGGTCTGGTTGCGCACGCCCTCCACGTTCCGGACGTGGAGCACGAAGTCCGGACCGCCCGCCCAGGCGAGATCCGCCGAGGCGGTCCCCAGATCCACCTGCAGGAACTTGAACCCCTCCACCCGGGTCCGTGCCTCGATGCGCGGGTTCGCGTACGGCGATGCGGCGATGGTGGCTTCCACCTGCGCGCGGCCCGCCCACGGCACCGAGGCCACGTGCCCGAGCGCCCCGAGATCGACCGACCCCGCGGCGCGCACGCGGAAGCCGCCCTCGGGGGTGAAGTGCACCTCCGCGTCGGCGTCCACCACGCCCTGCCCGGCGGCGATGCGCGCGCGCTGGAAGGCGAGGCCGCCCGCGTCGACGTGGACGGCGGACTCGACGCGGGCGCGCCGCAGCTCGAGCACCGGGCGCTCGCCGCGCACCGGCCGGTTCCAGGCGTGGGTCAGGACGGCGAGGTCCCGCAGATCCACCCCCACCGTCCCCTGGAGCTCCGGCGGCGCCAGCGTCCCGGCGACCTTCGCCGTGCCAGAGAGCCGCAGCGACACCCAGGAGCCGGTCACGCCCAGGCGCGAGAGGACGTCGGCGAGGTCGATGCCGTCCAGGTCGGCCTCCGCCTCCACGGGGAGGCCGCGCGCCAGGCGGACGGTGCCGTGCGCTCGCACCACGCCGCCCGGCACCGGGACCTCCACCCGCTCGACGACGAGGCGGTCGCGGTCGAGCCGCACCTCGGCGCGGGCGTCGCCGGGCTCGAAGCCCTCCCAGCGCGCGCCGGACAGCGCGACCGTGCCGGAGAGCGCCGGCGCCCGCAGCGCCCCGGAGGCGCGCACCTCCACCTTCGCGTTTCCTTGCCAGCGCGGGTCGGGGCGCCCCGCCAGCGCCAGCAGCGCCGCGATGGGCCCCTCCGCGGTGGCGGCACCCTGCACGCGCGGGGCGCAGAGGTCGGTGAGACGGCCGTGCAGCCCGAGCCGGACGCCCTCGCCGGTCGCCTCCGCGGAGGCGATCTCGGCCCAGGAGAGGTCGAGCGCGATCTCGCCCTCGGCGCGCGCCCGCTCCAGGGTGACGGCGTGGCCGCCCGCCTCCACCGCCAGCGGACCGGCCTCGATCTCCACGCGCGGCCGGCGACCTCCCGGCACCAGCGCGCGCAGGCCCGTCCGCGGCGCCCCCGGGCGCGAGCGGATGTCGATCCGCGGCGCGGCCACGCGCGTCCCGCCGGCGAGCGTCAGGTCGAAGGCCCCCTCGGTCACCTCCAGCCGCCGCACCTCCACGCTCGCCAGGAACGGCGGCGGGCAGGCGCCGCCACGCGTCCCGCCGGGAAGCTTCGCCACCAGCCGCGGGCGGACCAGCCGGAGCGCGTCGAGGTGGATGCGGCGCCCGAGGGCCTGGACCGGCGAGAGGCGGGCGCCGACCTCGTCGGCGGTGAAGACCGGCGCGTCCGCCGGGCCGAACCGGACGCCCTCGACGTCCACCTCCAGCCGCAGCGGATCGATCCGGCACGACGAGAAGGCGAGGGGCAGCCCTGCCGCGGCCTCGACCCGCCTCGCGGCCACCGCACAGATCCACTCTCCCGCCCAGCGCGTGCGCAGGACCGCGAGCGTGCCCGCCACCAGGACGAGCACGAAGGCGAGGAAGGCGAGGGCGATGGTCCGCTTCTTCACGGAAGCCCATTGTCCCGCCGGTCGGGGGGAACTCCAAGCGGCCGTCTTGCGGGGGGGCGTGCCTCCCCCCGGGCCCCCGGATCGCCCCCGCCAGGCTCACCCGCCTGGCCCGGGGCTCCGGCGTGGGACCTTCACTTCGCGAGCGAGTCGAGGTAGCGGTCGATCTCGGACAGGTCGATGCGCCCCCGGTCGCCGGGGCGCGGGGCCGGAGCGCCGGGCGCGGGCGGGGGCGGGGGCGCCTCCAGCCCGAGATCGCTCGCCACCCGGTCGATGGCCTTGTCGTCGATCTCCTTGGCCCGCGCCACGAACCCCTCGAACAGCGCGTTGTCGCAGAGCGTGTTGATGAGGCGGGGCGTCCCGCGGGTGTGCAGGTGGATGCGGTGCAGGGCGGCCGCGCTGAAGGGGACGCGCGGCGCCCCCGCCAGCCGGAGCCGGTGGCGGATGTAGGCCTCGGTGGCGTCGGCGTTGAGCGGCTCCAGCCGGTACTTGAGCGCCACCCGCTGGGCGAGCGGCGGGTCGAGCCGGAGGTTGTCCTCGATGTCCGGCAGGCCGAAGAACACGAAGGAGAGCAGCTTGCGCTCGGGGACCTCCAGGTTCAGCAGGCCGCGGAACTCCTCCATGATCTCCCGGGTGGAGAGCATCTGGGCCTCGTCGATGAGGACGACCGCCTTCTTCCCCTGCTCGTAGATCTTCACCAGCCGCTGGTAGAGCTGCGAGAGCAGCGCCAGCTTCTCCTCGGCCGGGTTGTCCACGCCGAGCTGGAGCGCGATGCGCCGCAGCAGCCAGTTGGCGGTGATCCCGGCGTGGACGATCACCATCAGCGCGGCCTCGTACTCCTCCTCGGGCAGGCTGTCGAGCATGCGCCGCGCCAGCGTGGTCTTGCCCGCGCCGATGTCGCCGACGAGGATGGCGAGCCCCTTCATCCCCGAGACGGCGTGGGTGAGGCGCATCAGCGCCTGCGCGTGCTGCGCCGACGAGTAGTAGAAGCGCGAGACCGGCGCGTTGGAGAAGGGTTCCTGGGACAGCTCGAAGAAGTCGAGATAGTTCACGCGCGGTCCGTCCTACAGGTAGCCGATGTTCTTCTTCGCGCCCGGGCGGGGCCCGGGCGGCGGTGGCGGGGCGGCGGGAGCGCGAACGGCACGGCCGGAGGCGCCGTTGCGGGCGGGATCGGGCGGCGGCGGGCGTCCGGGCCCGCCGCCCAGCGCCGCGATGCGGGCGACCGCGTCGCGGAAGGCCGGGTCGGCGGCCTTCACCTTGTGGTAGCAGTGCAGCGCGTGCTCCGGCTCGGCGGCGGCCTCGTACGCCGCGGCCAGCTCGTAGAGCACCGCCTTGGCCGCGTCCCGGGTGAGGTGGGCCGATCCGAGCGCGCGGCGGAACGCCTCCACCGCGGCGGCGGCGTCGCCCTGCGCCATGCGGCAGAGGCCGACCATCGAGAGGCAGTCGACCTCCTTCTTGCGGTCGTTGCCCTGCAGCGCGGTCTCGAACTCGTGGACCGCGTCGTCGAGGAGCCCCATCTCCCGGTAGGCGATGCCGAGATCGTAGTGCGTGGCGCTGTCCTCGGGCTTCACCGTCTGCTCGACGCCCTTCTTGAACTGGCTGAAGACGTCCTCGACCGAGTACTGGAAGTCCTCGTCGGCGGCCGCGGCGCCGCCGGTCGAGCCGATCTCCTCCGCCAGCTCGCGTGCGATGTCGAAGCTCTCGTCGCCGCCGGGCGGCGCGAAGGGGGCGGCCCCCGCCGACGCCTGCCGCGCCGCCCCGGGGGCGGCGCGGCGGTCCAGCTCGGCGATCCGGGAGAGCACCTGCGAGTGGCCGGGGTAGAAGGCGAGCAGGCTCCCGAGCGCCTCGCGGGCGTCGTCGAACAGGCCCTGCTGGACGAAGAAGTCGGCCTCCTCCAGCTCGTCGGAGAGGTCCAGCTCCGCCTCCTCGGCGGGTGCGGGCGCGGGCGACGCGCTCGCCGCCGCGGCCGGGGGCGGCTTCACCGCGGCGAGGGGGGAGATCCGCGCTGCGGGGCCGGCGGCCGGCGCGCGCGCGGCCGGCGCCGGGGGCGCCGCCGCGGGCCTCGCGGCGACCCGCGCCGGCTGCGCGGCCGGCCGGGCGGGCGGCACGGGCGGCCGCGGCGGGGCCTCGGGCTCCTCCTCGACGACGTCGTCCTCGGACTCTGCCGAGCGGGCCGCGGCCGCGGCGGCGAGCGCGTCGCCCAGCTCGGGTCCGCCACCGACCAGCTCCGCCGCGTCCTCCTCGACCAGCTCGTCGCCGTCGGCGCGGGCCGCGGCGAGCGCCAGGGCGTCCTCGTCGGGCGGCGGCGCGGCCGGCACCTTGGGCTGGAGGAGCGCGACCTCCTCCATGTCTCCGGGCTCCAGCGCGATCTCCTCCGTGGAGCCGACCGCGGCGGCGAGGGCGCCGAGCTGCGGGTGCGAGGGCGCGATCTGCCGCAGGCGGGCGAGCGCCTCGCGGCCGCGGTCGTTGAGCCCCCGCGCCACGAACGCCTTCACGGCCCGTGCGCCTGCGTCGGCGGCCTCGGCGGCGCGCCCCGCCGCGAGCTGGATCTCGCGGCTCTTCTCGAGCGCGTCGGGGTTGTCCGGCTCGGCGGAGAGGATCTTGCGGAGGTGGTCGAGCGCCTTGTCGTGGAGACCGTACTTCACGTAGACGTCGGTCTCGGTGAGGAGCTTCGAGGCCCCGTCGCCGCCCGCGGTCGCGGGGGAGGAGGCCGGGGCGGCCGCGGCGGCGGCCGGGGCGCGGACGCCCGGCGGCGGACCCGGCGGCGGCGCGGCGCGCGCCGCGGGAGGCGGACCTGGCGCCGGCGCGGCGGGGCGGGGGGCGGGCGCGGCCGGGGCGACGGCCCGGTGGGCGCCGGGCATGGGGGTGGCGGTCGCGGAGCCGCCCAGCGCCTCGCGGGCCTCGGGGTCGTCCGGCGCGAGCTCCTGGACCCGGCGCCAGGTGGAGCGCGCCTCCTGCCGGCGCCCCGACTCCTCGTGGACGCGCGCCAGCTCCTTGTACACGGAGAGCGTCTTCGAGACCTGCCCGAGATCGCGGAACGCCTGGGCGAGGAGCGTGAGGGTGTCGACGTCCTTCGGGTCGGCCTTGAAGCAGAGCTGCAGCTTCGCGAGGGCGCGCTTGGTGTCGCCCTTGGCGAGGTGGATGTGGGCCAGCTCGCGCGAGAGGCCGACGTCGTTCGGCTGCAGCGAGGCGATCCGCTCGGCGACCTTGAGGTACTCCTCGGCGCGGCTGTGCTTCTTCAGATACTCCGCGGCGCGCTTCAGGTGCTCGAGCGCGCCGGCGCCCTGCCCCGCGCGCATGTACAGCTCGCCGAGCTTGATCGAGGACGCGATGTTGTCCGGGTCCAGCTCGACCATCCGCTTCAGGACGTCGGTGAGCCGCGCGGCGTCGGCCTGCTTCTCGTACGTCGCCGCCATGAGCTGGAGCTGGCTCATGGCGTCGCTCATCAGGCCGAGCTGCTGGTAGAGCCCGGCGAGCCGCTCGTTCACTCGGACGTCGTCCGGGTCGAGCTTCACGATCTGCTTGTAGACGGCGACCGACTTGAGGAAGAAGCCCTGCTCCGCGTAGGTCTCCGCCACCCGCTTGAACGCGTCGGCGGCGGACTTGTCGTCGCCCTTCTTCTGGAACAGCTCGCCGACCTTGAGGAGGATCCGGACGTCCTTCGCGTCCTCCTGGAGGATCCGCTGGTACGTCTGGATCGCCTTGTCGATCGCGCCCTTCTGAACGAGCTTGGTCGCCTCGGCGATGATCTTGTTCTTGTCGACGGCCATCGGGCCTGGAGGCGCTCGCTTGGGACGGACCAAGCCTTCGGCGCCGGAACCCGCACGGGCTCCGGACCGGACGCATGGCCCAGGGCTTGACCAGGGTAATGGACGCGCCGGGGTCGGTCAAGGCGCGAATCCCGCGAAGCCACGCGGGATTTTTCGCTTTTCCCGCCCCTTCGATCAGGGACGGGCGAACGCGTGACGCTCGCCTTACCCGGCGGTCGCGGCCTTGGGAGGGGCCGGGGGGCCGGCCTCCTTCGCCGGCGCCTCCACGGGCGCTGGCGGGTTCAGGATCTGGTCCACGATGCGCGTGTCGTATCGCCCCTCGACGAAGCGCGGGTCGGCGAGGACGCGCTTGTGGAAGGGGATGTTGGTCTTGATGCCCTCGATCACGTACTCGTTGAGCGCGCGCAGCATGCGCTTCAGCGCGATCTCGCGGGTGGCGCCGGTGACGATCAGCTTCGCCACCAGCGAGTCGTAGTAGGGCTGCACCTTGTACTGCTCGTAGGCCATGGTGTCGACGCGCACGCCGTAGCCGCCGGGCTGGTGGTACCCGGTGATCTTGCCGGGGGACGGCGCGAAGGTGACCGGGTCCTCGGCGTTGACGCGGCACTCGATGGAGTGCGCGATGGGCACCACCGACGCCTGGGCCCGCTCCAGCTTCTCGCCCGCGGCGAGCCGGATCTGCTCGCGCAGGAGGTCGAGGCCGTAGACCTGCTCGGTCACCGGGTGCTCCACCTGGATGCGCGTGTTCATCTCCATGAAGTAGTAGCGGCCCTTCTCGTCCATGAGGAACTCGATGGTCCCCACGTTGTTGTAGGCGATCCTCCGCATGGCCTGGAGCGCCACCTCGCCCATCTCCCGGCGCAGCTCCGGCGAGACCGCCGGCGAGGGCGACTCCTCGATGAGCTTCTGGTGGCGCCGCTGGACCGAGCACTCGCGCTCGCCGAGGTGGATGATGTTGCCGTGCTCGTCGGCCACCATCTGCAGCTCGATGTGCCGCGGCATCTCCACGTAGCGCTCCAGGTACATGGAGCCGTCGCCGAAGGCGGCCAGGGCCTCGTTGCTGGCGGTCTCGAAGAGCTGGCGCACCTGGCTCCGGTCGCGGCAGATCTTCATGCCGCGGCCCCCGCCCCCGGCGGCCGCCTTGAGGATCACCGGGAAGCCCACCTCTCCGGCGATGCGCTCCGCCTCGTCGGCGTCGGCGAGCTTGCCGCGCGCGCCGGGGAGGAGCGGCAGCCCTGCCTTCTCCATCGCCTCGCGCGCCGCGACCTTGTTCCCCATGAGCCGGATCATCTCCGGCCGCGGGCCGATCCAGTGCAGGCCGATGTTCTTCACCATCTCGGCGAAGTCGGCGTTCTCGGAGAGGAACCCGTACCCGGGGTGGAGGGCGTCCGCGCCGGAGACGTCGGCGGCGGCCAGCAGCGCCCGTGCGTTCAGGTAGCTCTGCTTCGAGGGGGGCGGCCCGATGCAGATCGCCTCGTCGGCGAACCGGACGTGGAGCGACTCGCCGTCGGCGGTGGAGTGGACCGCCACGGTGGCGACGCCCAGCTCGCGGCACGCCCGGATCACCCGGAGCGCGATCTCGCCCCGGTTGGCGATGAGGACCTTCTTGAACATGCCTCGCCTCTTGGCCGGGCTAGCCCGGCACGATCCGGAAGAGCGGCTCGCCGAACTCCACGGGCGTGGCGTTCTGCACGAAGATCTCGGCGACGGTCCCGTCGGCCTCGCTCTCGATCTCGTTCATGAGCTTCATCGCCTCGACGATGCAGAGCGTCTGGCCCTTCTTCACCTTGGTCCCCATCTCCACGAACGGCGGCGAGTCCGGCGAGGGCGCGCGGTAGAAGGTGCCCACGAACGGCGAGTTCACCACCGTGCCGGGCTTGTCGTCCTTCTTCGGCTCGGCCTTGGCGGCGGCCGGGGCGGGCGGCGCGGCGACGGGCGCGAGCGCGGCGACCACCGGCGCGGCGTGCAGCGCCGGGCCGGAGCCGGCCGGGCCGAGCGCGCCGCGGCGGACGACGATCTTCTCGCCGCCCCGCTTCCAGGCGACGTGGGTCACGTCGGTCTTCTCGACCAGCTGGACGAGCTTCTTCACGTCCTCGATGGAGAAGGTGGCGTCGTGCAGCGGGGTGGGCTCGGAAGGCTTGAGCGGTCGGGTGGCCATGTGGGTTCTCCGAAGGCGAAGGGCCGCAGGTTACCCCGCCACGCGCGTGAGGTACTCGCCCGTGCGGGTGTCGATCCGAAGGAGGTCGCCCTCGTTGATGAAGAGGGGGACGTTCACGACGTAGCCGGTCTCCAGGGTGGCGGGCTTGGTCGCGCCGGAGACGGTGTCGCCGCGGACGCCCGGATCGCACTTGACCACGCGCAAGTCCATCGCGTTGGGGAGCGTCACGCCGATGGCCTTCCCGTTGAAGAACAGGATGTGCGTGGTGGTGTTGTCCTTGATGAAGTTCCGGGTGTCGCCCATCTGCTCCGCGGTGAGGAACGTCTGCTCGTAGTTCTTGTTGTCCATGAAGTTGTAGTGGTCGCCCTCGCGGTAGAGGAACTGCATCTCCCGCTCGTCCACGTCGGGCTTGCCCACCACGTCGCCGGACTTGAAGGTCTTCTCGATGGTCCGGCCGGTGATGAGGTTCCGGATCCGCGTGCGCACGAAGGCCGAGCCCTTGCCCGGCTTCACGTGCTGGAACTCGACGATCTCCCACGGGTCCTTGTCGATCTCGATCTTGAGCCCGCGGCGGAACTGGGAGGTGTCCAGGGTATCGGCCATCTCGGCAACGCTCCTTCGATTCGTCGATGTGGAAGAAAGGTGGGGACCCGCGCCGCCGCCCGCCCGAGGACGGGGCCGCCCCCGGGGCCGGCGGCCTCGGGCGCTAGAGCTCGGCGCGGAGCTTCGGCGCGGTGATGCGCAGCATGAAGCGCGCCTTCCCGAAGTTTCCGCCGGGATCGAGCGCCACCACCATGAAGTACTCCGGCGAGACGAGGCGGGCCACCGTCAGGACCTTGTCCGTCTGGATGCTCACCTCGGCGACGCCGCCCGCCTCGTGCGCCTCCGCCGCCTCGCGCGCGGTGCGGAAGATGCCCGAGTACTCGATGAGCAGGCTCTTCACGTCGACGTCGCCGTCGTCGCCCGCGAGGTGCGTGTCGACCTCGATGCCGTCCACGCCCATGAGCGAGCAGGCCAGCGCTCCGTCGACGCTGCGGCAGACCTCTTCGAGATGCTCGCGGAACCCCATGCTCGCCTCCCGTGCGCCGGAAAAGCGCCGTGTTTTCGGCTGGACGCGCGGGACGAGCGGGGTTCTAGCCCGCCCCCTCGACCCGCGTCAAGGTTCGTCCCGGCACGCGGCGCGTCAAACGCGGCCGCCGGACGCCCGCCTCCCGGTGCCGCAGCCGGTCACTTGCAGGTGATGCTGGAGGTTCCGAACGGATCGAAGCCCGGGCAGAAGAACGGGGACTGGCCGGCCGTCGGGCAGTCGCAGGGGCTGAGGAAGGGCGGGTCGGCGGCGGGGCCGACGGTGGCATTGCACAGGTCGTCGTTGTACACGTTCACCGCGACGTCGAACGTCCCCGTCTCGATGGTGGAGCCGTCGAGCAGGTGGCCGAAGAGGCGGAGGTGGACCACCACCGGGACGTTTGTCAGCCCCCGCGCCGTCATGGCGGCCCCGATCTGGGGCGAGAGCGTCTCCGGGATCAGGCTCAGGACCATCGTGGTGGTCCCGGCCGCGGGCACGGTGAACGCGCCGGTCGCGAAGTGCACGGAGGGAATCGACACCCCCGAGGCGTCGTAGCTCAGGTGCAGCTCGGTCGCCGTGAAGTCGTTGGTGTTCACGCGGCCGGTCTCGACGTCGGCGTTGTTGACCAGCTGGTTGTTGAACTGGAACCAGGACTCGAGCGGGTTGTCGACGGTCGCGCCAGCGAAGGTGACCGTCAGATAGTGATCCAGCCGGGGGGAAGCCAGGCTGTTCGCGCAGGTGGCCGCCTCGGAACAGGTGTCCGCCTGGGTCGGCGGCGCGCAAATCCCGAAGATCTCGACCGAGGACCGGTTGTCGACGCAGCCGCTCGCGAAGAGCAGCGCCGCGAGGACGGGGATCGTGCTCGTTCTCACGGGGTCTCCTAGTTGCTCGCGGCGGCGGCCGCCGCCGGGCGGTTGAGGATGCGCGGGGTGATGAAGATGAGGAGCTCGGTCCGGTCGTCCTCGTCGGTCGTGGTCCGGAAGAAGAAGCCGATGAGCGGGATGTTCCCCAGGAACGGCACCTGGCTCACGTGGTTCGAGGTCTGCCGGGTGTAGATGCCGCCGATGACCGTGGTCTCGCCGTCCTTGACCAGCACGTCCGTGTCCGCCTCGCGCTTGGTGATGGAGGGCTGGCCGTTGGCGCCGGTGAGCTGCGGGTTGGGCTGGTTGTTGGAGGCCTTGATCTTGAGGAGGATCGAGCCGTCCTGCGAGACGTGCGGGGTCACCTTGAGCTCGAGCTTCGCCTCGATGAACACCGTGTTCACGCCGGCGGCGGAGACCTGCGAGAACGGGATGGAGATGCCCTGCCCGATGGTCGCCTCCTTGTTGTCCACGGTGGCGATCTTGGGGGCGGAGATGGTCTTCACCACGCCGGAGTTCTCCAGCGCCGAGATGCGGAGGTTCAGGTTGAAGGCGCTGCCGGCCGAGCCGAACATGAACCCGAGGGCGCCGCCCTGGCCGGCGCCGACCGCCGCCGGCAGGTTCACCGCGTAGTTGGGAGTGGAGGGCGAGCCGGGGCTGGCCGTGCCGCCCGCGCCGCCAACCGCGGTGGCGTTGTTCGGGAAGACGGCGCCGGTGGGGTTCCCGGTGGCCTGCGCGAACCCGCCGTTGCCGCCCCACTGGACGCCCAGCGCCTTGTTGAAGTTGGTCGAGGCCTCGATGATGCGCGCCTCGATGAGCACCTGCGGGATCTCGGTGTCGAGGTTGCGCACCAGCCCCTCGGCGCGGATCAGCGCCTCCTGGACGTCCTTCACGATGAGCACGTTGGTGCGTTCGTCGGTGGAGACGGTGCCGCGCTCGGTGAGCACCTCCTTCACCCGGCCGGACATCTCGCCGGCGCGCGCGAAGTTCACCGGGATGATCCGGACCTTCAGCGGGATGAGCGGCTTGCGGGCCTCGGCTGCCTTGGCCTGCGCCTCCTGCTCCTTGGCGAGCTCCTCGAACTTCGCGATGCGGATGACGTTGCCCATCTCCTCCTTGCCGAGCCCCTTGGTGCGGAGGACGAGGTCGAGCGCCTGGTCCCAGGGCACGTTCCGCAGCGACACGGTCACCTTCCCGGTGACGTCGTCGGCGAGGATGATGTTCTTCTTCGACACGTCGGCGATGAGCCGCAGCAGGTTGCGGATGTCGATGTCGTGGAAGTCGAGGGTGATGCGCCGGCCGGTGTAGCCCTTCTTCTGCGGCGCTCCCGACAGCGCGTACGCCGGGGCCTCCGAGGCGAAGCCGGCGGCCTGCGCGTCCGAGCCCTGCGCCGGCAAGGCGCCGTCGGTGAGGACGATGGGCGCCTCGTCGGCCTCGCGGCGCGGCACGGGGCCCGCGCCGAAGGTCCAGGCGAGCCCCTGGGCGGTCTCGACGAGCGCATCGTGCGCCTCGCCGCGGAGGGTCGCCACGATCTTCACCTGGCCGGTCCCCGGCTGGTTGAAGGAGGAGACCATCGTCACCGGTCCCTTGAAGGCGCTGGTGTCGAGCGACCGCTCGAAGCGCTTGGGCAGCTCGGAGTCCTCGAGCGAGAGCACGACGGTCCGGCCGTCCGGCCGCGACACGGTGTAGCGCGGCTTGCCGGCGATCTCGATCCGCGCCGCGCCCCCCTGCTGGGCGAAGCGGACGTCGGTGATCCGGGTGCGGGCGCGCGAGGCGTCCTTGGACATCGTGGTCGTGGTGGGGTTGGGGGTCGCGGCCGACGTCGCGGCCGGGGTCGGAGCCGGGGGAGCCTTCGTCGCGGTGGCAGCAGTCGGGTTCGTGGTCCTGGCCGCGGTCGCGGCCGGCGTCGCGGCCTTGCTCGCGCCCGCGGTCGTCACCACCGCGACCCCCTCCTTCACGCGCTTCACCTGATACCGCGGCAGCGCGCCGTCGGCGTCGAGGACCACGCGGACCTTGGCGGCGTCGCGGCCGAAGCGGACCTGTCGGAACGCGCCTTCCACCTTCACCGGTCCGTGCGGCGCCCTGGAGACGCCGTACAGGTCGATGGCGAGGCGCGGCGGATCGTCGAGCTCCAGGATCTCGATGCGCGCGACCTGGCCGTCGGTCCGGAGCACGAGCGCGTCGCTGCCCCCGCGCACGCCGGTGAGGGTCCGGGCGGCGTGGCTGACCTTCGCCTCGTCCACCTTGTGGGCGACGACGTGGTCGGACGCGGTCGGGGACTCAGTCGGGGACGCGCTCGCGGTCGGGGTCGCCGTCGCGGTCGGGGTCGCAGTCGCGGTCGCAGTCGCGGTCGCGGTCGCGGTCGCGGTCCCAGTCGCGGTCGCAGTCGGGGTCGCGGTCGGTGACGGGGTCGCGGCCGCGATCGCCTCTTGCTGCGCCGGGCCGGACTCGGCTGCCTTCTCGCCCTCGGCCAGGATGCGGACCACGACGGCGTCGCCGCGCGGCGTCACCTCGTAACGGCGCGCCCCGTCGAGCGCCACGATGACGCGGCCGACGGCGCTCCGTTCGTCCTTGTACTCCGCCGTCGCGACGGCGACGACGCCGCCCTTGCCGATCTCGACGGGCGAGGCGATCCCGGACACGTCCGCGCCGGCGAGGTCCACGACGAGGCGGGGGGGCGAGGCGAGCTTGAACACCGTGTAAGCCGGAGCGCGCGAGCCCAGGATGGAGAGCTCGACGGCGCCGCCGCGCTCCGCCACGTCGATCGACCGGATCACGTTGGGCTCGACCGCCCGGACCGGGCTCCCGACCGCGAGGGCGCCCCAGAGGACGAAGCCGGCGAGCGCGTGGAGGATCTTCATGAGGCTACTCCTCGAGGTTGAGCGCCGCTTCCTTGGGGAGGCGGAGCACGGTCTGGGTGCGGTCTCTGGAGCCGTCGGCCCGCACGGCCCACTCGCTGACCACGAGCTCACCGGTGCGGACCGCGGCGACGACGCCGCCGTTCTTGCCCATGCAGGCACCGCGGCGGACGGCGTAGCCGACGCCGTTCGGCGCCTCGACCATCGCGACGGGATCCTCGAGGCCGGTCACCACCGCCACGAGCTTGAGCTGGTCGATCTCGAACTTGCCGAGGGGGGTGGCGCAGCGGGAGGTGAGCACCGGCCGGCTCTCGGGCTCCAGCAGGAAGCTCTTGAACGGGTCCCGCTTGCCCACGGAGGAGTACGACCACTCCGGCTCGGCCGGCTTGACGGGGGCAGCGGGGGCGGGCGCCGGCGCCGTCGCAGCGGCAGGGGCCGCGGCAGCGGGCGCGGTGCCCACCGGAGGGGCCGCCGGCTTCGACGGCTTGCCGCCGCATCCGAGCGCGCACGGCGCGGCGGCGAGGACCGCGGCGAGGACGGCGCGGTTCACTTGGCCGCTCCCTTCTTGGCGCCCGCGCCGCCGCCGGAGGCGACGAACATGAACGTGGTGGTCAGGAACTTCCCGTTCAGCACCAGCTTCCCGCTCACGTCCCTGGGGGTGTCGAGCGTGAGGTCGGAGACGTTCACGATCCGCCGCAGGCGGCCCAGCGAGTCGAGGAACGTCGCGATCTCGTGGAAGTTGCCCACCACGGTCATGGGGATGGGAATGCGCGCGTAGAACTGCTCGTTGACCACTCCCTGCGGCTCGATGGTGGAGATGTCCAGCCCCGCCTTCTGGGCGCGGTCCTGCAACAGCTGGAGGAGCCCGTCGATGTCCTTCTCCTCGGGCAGCTCGGAGAGCGCCTCGGTGAGCCGCTGCTCCAGCAGCTCCTTCTCGCGCCGGAACTGGTTCAGGTTGTTGGCGATGGCGGTCTTCTCGCTGTACTCGGCGTCGAGCTTCACCAGATCGGCCCGCCCCCGCTTGATCCGGACCTCCATGTCGGAGATGGACGGCCCGGCGGGGATCGAGAAGACGAAGTAGTTGAGCGCGAAGAGCAGGACGACGACCCCGGCCACCACGCCGAGCTTCGCCCCCAGGGGCGCCTTCGCGATGCGCTCGATGAATTTCTCCATGGCTCACTTCCCCGCCGGCCGCGCGCCCGGCGCCGGGGCGCCGGCCACCGCGAGCGGGACGTCGTAGCGCACCGCGGCGGTGATGACGAAGTCGACCAGCTTCACCGCCTTCACCGCCTTGTCTTCCTTGGCGACGGTCTTCTTCAGCTCCACGTCGCCGAAGTACCGCGCCTTCTTGAGCTCGGTCATGAACGCCGACACGTCGTCGATGGTCATGGCGTACCCCTCGAAGACGACGTTGCCCCCCTTCTCGTCGAACCTCCTGAGCCACACGCGCTTGGGCACGATGCGCGCCAGCTCGTCGAGCATGCGGACCGGACCCGAGCGCCCCGCCTTGAGCTTGTCGAGGACGTCGAGCTTCTCCTGGAGGCCGCGCTTCGCTTCCTTGATGTCCTTCACCTCGCCGATGATCCGGTCGAGCTGCGCCAGGTCCGCCTTGGTGCGGGCGATCTTCGCGTCCAGCGTCTCCAGCTCGGAGCGCCGCAGGCCCGCCCAGTACCAGTTCCCGACCAGCGCCAGCACCACGGCGAGCGCGAACAGCCAGAGCTGCTGCTTCCCCGCCTGCTTCTTCTTCGAGACCCGGACCGGGAGGAGGTTGATGCGGACCATGGCTCACTTGTCCCCGGGGCGGCGCAGCGCGAGCCCGACGCCCACCGCGGCGCTGGGCGCCGCGGAGAGGAGCGCCGCGGGATCGAACCGCTTGTTGTCGATCTCGATGTTCTTGAAGGGGTTCAGGATCTCCACCGGCACGCCGGCGCGCGCCTCGATGACCTTGAACAGCGCCGGGATCCGCGCCGTCCCGCCCGAGATGAACACCCTCGCGATCTTCGCGTCGGAGGCGGTGGCCGAGTAGAAGTCGAGCGACCGCTGGATCTCGCCGCCCATCTGGTCGGCGACGCCCTGGATGACCCGCTCCACCTCCTGCGGCACCACCGCGTCGGTCTCGCCCTGCCCTCCGACCTTGAGCGCCTCCGCCTCGTCGTAGGAGATGTTGAGCTGCTTCTGGATCTCCTCCGTGAAGGCGTTCCCGCCCATGGTGACGTCGCGGGTGAAGGTGGTGATGCCCCGCGACAGCACGTTGATGTTGGAGACCGCGGCGCCCACGTTGATGAGCACCACCGTCTGCCCCGGGTCCACGTCGTAGTTGGCCTCGTAGGCGTTCTGGACCGCGAAGGCGTCCACGTCCACCACCGTGGCGGTGAGCCCGGCCTCGGCGCAGACCGAGGTGTAGTCGTTGATCATGTCCTTCTTGGCGGCGACCAGGAGCACGTCCATCTGCCCGGCGGCGTCGCCTTCCGGGGTGAGGATCTGCGTGTCGATGTTCACGTCCTTCACGTCGAAGGGGATGTACTGCTCCGCCTCCCACTGGATGGACTCGTCGAGCTCCTCCTGCGTCATGCGCGGCAGCGAGATCTTCTTGATGATGACCGAGTGGCCGCGGACCCCGATAGCGACCTCCTTGGGCTTCACCTTCTGCTGCGCCACCAGCTCCTGGATGGCCGCCACGATGGCGGAGGAGTTCATCAGGGCGCCGTCCACGATGGCCTCGGGCGGCAGCGGCGCGGCCCCGTAGGCCTGCAGCGCGAACCCGCCCTTCTTCTCGCGGAGCTGCACGAGCTTCACGCTCGAGGAGCCGATGTCCAGGCCGAGGGCGAGCTTGCTCTTCGCCATGGCGTCCCCCTACGAGCGCAGGCGCATGCCGCGGCGCCCGTCCCCGAAGACCTTCGCGCGATCCGCCGGCCGCAGCCCGAGGGCCAGGATGATCTTGCGCTGGGTGTCCATGCGGCACTCGAGGCCGCTCTCGATGCGCGCCACCGTCAGCGGCGACACGCCCGCCTTCCGCGCCAGCTCGGCCTTGGTGAGGAGCTGGTCCTCGCGCAGGCGCTGCAGGTTGTTGGGCGCGCGGCGCACCCGGTTCGTCGCCTTGTTCGCCGATCGGGCAGGCATGCGAGGCCACGCTAAGCGATCGCCCCCGATCGGATCAAGAAAGGCGTCCCCGCCGATATCGGCCTTTGTAGTACACGGATGCATCGGCGAGGCATCGTGATGCGTAATGATGCATCTTTGCGACGGGGGCAGGCCGGCGCCCGGACCCAGCGTCGCTTGACCGGGGGACAGCAGGGCGGCGGGCGGTCCCGTCAGCCCAGTCCGTAGTCCTTGATCTTGTAGAGGAGCGCCCGGTACGAGAGGTCGAGCAGCTCGGCGGCGCGGCTGCGGTTCCCGCCGGTCCGCTCCAGCGCCGCACGGATGAGCCGCTCCTCCAGCTCCCGGGTGGCGCGCTTGACGGAGAGGGAGCCCTCCGGCGCGGGCACGCCGGGCTGGGGAGCGGAGCCGGCGCGGACCGCGTCCGGCAGGTCCTCCTCCGCGATCACCGGCCCCTCGGCCAGGACCACCGCGCGCTCCACCACGTGCTCGAGCTCGCGCACGTTCCCCGGCCAGCGGTGCGCGGCCAGCGCCGCGAGCGCCTCCTCCGAGAACTCGAGGCCGGCCAGCTCTGGCCGGAGCGGCGCGAACCGCGCCAGGAAGTGGCGCGCCAGCAGCGGCACGTCCCCGGGCCGCTCCCGCAGCGGCGGCAGCCGCACCCCCACCACGTCCAGCCGGTAGAAGAGGTCCTCGCGAAACCGCCCCTCGGCCACGGCGCGCTTCAGGTCCCGCGCGGTGGCGGCCACCACGCGCACGTCGACCTTGCGGGAGCGGTTGTCACCGACGGGCCGCACCTCCTCCTCCTGGAGGAAGCGGAGGAGCTTCACTTGGAGCCCCAGCGGCAGCTCCCCGATCTCGTCGAGGAACAGCGTCCCCCCGTCGGCCTCGGCGGCGAGCCCCTTCTTGTTCCGGCTGGCGTCGGTGAAGGCGCCCTTCACGTGGCCGAACAGCTCCGACTCGAGCAGCTCGGCGGGGATGGCCCCGCAGTTCACGGCCACGAAGGGGAAGCTGGCGCGGGGCGACAGCTCGTGGACGGCCCGCGCCACCAGCTCCTTGCCGGTGCCCGACTCGCCGTGGAGCAGGACGGTGGTCTTCTGCGGCGCGACCTTGCGGACGCGGCGGAGCAGCTCCTGGACGGCCTCCGACGCGCCCACGATGTGCTCGGGGCGGTAGGCGGCGGCCAGCTCGCCGCGGAGCCGGCGGTTCTCGCGCGCCAGCCGCTCGCGCTCCTCCGCCTTGCGGAGCACCAGCACCACCTCGTCCGGCCGGAACGGCTTGGAGACGAAGTCGTACGCCCCCGCCTTCATCGCCTCGATGGCCGCCTCCTGCGAGCCGTAGGCGCTCATCACGATGACCGTCGCGTCGGGCTGCAGCCGCTGCGCCTCGCGCAGGAGCGCGATGCCGTCCATCCCCGGCATGCGCACGTCGGTCAGGACGAGATCGTACTCCCGGGCGGCCAGCTCCTTGAGCGCGTCCTCGGCGCTCGCCACCGCGCGCGCCTCGTACCCGCGATCCGCCAGGATCACGGACAGGAGGTGGCGCATCGACGGCTCGTCGTCGACGACGAGGACGCTCCGGAACACGGCGCCACTCTAGCACGGGCCGGCGCGGTCCCCCGCCGGCCCGGGCGCGCGGAGCACCACCCGGAAGACCGCGCCGCCGCGCGGCCCGTTCGCCGCCGAGATGTCGCCGCCGAACGACTCGACGATGCCGTGGCACACCGCCAGGCCGAGGCCCGTTCCCCGCCCCGGGTCCTTGGTGGTGAAGAACGGGTCGAAGATCCGCGGCAGGATCGCGGGCGCGATCCCCGGGCCGTCGTCCACCACCGTGAGCGCGAGGCGGTCCGGGGCGCCCGGCACGGGTCGGGCCGCCACCTCGACGCGGCCCCTGCCTCCCACCGCATCCCCCGCGTTGAGGAGCAGGTTCAGGATCACCTGCGTGAGGCGACGCTCGTCGGCCAGGACGCGCGGCCCGCCGCCGAGGTCCACGCGCACCTCGACGTCCCGGAGCCGGCCCTGCACGCGCGCCAGCCGGACCGCGGCGTCCACCGCCGCGGTCAGCTCCACCGCCGCCAGCGTGGGCGCGGGCGCGGGCGGGCGGGCGAAGGCGAGCAGGTCGCGGACGATCGCGTCGATCCGCTGCGCCTCGGCGGCGATGCGGCCGAGGAAGTCCTCCACCTCGGCGGCGGGCCGTCCGTCCCGGATCCGGTCGCGCGCCAGGTCGGCGTAGCCGGCGATCGCGCCGAGCGGGTTGCCCACCTCGTGCGCGATCCCGGAGGCGAGGCGGCCCACGGTGGCGAGCCGCTCGGCGCGGAGCAGCTCCTCGCGCGCCGCCTCGAGCCGCTCGTTCGCGGCTCCCAGCTCCGCGACCTTCTCGGCGAGGCGGGCCCGGTCGTCCGCCAGCGCGGCCGACACGCGCTCGAACGCGAGCGCGGCGCGCATCAGCGCCGAGCCGCCGCCGTCGTCCGGCGGTCCGAGCGGCGGGAGCCCCCCCTCGGGCGCGCCGAGCCGCTCGGCGGCGGAGAGGAGGCGCTCGAGCGGGCGGGCCACCCCGCGGAAGAGGACGAGCACGCCCACGGCGGCGACGGCCAGCACCGCGACGGCCGCGAGGAGCGCGAAGGAGCGCGCTCCGAGCGCCCGTGCGGCGAGGAGCGGCGCGCCGCCCGCCAGCAGGACGGCGCCCGCCGCCGCGGCCGTGGCGGTCGCGTGCAGCACGAGCAGGAGGCGGATGCGGGCGCGCACGGGCCTACCGGAACACCGCGAGGGCCGGCACCGCCGACGCCAGGACCGCCGCCCCGTACAGCCACTCCAGCGCCGCGAGGACGAGGAAGGGGCCGAACGGGATGGCGTGGCGCGGCGGGACCCACTTGTCTTCCTGTGGCTCGGGAGGAACGGTCGTCGGGGTCGCGGTCGGGGTCGCGGTCGGGGTCGCGGTCGAGGTCGAGGTCGGGGTCGCGGTCGAAATCGAGGTCGGGGTCGAGGTCGGGGTCGAGGTCGCGGTCGAGGTCGGGGTCGGGGTCGCGTCGGCCGCCGGGCCCGGCGCCGGCCCGGGCTCGCCCTTGCCGAGGGCGATGAGCAGGAGGCCGACCACGCTGCCCTGGAGCGACGCGAGCAGGACGACCGGGAGGAGCGCGCCGGCGCCGAGGAAGGCCCCGAGCCCGGAGAGCAGCCAGACGTCGCCCCAGCCGAGCGCCTCGCGGTGGAAGATCCTCGATCCGACCAGCGAGACGAGGGCGAAGGCGCCGAACCCGGCCGCCGCGCCGGAGAGCGAGGAGCGCAGCGAAGGCGCCGCGCCCGCGCCGAGCGCGGCCGCCGCGACGCCGAGCGCGATCACCGGCCAGGTGAGCGCGTGCGGCAGGAGCCAGGTGTCGAGATCGATGAAGAGCAGCGCCACCAGGAGCGCCACGAAGGCGAACTCCACCGCGGCCTCCGGCGCCGGCCCGTGGCGCGCGAGCGCCGCGACCGCCGCCGCGGCGCCGAGCAGCTCGACGACCGGGTAGCGAAGGGAGATGGGCGCGCGGCAGCCGCGGCACCGCCCCCGCAGCACGATCCACGAGATCACCGGCACGTTGTCGTACCAGGCGATGGGGGCGCCGCACCGCGGGCAGCGCGACCGCGGCCGCACCACCGAGAGGCCGTGCGGGACGCGCGCGACCACCACGTTGAGGAAGCTCCCCACCACCGCGCCGAAGGCGGCGGCGAACGCCGCGAGGAGACCGTCGGGGATGATCGACTCGAGCTCGGGCACGCCGGTCAGGACGCCTCGCGCAGCCGGCCGACCTCTCGCTCCTCGGCGAGGCGGCGCACGAAGAAGTCCTCGAGCGTCTCCCGGTGCGGCGTGAGCGACACCACGCGGCCTCCGGCGGCGAGCAGCGCCCGGACCGCGGCGTCCGCCGCCACCTCGTCCGGGAACACCACGGTGGAGACGCTCCCCTCGGTCCGCAGCACCTTGCCCCGCGCCAGCGCCTCGGCGGCGGCGCCGGGCGCGAGCGCCGTGACCTCGACGCTGCGGACCTGCGGCGACAGCAGCTCCCCGATCCGGCCGACGTCCCGCAGGCGGCCGCCCAGGATGATGCCCACCCGGTCGCAGAGGGTCTCCACGTCGGGGAGGATGTGGGTCGAGAAGAAGACGGTCTTGCCGCGGCGCTTGAGCTCGAGGATGACGTCGCGCATCTCCTTGCGCCCCACGGGATCGAGCCCGCTCATGGGCTCGTCCAGCACCACGAAGGCGGGGTCCGCGACGAGCGCCTGCGCGATGCCGAGGCGCTGCTGCATGCCCTTCGAGTACCTGCGGATCTGCCGGTCCTCGGCCCCGGCCAGCCCCACCAGGCCGAGCACCTCCTCGCACCGCAGCGCCCGCTCCGGCGGCGGCACGCCGGCCAGCTCCGCGAAGAGGCGCAGCGCCTCGAGCCCGGTCAGGAAGTCGTAGTAGGCGGGGTGCTCGGGGAGGTAGCCGATGCGCGCCTTCGCCGCCTGGCTGGGGATGGGGGCGTCGAAGATGAACGCCCTCCCGCGCGTCGGGTGGATGAGCCCCATCAGCATCTTGATGGTCGTGGTCTTGCCCGCGCCGTTCGGCCCGACGAAGCCGAAGATCTCGCCCTCTGCCACCTGCAGCGAGAGATCGTCCACGGCGACGACGCGGCGGCGCCTGAGACCTACCTCGAAGGTCTTGGTGAGTCCCTCGGTTCGCAGGATCATCGGCGGGCATCATCTTCGGGCGGCGGGGCCGTGTCAAAGGACCACGGCGCGGCCCCCGGTGACAAAAATGGTCATGCCGCCCGACCCCGATGCGCGCATCGCGTCGGCGTCACGCGCAGGGCGGGGTGCCTGATGGCGAGCACTTGCGCGACCTGGCCGCTGGCACCGGTCCTGCTATTCGGAACCGCGACTGCCGGACGCCCGCTTCCAGAGAGGGAGCCCGGTCACCGAGTCGGCGAGCGCCCAACGCACTCCGACCTACACCAGCAGGAGGTCACATGAAGAAGGTTGCCAAGGGCTTCACCCTCATCGAGCTCATGATCGTCGTCGCCATCATCGGGATCCTCGCGGCCATCGCGATCCCGAACTTCCTCCGCTACCAGCTCCGCGCGAAGTTCAGCGAGCTGAAGGAGAACGTGGGCTCGGTGTTCAAGTCGGAGGAGGCCCTCCGCCAGAGCGAGCGCCAGGTCGTCGCCAACGTCTCCGGCGTCTACGTGTCGCTCGGCCTGCTGCCGGCCGGCTGCACGCCGACCACCTCGAAGCGCCAGTGGGTGCAGGCGGACATCGCCGCCGCCACCACCATCGACTGGGTCATCGAGGGCAACACCTACGGCTGCTACACGATCGCCACGGGCAACGCGCCGACCGGCTGCACCGCGGGCGCCACGCTCCTCAACTGCGGCGCCTCGCTGGGCGTCCAGGCCCAGTCCGACATCGACGGCGACGGCACCAACGCCTGCGTCTACCTGTTCAAGCCGCTCCTCGACTCGACGGCCGGCGTCGTGGCCGGCACGCCGGTGGAGTGCGGCGTGACGGTCAGCGCGCCTCCTTACGGCCAGTCGACGGTGGCGACGGGCGACAACATCTTCTAGCGTCGACCCGGCAAGTGGCATGATGGCGGCGCCCCCGGCGACGGGGGCGCCGTTCCTTTCTGGACCGCCATGCCCGCACCGCTCCCGCCGCCGGACCCTCCCTCGACCGCCTGGCGCCGCCACGGGGCGTACCTCGCCGGCGTCGCGGCGCTCGGGCTCTTCGCCTACTCGAGCTCGCTCGGCGGCGCGTTCGTCTACGACGACGTCCGGCAGATCCGCGACAACCCCCTGGTCCGGGAGCCCGGCGCGCTCCTCACCGGGGCGGGCTACCGGGCCGCGGCCACGCGGTGGGTGGGCTACCTCAGCTTCGCCTTCAACCGGCGCCTGGGCGGCCTCGACCCGCGCGGCTTCCACGCGCTCAACCTGGCCATCCACCTCGCCAACGCCGCGCTCGTCTACGCGCTGGTGGTCCTCACCTTCCGGACGCCGCGGCTCCGCGGCTCGGCGCTCGCCGGGTGGTCTCGCGCCATCGGGTTCGCGGCGGCCGCGCTGTTCGTCGCGCACCCGCTCCAGACGCAGGCGGTGACGTACGTCGTCCAGCGGCTCACCTCCCTCGCCGCGACCTTCTTCCTGCTGGCCGTCGTGCTGTACGCGGCGTGGCGCCTGCGCGCGGAGGCGGGCGCCGTCCGCGGCGCGGCCCGGGTGGCCCTCCCCGGCGCGGTGGTGACGTCGGCGCTCCTGGCGATGTCCACCAAGGAGATCGCGTTCACGCTCCCCCTCGCGGTCGCCTGGTGGGACCTCGCGTTCCTGGAGGGGACGCCGCGATCGCGGCTCGCGCGGCTCGCCCCCGTGCTCGCGACGCTCCCGGCCGTGCCGCTCGCCTGGCTGTGGCTGCGCACCCGCGGCGGTGAGCTGGCCGACCGCGTGGCGGACGCCACGCGGGTCCAGTCGTCCGTCCCGCGCCTCGACTACCTCGCCACCCAGGCCGGCGTGGTGTTGCGCTACCTCGGGCTGCTCCTCCTGCCCGTCGGCCAGAACGTCGATCCCGACGTCCCGATCCAGCGCGCGCTGCTCGCCCCGGGCGTGCTCGTCCCGGCGGCCATCCTGGCGGCGTTGGCCGGGGCGGCGGCCGCCCTCTGGGCGCGCACCCGCCCCGGCGCGCGGCGGCCGGTCGATCCGGCGGCGCGCCTCGTCGCCTTCGGCGTCGCCTGGTTCTTCACCACGGTGGCCGTGGAGTCGAGCGTCATCCCCATCGCGGACGTCATGAACGAGCACCGCGCCTACCTCCCGTCGGTGGGCATCTTCGTCGCGGCGGCGGCGGGCGCCGCGCACCTGGTGCGGCGGCTGCCGCGCCTGGGCGGGCAGCGGACGGTGGCCCTCGCCGGGCTGGCCACGGCCCTCGTCCTGGCGGTCGCGACCCGGTGGCGGAACGAGGCGTGGGCGAGCGACGTCTCGCTCTGGGACGACGCCGCCTCGAAGTCCCCGGCCAAGCTCCGCCCCTTCGTGAACCTGGGAACCGCGCTCTCCGTGGCGGGCCACCCGGAGCTCGGCGTCCGGCCCCTGCGGCGCGCGGTCGATCTCGATCCCGCGTCCGCCTACGCCCGCGCCCAGCTCGCGGCGTGTCTCCTCTCCCTGGGACGCGTGGCGGAGGCGGAGCCCCACCTGCGCGAGGCGATCCGGCTCGCGCCGGACGACGCCGAGGCGACGTTCAACCTCGCCACCCTGCTCTGGCGAACGGCGCGGCGAGACGAGGCGCGGTCGTGGTTCGCTCGCTTCCTCGAGATCGCGCCGCCCGCCTACGCCGCCGCCCGGCGGGTGGCGGCCGCCCGCGCCAACCCGCCCGCGCCGCCCGCCCGCACCCCCTGAGCTCGAGTCCCGCGCATCTCGGCTATACTCCCCCCTCCACCGCCTCGAAGCCCGTGCGCTCCCGCCCCCTCGCCTTCGCCGCCGCCGCCGCCGCGCTCTTCGCCCTCTCCGCGGCCGTCGCCCATCGGATCCGGGTGGTGGACCCCCCCTTCTACGACGTCCGCTTCGTCCCCACGGCGCGGTCGGCGCGCTGGCTCTCGCTCGGGCACTCCACGCTCGCCGCGGACCTGCACTGGCTCAAGACCGTGCAGTACATGGGCGACGACCGCGGGGACGCCCGCGGCTGGGAACGGCTGCGGCCGCTCCTCGAGCTGGTCACCGACCTCGATCCTCGGCACGGCTACGCCTACCAGGTGGGCGCGAACGTGCTCGCCAGCGCCGGGCTCGTCGGGGACTCGGACGCGATCTTGGAGAAGGGAACGCGCAACGTCCCCGACCGCTACATCCTCCCCTTCCACCGGGCGGTGAACGCGTTCCTGTACGAGGGTGACTACGTGCTCGCCGGGCAGTGGTTCGAGCGCGCCGCCCGGACGCCGGGTGCGCCCCCGCACCTGCGCGACTACGTGGTCGCGATGTACGTGAGGGGCGACGCCGCCGAGGCGGCGGCCTCCTTCCTGGGTCACCTGCTCTCCGAGGCGCAGGACGACGAGTCGCGCAAGGCCATCGCCGCCCAGATCCGCCGCGCGCAGCTCGAGCGCGACGCATCGGCGCTGGAGGAGGCCGCGGCGCGCTTCCGCGAGCGGGTCGGGTCGCCGCCGCGGACGCTGGAGCAGCTCGTCGAGGCGGGGCTGGTCCCCGCCGTCCCGCCCGATCCCTTCGGCGGGAAATACGTCCTGGGCGCGGACGGGCGCGTCCGGTCGACGGTCGAGCCCAAGCGGTTCGAGCGCGCGCCCGGGGCGCGCGACCGCGACCAGGCCGCGCGCGACGCGCACCAGCGCCTCAAGTCGATGGAGGGCGAGATGGAGAAGAGGAACCGATGAACGTGCTCGCCCTGGCCGGCGTCACCCTGCGCGAGGCGCTGCGCCGGAAGGTGCAGGTGAACCTCGTCGTCTTCGCGCTCCTCCTGCTGGTGCTGAGCTCGGTGGTGTCGGAGCTCACCATCGGCGAGATGCACCGCATCGCCGCGGACCTCGGGCTCACCGCCATGGAGGCGATGGGGTCGATCATCGCGGTCTTCCTGGGCGCGAGCGTGATCGCGGGCGACGTGGAGCGGCGCGTCCTCTACCCGATCATCGCGAAGCCGGTCACGCGTGCCCAGTACCTCCTCGGCCGGTACCTGGGGCTGGCGGGGGTGCTGCTCCTCAACCTCGCGGTCATGGGCGCCCTCCTGGCCGTCCTCCTCGTCCTCCAGGAGCGATCGCCTCGGCCGCTCGACCTCGCGCTCGCCTCGGCCTACGCCATGATGGGCGTGCAGTTCCTGGTGGTGGCGGCGGTGGCGGTGCTCTTCTCGTCCCTCACCACCACCACGCTCGCCGCCATCTTCGCGCTCGCCCTCACCATCGCCGGCCGCCTCTCCACCGACCTCCGGACCCTCTGGACGGGCAGCGGATCGCAGCTCGGCCGGGCGCTCTGGTACCTGCTCCCGAACCTGTCGGCGCTCTCGCTGAACGAGAGCGTGGTCTACCGGACGCCGCCGGCGGCGTCGGCCTGGCTCGCCGTGCCCTACGCGCTCCTCTACGCGGCGGGCTGCCTCGCGCTCGCGGCCGCGATCTTCGAGCGGCGCGACCTGCGGTAGCGGCCGCCGCGGGACGCGGAGTTGACGCAGGCGCGCCTTCGGGGCTCAATCGAGTCGGAGGTCGACGATGGCCCAGCCCGGCGCCCCCGACGCGCCGCTCACCACCGCCGAGATGGACGTCGCGGGCGGCTCGCCGCAGGCGCAGGCGGCGGCCGGGTTCATCAACGCCCTGGCCAAGGCCGCGCGCGCGTTCGTCCTCTACGATCCGTCGAACGCCCTGGTGAGGCAGTTCCTCGGCGACTACCAGGAGCGGGCCGGCCGCGCCCTCGCGCTCGGGCCGCTCGCCCTGGAGGTGCGCCCCGAGGAGATCGCCGCCGTCGGCGAGGTGATCTACCGGGAGCCGGACCGCGAGCGCTCGCTCGCCTACCGGCTCTTCCGCGACGGGGTCCGGCGCGTGTCGATCGAGCCGGGCGTCCCCTGGCCCGAGCTGCTCCGGGTGCTCGAGATCCTCGCGATCCGCTTCACCGGGATCCGTCAGTCCGAGGACGACGTCGTCACGCTCATCCGCAGCGCCGGGTTCCGCGGGATCGCCATCGAGGCGGTCGAGGGGTTCCGGCTGGAGGACGAGGAGGCGCAGGGGGAGGGGCACGAGGACACCTCCGCCCTCCAGCTCGCGCCGCCGCCCGGCTGGGACGAGCCGCTCCCTCGGCTGCCCGCGCCCGCGGCGCTCGCCCACCGGCCCGTCGCCGCGGAGGCGCTCCGCGACCTGCGCGCCGAGCTCGATCCGGCGGCCCTCCCGGCGACGGCGCTCTCGGCCGTGCGCGACCTCCTCGCCGAGGCGGCGCGCTCCGGCTGGCCGAACCCGTACCCGGAGCTGGACGGCTTCGCCGGCGAGGTGGGGACCTTCCTCCTCTCCGAGGGGGACCTCGTCCGCGCCAAGGAGCTGGCGGCGATGCTGGCCCGGGGCGGCCGCGCCGCCGCCGCCGCGGCCGTCGCGCGCCACCTCGAGGACCCGCAGACCTACCTCGGCCTGCTCGCCAAGCTGCCGGACGACGCGCGGGAGGCGCCGCCGCACCTCGCGCCGCTTTTGGCCATGGTCCCGCTCGACGGGCTGGTGGACGCGCTCGGACCCGAGGAACGGCCCGCGCGCCGCGCGCTGCTCCTCGGCCTCGTCCGCGCCAGGCTCCCGGCGGACGGCGCCGCGCTCGCGGCGCGGCTCCCGAGCGCGGGGCCGGCCCTGGCGGGCGACCTGCTGCGGACGCTGGCCGAGGGAGATCCGGACCGCATCCCGGCAGCCGCCACCGCGCTGCTCGCGCAGCCGGATCGGGCGCTCCAGGACGCGGCCCTGGCCGGCCTGGAGGCGGCGCGCTGCGAGCTGCCCACCGTGCCGCTGGCCCGCCTGCTCGCCGGCGGCGACGAGGCGCGCCGGATCCGCGTCCTCGATCTCTTCGGCGCGCGGGGCGAGCCGGCGGCCTTCCACGCCGTGGAGCGCTGGGCCGAGGAGCGGCGCGAGCTGTCCGACGCCGAGGCGGACGCGGCCGGTCGCGCCCTGGCGAGCATCGGCCCCATCCCGGCGTCGCGGGTGTTCGCGCGCTGGGCCGAGAAGGAGAAGGGGCTCCTGGGCGGGCTGCGGAAGTCCGGGCGCAAGCAGGCGCTGATGCGCGCGGCCGCGTCCGGCCTGGAGGTGATCGCCCTGCCCGACGCCGAGGCACGGCTGCACGCGCTGGCCCAGGCCGCCGACGGCGACCTGCGCGGCCACTGCCTGGCCGCGATGGCGCGCCGCCGGACCCGGGGGCACCCGCATGGATGACCTGGGCCAGGCACAGTCCACCCTCGGCCGCGCGCTGGCCCGCGCCCGGGCCGGCGAGGACCGCGAGCTGGCCGCCGCGGTGCGCGAGCGGGGCGAGCAGCTCGCCCACCTGCTCGCCGGCCTGCTCAAGATGAGCCGCGTCCACGCGGCGGACAACCGCGCCTTCGACGCGCCCGTGACGGAGCTGGCGAAGGCCATCGCGGCGCTGTCCGAGCTGCTCGGGGCGGTGGTGCTCGTCACCGTCGAGGACCAGGTGTACGTGAACGACGTCCGGATCCGCACCGAGGGAAAGGGGAGCGCCCGCGAGCTGGGGGCAGAGCTGGGGAAGCACGAGGTCGGCGGGATGACCTTCCACGCGCCGCTGACCGGCCCCCAGGTCCGGTCGCTCGTCGCCGCGCTCGCCGCCCGGCCCGCGGAGACGTTCGCCCGCGCCGCGCTGCGCCAGGCGCTCGCGGCCCTCGGCCTGCGCGCCGTCGAGGTCGAGGGCCGGTTCCGGTTCAGGACCGAGGCGGAGCGGGCCGCGGGCGCCGGCGAGGCCGTGCAGCGCGGGCTCTCCCTGCTGGCCCGGACCTGGGAGAACCTCGCCAGCGGCCGCGTCCTCAACTCTCTGCCGCTCCGGCGCGTGGTGGTGGACCTGGCGTCGGCGCCGCCGGACGCGACGGAGCTCTGGGAGATCCCCGCCGACGTCCCGCCCCACGCGGCGCACGCCATGACGGTCGCGACCACGGCCCTGGCCCTGGGGCGCGCCGCCGGCTTCGGCGAGGGCGCCCTCCAGGACCTCGGCCTCGCCGCGCTCCTCCACGACGCGGGCTACGCCTTCGCCGCCGAGGGCCAGGCGGCGGCCGCCGGCCGGCGCCACGGCGGCGACGGCGCGCGTCTCCTCCTGCGCCAGCGGGGGTTCCACGAGGCGCGGCTGCGGCGCATCCGGGCGCTGCTCGAGCACCACACGGACTTCGCGGGCACGGCTCACCCCTCCGCGTTCGGCGCCGTCCTGCGGGTCTGCGAGGACTACGCGAGCTTCGTGCGGCTCCACGGCGCCCGGGTGACGCGCGCCGCCGTCCTGGGCGCGATGCTCGGCGCCGCGGGGACCGCGTACCACCCCGCGCTCCCCCAGCTCCTCGTCAACGCCCTCGGCCAGCACCCGCCCGGCACCCTCCTCGAGCTGGAGGACGGCCGCTGGGCGCGCTCCGCCTCGGCCGCGCGGAACGCCGCCACCTGGGCGACGCCCCTCGCCCGCCTCCTCGATCCGCGGACCCGCGCCGCGGACGGCAAGGTGGTGGACCTCGCCCGCGGACCTCGGATCCGGCGCGCCGTCGCGGGGTGAGACGGCGCGGCGGGATGTGCACGGAGTTGCACACCTGCACTGTTTTCATGTGCGCCTGCGTCCGCCGGGCGCCCACCCGCACCGGATCTGCCGCGATGGCGGGGGGTTGCCGCGCGGCCACGACGGCCGCGGCCGCACCGGATCTTGCACCGCAACCCCCCGGGAGGAGAACGCCGTGCGCCGCTCCAGATCGACCGCCAGGGGCTACTCGCTCATCGAGCTCGCGGTGGTCGTCGCGCTCATCGCCATCCTGGCGGGGCTCGCGATCCGCTCCTTGTCGAGCGGGAGGCCGCGCGCCAGCCTCGCGGGCGCGGCGCTGGAGCTGCAGACCTTCCTGCACCAGGCCCGGCAGACCGCGCTCGCGGATGCGAAGCCGGTCGCCGTCCTGATCTTCCCGAACTACCAGTACAAGACGCAGATCGGGCGGGTGATCCTGTACCAGGACGGCAACGGCGACTTCTTCAAGGGTGGGACGGTCAACTTCCCCGCCTACGACCCGGCGAAGTTCACCACCGGCCCGAACAGCAGCGTCATCGACTCCTACGACCTCCCCGCCGGCGTGGTGGTGGGGGGCGGCGGCGCGGCCCTCGTCGCGCCCTACGCCGACATCCCCATCGGCAGCTGCTCGTTCTGCACCGATCGCGGCGCCGTCCGCTTCGACGAGCGGGGCTCGGCGACGTTCTGGTCGGGCACGGGACAGGTGGGGACCTCCGTCAGCCCGAGCGGACAGAGCCTGAGCCTGCAGACCACGGACCCGGCCACGCCGGGGCAGGTGACCTTCGTCGTCACCGCCGGGAGCGGCAGCGTCGTGACGGTGAGGAACCGATGAGGACCGTCGAGGTACGAGCCATGCCCAACCGAAACGCCGCGCGCGGATTCACGCTCCTCGAGAACCTGATGGCCATGGGGATCCTCATGATCGGCGTGGTGGGTTCGATCGCCCTCAACAACGCCGGGCTGCGCCTGAACAGCAGCGCGCGGCAGATCATGCGCGAGACCGCCATCGCGCAGGACCTCATCGCCAACATCGAGGTGTGGCCGTACGACTCGGGCGCGGGCCCGCTCACGGCGGGCACCCACGCCGAGGCCGATCTCCCCGCCGGGTTCGCGGGCATCCCCACCGCGTCCCTGGGCGGCTACCAGCGCACCTGGAGCGTCTCGTACACGGCGGACTCCGCGGCGCAGATCACCGTGACCGTGACCTCGCCGCAGGGCGGAAGCGTGGTCCTGCTCGGCGTGAAGCAGGACCCGGCGGAGCACTGATGACCGCCCCTGCCCGAACCCGCGGCGTCACCATCCTCGAGCTGGTCATCGGCATCGGCATCAGCGCCATCGTGCTCGCCGGATCGCTCCTCCTCCTCCAGCAGCAGCAGCACGCGCTCCAGGCCGGCAACCAGGACCGCATCCTCCAGGAGACGGCGCGCATGGCCCTCGGGCACATCTCCGCCAACCTCCGGGCGGCGGGGTTCGGCGTGGACCCGGCGCTCGTCCTGGACTTCGGCTCGCAGTCGAACGTGCGGATGGAGCGGGCGCCGGGCGTCACCTTCAACACCACCAGCCTCCAGTGTGCGGACGCGAACAGGGTCACCTGCCGCGACCGGATCGACGGCCCGGACGAGATCGTCTTCCTCTCGCGCGACCCGGAGTTCGGCCACGTGCTGCGCGCCGCCGCGACCGCGGGGAGCACGGCGCTCACCATCCAGGGACCGCTCAACACGCCGCTCTACCCGGGCCAGATCCTGCAGGTCGCCTGCTACTCCAACCCGATGACCTGGGCGTACCTCCAGGTGTCGTCCCTGGTGTCGCCCACCTCGACGGACACGGTCTCGGTGCCGATCACGGCCAGCGCGAATTCGACGTTCCCCACCCAGAACCCGCTGCTCGGCGACACCTGCTTCAGCAAGGTCGCCCTCGGGCCGCCGACGACGATCGACACCACCTACTACGCGAACCTGCAGCTCGACGCGAAGGTCTTCAAGGTCGACCGGTACCGGTATTACGTCGCGTCGTACCAGGACCCGCTGAGCGGCACGTCGCGCCCCTACCTGATGCTCGATCAGGGGCTCAGCGACGCGGGCGGGAACGCGATGGTGAGCGTCGTCACCCCCGACGTCGAGGACGTCCAGTTCGCGTACGTCTTCCCGAACTCCCCCGACACGGCGCACCAGCTCGTCGGGACGACCGCGGGAACCGCCATCCCGGCCGGCGCGACGGGGATCGACCTCGCCCCGGTGGACGGCTTCGTCGTCTACTCCGATCCGGTGGCGCCGGTGGCGGCGCCGACGCGGCTCACGCACCACCCGGCCAACATCCGGCTGGTCAAGGTGAGCCTCGTGGTGCGCGCGCCTGCCCCGGACCTGCGGTGGACGTTCCCCGGCAACGACCAGATCCCGGCCGCGCTGAACCGGCCGGCGCAGGCGGGCCCCGCCCACTACCGTCGCCTCCTCGTCGAGACCAGCGTCCCGTTGCGCAACCTCGATGCCCAGCTGCCCTACTTCCCCACCTACGGCTTCGCCTCCGACCAGCAGAACCCCGGCGGCGGCTAGAGCGACCCATGAGAACGAACCAGCGCGGCAGCTCCCTCGCCGTCACCATGATCGTGGTCGTGGTCGTGTCGGTGATCGGCATCGGGATCCTGAAGTTCACCTCGCGCGAGCTGTACGGCTCGATGGCCGGCCAGCGCGAGCAGTCCATGGTCGCGTGCGCCGAGTCGTCGCGGGCGCTGCTCATGAGCAAGTTCCACGCGCTCGGCATCAAGCCGCTGGACGTCGCGGCGCTCAACGTCCCGATCGACTCGAACGCCACCTCCCAGGGCGGCCACTACGACATGCCCAGCGCGACCAGCGCCGACCTCACCTCCATCCAGCTGGCGCAGGTGACCTACCTGTCGGACTCGGCCTTCGGCCCCTTGCAGTCGGCCTTCGATCTGACCAACACGCTCTCCCTCTCCAGGGGCGGCCGGCCGATGAAGGTCATGGTGCGGTGCATCAACCGGAACGGCATCCAGCTCGAGGTGGAGTTCGGCATCAAGTTCGGCCTCTAGGAGCAGACCATGCGCGCCCGCACGCTCTCCACCGTCCTCCTCGCCCTCGTCGCCGCCGCGTTCCTCCCGCTGCGGTCCGACGGCGACCAGGCCTCCTGCTGCAACGTCACCACCTCGCTGGCCTCGACGGTGGCGGGCCCGGTGGTGGGCGACGAGGCCTTCTTCAAGCTCCCCAACGGCCCGGCCAACGTCATGTTCCTCCTCGACGTGTCCGGGTCGATGGCGGAGCTGCCGCAGTGCGGCGACTACGACTGGGACGACTCCGCCGCGCCCGCCACCTGCAAGTCGCCGACGCTCGCCAACCCGACGGCGCCGACCGGCTCGGCGCGCGCGACCGTGACCGGTACTTGCCTCCCGGCCACCGACGGCACGGGCCCCGCGCTGGCGTGGATGGAGCAGGTGATGCCCAGCACCACCTACGCGGACCCGGGCCGGACCAACTCGGTCCTGTGGGACTGCCCGCCCTGGGGCAACGGCGGCAGCGGCTGCACCACCAAGTGCTCGGGCAACAGCTGCCTGTTCGATCCGGCCGCCTACTACACCTTCAACTCGAACGGCGGCAGCGCCACCTATCGAAGCTGGACGGCGAACAGCTCCGGCGTCTGGAGCGCCAAGCGTGAGGAGACCGACACCGGCACCGGGGTCAATGCGGCCTGCGTCGCGATGGACACCGCCGGGAACAAGCTCACGGACTGCGACGGGAACCCGGTGAGCCTCGGGGCGGGCTGCACGGCCTGCATGAACAAGACGACGAAGGGTGGCGGCTTCTACTTCTACAAGGTCTCGTACGCCAACTCGTGCAAGTCGAACGGAGACGTCAAGACCACCACCACGGTGGGCCCGGCCGTGCTCTTCAAGGGGAACTTCCTCAACGCGAACCCGCCCAAGTTCCTCTCCGCGCTCAACGTCGTGAAGCGGCTCGCCTGGATGGACCCCGCCGATACGGGCAACCAGGCGAAGCTCGACCAGATCCGCCTCGGCCTCACCATCATCAGCCCGTCCTCGTCGAAGCCGCAGCAGGCGCGCCTCATCGTGCCGCTCGGCCCGGACAAGGGGAACGCGTATCCGCCGACGCAGGACAAGTTCCGCCAGGCGCGCCAGTACATCGTGAGCGCCATCAACCACGACCAGTCGATCTACAAGGACTCGAGCAACAACACGGTGGCGGACGGCACCACGATGACGGGCGGCTTCTTCGACCCGGCGAACGGCGGGACGCCGCTCGGCTCGGCCCTCTTCAACATCGGCCAGTACTTCACCTCGACGGGCGTCTACAACACGGCGTTCGGGAGCAAGGGGTGCAAGAACGGGAGCGGCACGTCGGTGAGCTGCCAGGTGACCGACTTCAACGAGACGGCCAAGGGGGACGTGAACGCCGCGTGGGTGACGGCCTCGGGCAACACCCAGTGCTCCATCTGCTGGGCGTGCCAGACCAGCTCGGTCGTGGTCATCACCGACGGCTCGCCCAACAGCGAGATCACCTTCCCTTCCGCGATCACGGGCTACGACACCAACTCGTACACCAGCACCGTCAACTGCGGCGGGTCGAGCGGCGCCCTCTCGCAGTGCGCCTTCTGCCCGGCGTCGAACGTGGACACCTCGAGCTGCGCGCCGACCAGCGGCAAGACCGCCTGCCAGAACTGCACCGCGAGCACGCTGTGCGGGGCGAGCAGCTGCACCAACCTCAACCCGTGCAACTGCATCCAGCCGGTGGACAGCGTCGCCGCGGTGATCCCGCGCGTCGCCTCCTGGCTGCACAACAACGACCTGCGCGCCGACGCCGTCATGACCGGCAAGCAGCTCCTCACCATCCACACCATCGGCTTCAACGTGGCCACGCAGACGGACCCCCGCGCCCGGGACATCCTCAAGGCGACGGCCAACATGGGGGCGGGCAGCTTCTCCCTCGCCTCGAACGCGACGGAGCTCGCCACCGCCGTCTACAACGCCGTGAACATGGTCATCCCCAAGGAGGACTCGTTCAGCGCCGCGACGACCACCTCCCTCCAGACGGTCCAGACGGCCCAGTCCGAGGCGTACCTCACCCGCTTCAAGCCCAACCAGACGCCCACCTGGGAGGGCCACGTCTTCGAGGGGCTGCTCTTCGACGAGGCCCTGAACGGCTGCGATCCGAACAAGGTGCCGGCCGACGAGCCGCAGGTGTCCTGCGGGACCAAGACCGTGTCGGCGAACTTCAACGGCAACGCCGACGTGGTGTCCGGCCTCAGCATCTGCTCGGAGACGTTCCTCGTCGACGCGGACTGCGACGAGGTCTCCGAGGACCCGCAGACCGGCAACTTCGTGAAGAAGGGCTCGGGCCTCACGCCGGCGAACTTCCCCTGGGACGCGGGGGCGGTCCTCTCCAGCCCCAGCAGCACCGGGTACCGCTCCGCCGACGAGGGCAGCACCAAGGCGCGGAACATCTTCACCTACGTGAACGGCACCAAGGTCGCGTTCACGGCCGCCAACGCGGCGACCCTGAAGCCGTACATGAACATCGGCTCGGCGTGGTGCACCGCGTTCCTGTCGCGCATCGGCGCGTCGGCCGGGTCCGACGCCGCGCTGGAGTGCGCCAAGGAGATCATCTACTTCGTGCGCGGCTGGGACGTCCTCGACCAGGACGGCGACGGCTGCGCCGGCCCCGGGAACACCCCGAGCACCAAGTGCTCCGGCAAGGGCGAGGAGCGCGACCGCGTCAACGACAGCAGCAGCTCCCCGTTCTTCTGGAAGCTGGGCGACGTCTTCCACTCCTCGCCGGCCACGGTGCAGGCCCCCATCGACGAGGTCCGCTGCGACACCGGGTACGAGCGGCAGTGCTGGGCCGCCATCCACAGTCCCCTCGGGCTCGTGAACCAGACCGCGATGGACTTCAGCAACAAGGACGCGAACGGGAACACCATCGACGCGTACGAGGCCTACCGGCTGGCCAACAAGAGCCGCAAGCGCGTCCTGCTGGTCGGCGCCAACGACGGCATGCTCCACGCCTTCGACTCGGGCACCCCGGACACGACGCACCCCGACCTCACCGGCTCGTTCCCCTACAGCTTCGGGACCGGCGAGGAGCTGTGGGCCTTCGTGCCGCCCGACCTGCTCCCCCGGCTCGCGGCGCTGGTGGACGGCCACCAGTACATGGTGGACGGCTCGGTGATGGTCCGCGACATCTGGGTGGACGGCAGCGGGGCCGCTTCCGGCAAGGACGGGAAGAAGCAGAAGGACGAGTTCCACACCATCGCCGTCGTGGGACGCCGCTCCGGAGGGACCCAGTACTCCGCGCTGGACGTCACCGATCCGACCATCCCGACGCTGCTGTGGAGCTTCCCCCAGGGCTGCAGCGACGACGCCCGCTACATGGGCGAGTCCTGGGCGGACTTCGCGCCGCGCCCGCCGCCCATCGCGCCGGTCAAGATGTCGAACATCGCCGACCCCAACCACCGCGGCTTCGACGAGCGCTGGATCGTCATGATCAACGGCGGGTACGATCCCTCGCTGGGCCTGGGGCGGGCCGTCTTCATGGTGGACGCCTGGGCCGGCACGACGCTCTGGCGCTTCACCGACGACGACTTCAAGAGCCAGCTCGGCTTCTCCGGGAACGGCACCAGCATGTTCCCGGTGCCGGGGGCCATCGGGCTGATGGACATCGGCGACCCGACCACGCCGCGGTTCGATTCGGACGGCTTCGTCGACACGGCCACCTGGGGCGACATGGGCGGGAACCTGTTCGTGGCACGGTTCCAGAACCCGGGCGTCATCGACTTCACCACGGGCCGGGTCGGCAACTGGTTCGCGGCCCGCGCCTTCGAGGAGCAGCGGAGGACCGACGACCTGCAGTCGGTGACCGGGCGGAGCGAGTTCTTCTACATGACCGCCAACGCCTTCGACCCCACCACCCACACCCTCCGCACCATGCTGGGCAGCGGCAACCGCGAGCAGATCATGCAGCAGACGGCCTCGTGCGGGACCGACAACCTGTTCGGCTGCTGCCAGGCGGGCTGCACCAAGGTGACCGCGACCACCACCGAGAACTACGGCACCTGCAGCTCGTCCACCTCCTTCGCCTGCGTGAACGGCATGCTCCAGCGGGGCGCGACCACCACCACCGGGTGCTCCTCCTTCATCACCAACCCCGCCACCGCCGCGACCTGCGCCAACACGGCCAATTTCACTGAGAGCGTGGCCCTGCACTGGGAGTGCCCCGGGGCCGCCACCACCGACCGGACCGGATCGATCAGCTGCGACGCCAGCGGGCTCTGCGCCTTCACGCCGACGGGCGGGCCCAACGCCTCAGCCTCCACGCCCGGCGGCATCGCCCAGACCAGCATCACCTCGTCGCAGTTCCTCGCGCCGCCCCACAGCCGCTTCTACGGCGTCTGGTCCTACGGAAGGGACGCCAAGAAGATGTTCCAGGACGCCACGACCGCGAAGGCGTTCGACGGGAACCGGTTCACCGACGTCGCGTACACCGGCACCTGCAGCGGCCCGGCGGGCAGCACCTGCGCCCTGGTGGAGACGACCAAGGCGTCGGTGACGCGCGTGGGGACCAGCCCCACCGCCACCGTGACGACCTGCCCCAGCGGCGTCACGAAGTGCGAGGCGACGGCCGACGACGCCGGCTGGTTCTACGAGTTCGGGCAGAACTGTCCACTCGACCTCTGCAACCCCGCGCCTCCCTGGACGGACGAGAAGACGTCGGCCGGCGCCAACGTCGTCCTGGGCTGCACGTTCTGGTCGAACTTCCGCCCGGTGGGCGTCACCACCGACACCGACCCGTGCAGCGGCAACCTGGGCACTCCCGTCGCCTACGCCTACGACATGGCCTACCTGGGGGGCACGCCCAGCGGCATCTGCGGCTATCCCATCGCCCCCGACACGAGCGGGGGCAGCGGCGACGGCAGTCCCCCGAAGCCGCCCAGCCCCACCAACCCGTGGAAGGTGGTGGCCGGCAAGAAGGGCGCGACGACCTCGGCCTCCACCGGCGGCACCTCCCACGCCAGCGTGAGCAGCGACTGCAACATCTCCTACTCGGTCCTCACGCTCAACGCGGGCGCCGCCCCCTCCAACACGCAGATGGGCACCCGCACCTGCGGAGGCCAGCCGGTGTACTACCTCGAGGTGCCGCGCGAGCTGCACCGGTGCCGCCACGTGGACGCGAAGCAGTGCAAGTGACCGGGCGGCCGGGGCGCGGAAGAGGTCCCGCGCCCCGGAAGCGGGGCCACGGCCGCGGAGGCGCCTCCCGGGGCGCCTCCGGGCGCTTCACCGATCAGGCCCGCCGATGCCGAACTTGGCCAGGCGGTAGCGCAGCGACCGGAACGTCAGCGAGAGGAGCCGCGCCGCCTCGCTCTTGACGCCGCCGGCCCGCTCCAGCGCCTGCTCCAGCACGCGGCGCTCGATGGCGTCGAGGTGGGCCTGCAGGTCCATGCCGCCCTCGGGGAGCGCGGGCGCGATCGCGTCGGGCACCGCCGGATCGCGCAGCGCCGGCGGGAGCACCGCCGCGCCGACCACGTCGCCCTCGGCGAGGGTGACGGCCCGCTCCATCACGTTGGCGAGCTCGCGCACGTTGCCGGGCCAGCGGTAGGCGAGGAGGAGGCGCTCCGCGTCCGGCGCGAGGCGCATGGGCCCGCGCCCCTGCTCGGCCACGAAGCGGGAGAGGAAGTGCTCGAGGAAGGCGGGGACGTCGTCCCGGCGCTCCCGCAGCGGCGGTACGCGGATCTGGATCACGTTGAGGCGGTAGAAGAGGTCCTCCCGGAACCGCCCCTCGGCGATCTCGCGCGAGAGATCGCGGTTCGCCGCCGCGATGATCCGCGCCGCCACCGGCAGGTCCACGTTGCCGCCCACGCGCCGGATGCGCCGCTCCTGCAGCGCGCGCAGCAGCCGGACCTGCGAGGGGGGCGGCAGCTCCGCCACCTCGTCGAGGAAGAGCGTCCCCGACCCGGCCACCTCGAACAGCCCGGCCCGGGTGTCGGTCGCGCCGGTGAAGCTCCCCTTCTCGTGGCCGAACAGCTCGCTCTCGATGAGCCCCTCGGGGATGGCGCCGCAGTTGACGGCGACGAACGGCTGGTCGCTCCAGCCGCCGCGCTCGTGGATGGCGCGCGCCACCACCTCCTTCCCCGTGCCGCTCTCCCCGGTCACCAGCACCGTGGTGCGCGCGCCCGCCACCTTCTCGACCAGCGACCGGACCTCCTCGATCGCGGGGGAGGAGCCCAGGATGGTGCTCGCCTCGCGGTGGTGCGGGCCCACCCGGTGCCGGAGGACCCGGTTCTCCTGCAGCAGCTTGCGGTGCTCCAGGGCCTTGGCGACGACCAGCTTCAGCTCGTCCACCTTGAACGGCTTCAGCACGTAGTCGTAGGCGCCGAGCTTCATGGCCTGCACGGCGTTCTCGGTGGTGGCGAAGGCGGTGATCATCACCACCTCGGTCGAGGGCGACCGCTCCTTCACCCGCCGGAGCACGTCGATCCCCGACGCCGCGCCGAGCCGCAGGTCGGTGAGCACCAGGTCCAGCTCGCCGCGGTCCACGCGCTGGAAGGCGCCAGGCACGTCGGCGGCGCTCGTCACCTCGTGCCCCTCCTTGGCCAGGAGGATCTCGAGCAGCTCGCGCATCGAGTGCTCGTCGTCGACGATCAGGATGGCGGCCATGCGGAGTCCTACCCCAGGGCGCGCAGCGGCGCCGCGGCGGGGGGAGCGGGCAGACGGACGACGAAGCGCGCGCCGGTGGGATGGCGCGGCTCGACCGTCACCTGCCCGCCGTGCGCGTCCACGATGCGGTGCACGGTCGCGAGCCCCAGCCCGGTCCCCTGCGCCTTGGTGGTGAAGAACGGCAGGAAGATGCGATCCGCGTCGGCCGCCGCGACGCCCGGGCCGTCGTCGGCCACCGAAAGGACCGCGCCGCCGCGGCCGTCCGCCGCGCAGGCCACCTCCACCTGGCCCTCCCCGCCCTGTCCGGCGATCGCCTGCGCCGCGTTCTGCAGGAGGTTCCAGAGCACCTGGCGGAGCTGGTCGGGATCGCACTCGACCGGCGCGGGCGTGAGCGCGCGCACCACCCGGACCCGCGCGGCGGCGGGGTCGTGGGCGAAGACGTCCAGCGCCTCGGCGCAGACCGCGGCCAGGTCCACTTGACGGCGGCGCACCGACGACGGACGGGCGAAGGCGAGGAACTCCTGGATGAGCCGCTCCAGCCGCGATCCCTCGCGCAGCACGATGTCCATGAGGCGCTGCTCCTCAGGGCCGAGCTCCACGCCGGAGCGGAGCAGCTCGATCGCCCCAGTCATGGCGCCGAGGGGGTTGCGCAGCTCGTGCGCCAGGCCGGCCGCGATCCGCCCCAGGTCGGCGAGCCGCTCGCTGCGCGCCACCGCCTCCTCCATCGCCCGCAGTCGGGTCAGGTCCTGGAAGATGACCGCGGTCCCCACCGCCGTTCCCTCGCGCCCCAGCAGCGGGAAGGTGGTGAACCCCAGCCGGAGCCGCTCGCCGCGGGCGTTGACGACGTCGGTCTCGGCGCGCGACAGCGGCGCCCGGAGCTGCGCGAACCAGCGGTCCGCGGGCTGGCCGCGGACCTCCGCCGCGCTGACGCCCAGGATCAGCTCGCCGGCCCGGTTCAGGAGCGTGACGCGGCCGCCGTCGTCCAGGGTGACCAGGCCGCTGGTGACGGACTGCACGATCGACTCGTGCAGCGCGGTGATGGCGGCGAGCTCGTCCTCGCTCGCGGCCAGCCGCCGGTCGGCGGTGCGCAGCTGCTCCGCGAGCCACGCGGTCAGCGCGGCGATCGCCGAGAGCGCCGCCCCCTGGGCGAACACCGCGGGGAGGGGCGGCAGGCGCGGCCCGGCCGCCGACAGCGCCACCGCCCAGTGCGCCCCGACGGCGAGGGCGGTCGAGACCACCGCCCCCCGCCGGAAGAGCAGGATGGTGCCGTTCACGATGGCGAGCGCGTACATGAACACGAACACGCTCTCGGTGGCGCCGGTGAGCGCCACCACCACCGCCGCCACGCCCACGTCCAGGACGATCTGGGCGTAGGCGACCGCCCCGAGCCAGCGCCGGACGCGCAGCGCGAGCGCGAACGCCAGCGAGGCGACGTAGGTCGCCACCACCGTGGCGTAGAGCGGGCGCGTTCCGCGCTCGATCTCGCCGCCGGCGCGCCAGCCGACCAGGGCCGTCCCGCCCAGCAGGACGGTGACGGTCACCACCCGGAAGAAGGCGAGCCAGACCAGGCGGCGGTGCAGCGACGCGTCCAGGGCCCGCGCCCTGCCCGGCGCGGGGGCCGGCGCCTCGAGCGCGCGAGCCGGATCGGACGCCGCGGGCACGCGCGCTACTTGATGGCGCCCGCCAGGTTGAAGATGGGCAGGTACATGGCGATCATGAAGAAGCCCACCGTGCCGCCCAGGAACACCATCATGAGCGGCTCGATCATGCTGGTGAGCGCGGCCACCGCCACGTCCACCTCGTCGTCGTAGAAGTCGGCGATCTTGGAGAGCATCGCGTCCATGGCGCCCGTCGCCTCCCCCACGCCGATCATCTGCACCACCATGGCGGGGAAGACCTTGGTCTCCGCGAGCGGGGTGGCGATGTTCTTGCCCTCGGAGATCTTGGCGCGCACGTAGAGGATGGCCCGCTCGATGGTCCGGTTCCCCGCCGACTTGGCCACGATCTCCAGGGCGTCGAGGATGGGCACGCCCGACGAGATCATGGTGCCGAGCGTCCGCGTGAAGCGCGCCACCGCCACCTTCCGGACCAGCGCGCCGAACATGGGCATCTTCAGCAGGGTGTCATGCCAGATCTCCTGGCCCTTGCCCTTGCGGGTGGCGAAGCGGAAGGAGACGTAGATCGCGGTGGGGATGCCGAGGTACAGGTACCAGGTGCTGCGGAAGCCCTTGGAGAGGTCCACCAGGAACTGGGTCGGGCCCGGGAGCGCTCCGCCGAAGTCCTTGAACATCTTCTCGAAGGTCGGCACGACGAAGGCGATGAGGACCACCACCACCGCGACGGCGACGCTGAGCACGATGGCCGGGTACACCATCGCCCCCTTCACGCGGCGCTTCAGCTTCTCGTTCTTCTCGATGTAGGCGCCGAGGCGCTGGAGGATGGTGTCGAGGATGCCGCCGATCTCGCCGGCGCGGACCAGCTGGACGAAGAGCTCGTCGAACGCCTTGGGATGCTCGCCCAGGGCATCCGCGAAGGTGGAGCCGGCCTCCACCTTGGTCTTCACGGCGAGGAGCACCTTCCGGAAGGCCGCGTTCTCCGCCTGCGTGCCGATGATGTCGAGCGCCTGCACCAGGGGCAGGCCGGCGTCGATCATCACCGAGAACTGGCGGGTGAAGACCAGGATGTCCTTGGTGGTGATCCCGCCGCCGAGGGAGAAGTTGATCTCGGCCGCCTTCTTCCGGACCTTGGTCGGCTCGATGCCCATCTGGGCGAGGCGGGTCCGCACCGCGCCGTCGTCCGACGCCTCCATCTCGCCCGAGCGCACGTCGCCCTGCTTGGTCTTGCCGCTCCACCGGTAGACGGGGAGCTTCTGCGCCGCGGCGGGCGCGGCCTTCTGCTTGGCGGTGGCGACGGCGGCCTGGGCCATGACGTCCTCGGTCGGAAAACCTGCGCGATCTTACCCCGGGCACCCTGAGGAGATCGAATCCCTCAGCGCGCCGCGGCGGGATTGGGACGCTGCGGCGCGCCGCTGGAGAGGATGGTCCGCAGCTCCTCGGGGTCGGAGGAGCGCCCCATCGCCTCCTCGATGGTGATGAGGCGCTTGGCGAAGGCCGCGGCGAGGCTCTGGTTGAAGGTCTGCATGCCGAACTTGGACTGTCCCACCTGCATCTGCGAGTACACCTGGTGGACCTTGTCCTCGCGGATGAGGTTCCGGATGGCGGGGTTGGGGACCATCACCTCGACCACCATCACCCGCCCCGGCCCGCCGGCCTTGGGCAGGAGGTTCTGGGTGAGCACGCCCTCCAGCACGAAGGAGAGCTGCGCGCGCACCTGCGGCTGCTGGTACGGGGGGAAGACGTCGAGGATGCGATTGATGGTCTGGACCGCGCTGTTGGTGTGCAGGGTGGCGAAGGCCAGGTGGCCGGTCTCGGAGATGACCAGCGCCGCCTCGATGGTCTCGAGGTCGCGCATCTCGCCGATGAGCACGACGTCCGGGTCCTGCCGCAGGATGTACTTGAGCGCCTTCTTGAAGGACTGGGTGTCGGCGCCCACCTCGCGCTGGTTCACCAGGCAGTTCTTGTGCGGGTGCAGGTACTCGATCGGATCCTCGATGGTGATGATGTGCTCGTGCCGGTCGGTGTTGATCTTGTCGATGATCGAGGCGAGCGTCGTGGACTTGCCGGAGCCGGTCGGGCCGGTCACCAGGATGAGGCCGCGCGGCTTCCTGGCGAGGTCGGCGACGATGGCCGGCAGCCCCAGCTCGTTGAAGGTCAGGATCTTGAAGGGGATGGTGCGGAAGGCGCCCGCCACCGCGCCGCGCTGCATGAAGATGTTGGAGCGGAAGCGCGACAGCCCCTTCACGCCGAAGGACAGGTCGAGCTCGTTCTCCTCCTCGAACTTGTGCTTCTGCGCGTCGGTGAGGATGGAGTAGCAGAGCTGCTTCGTGTCCACCGGCGTGAGCGGCGGCGTCTTGAGCGGCACCAGCTTGCCGTCGATGCGGAGCTGGGGCGGCGAGCCGGTGGTGATGTGCAGGTCCGAGGCCCCCTTCTCGACCATCGCCTTGAGGAGCTGATGCAGGTTCGCCAAGTGTCAGCCCTTCGATCTCCCCCCTCTCCACGACGTGGAGACGGGGGCGTGGGGGGGTGAGGCGGTGGCAGGATCCATCCGCTAGAACTTGTCCGGCGCCGTGTTGCCGATCGCCTCGGCGAGGCTGGTCATCCCGATCTTCACCTTGTTGAGCGCGCTCATGCGCAGCGTCCGGAAGCCGAGCCGGATCGCCTCCTGCTTCAGCTCGGCCGCGGAGGCGCCCTGGATGACGAGCTCCTTCAGGCCGTCCCACATGGGCAGCACCTCGTACACGGCCACGCGGCCCTTGTAGCCGCGGTCGTTGCAGGTCTTGCAGCCGCCCGGCTCGAACACCTGGAAGCTGCCCAGCTCCTCCGCGGGGAAGCCGGCGTCGAGGAGCGCCTGGTCCTCCACCTGCGCCGCCTTCTTGCACTCCTGGCAGAGCTTGCGGCAGAGGCGCTGCGCCACGATGGCGTTGAGCGAGGCGGTGACCAGGAACGGCTCGATCCCCATGTTGAGGAGGCGGGAGATGGTGCCGGGCGCGTCGTTGGTGTGGAGGGTGGAGAGCACCAGGTGGCCGGTGAGCGCGGCCTTGACGCCGATCTCGGCGGTCTCGAAGTCGCGGATCTCGCCGACCATGATGATGTCGGGGTCCTGGCGCAGGAAGCTGCGCAGCGCCGCGGCGAAGTTGAGGCCGATGTCCTCGTGCATCTGCACCTGGTTGATGCCGAAGAAGTTGAACTCGACCGGGTCCTCGGCGGTGCTGATGTTCCAGCTGATCTCGTTGAGCTTCTGGAGCGCGGAGTAGAGGGTGGTGGTCTTGCCCGAGCCGGTGGGGCCGGTGACGAGCACCATCCCGTAGGGGCGGTCGATGGCGTCCAGGAACTCCTTCAGCTGCGCCTCCTCGAAGCCCAGCTTGGTCATGTCGAGCTGGAGGTTCGACTTGTCGAGGAGCCGCATCACCACCTTCTCGCCGAAGAGCGTGGGGCAGACGGAGACGCGGAAGTCCATCTCCTTGCCCCTGCCGAGCTTCAGCTTGATGCGGCCGTCCTGCGGGAGCCGCCGCTCGGAGATGTCGAGCTCGGACATGATCTTGAGGCGCGAGATGATGGCGCTCCGGAGCTTCATGGGCGGCTTCATCACCTCGTAGAGGACGCCGTCGATGCGGAAGCGCACCCGGAAGTCCTTCTCGTAGGGCTCGACGTGGATGTCGCTGGCGCCCTTCTTGATGGCGTCCATCAGGATGAGGTTCACCAGCTTGACGACCGGCGCGTCCTCGGCGCTTTTTTCCAGATCCAGGACGTTGACGCTGTCGTCCTCCGCCTCCACCAGCGCGACCTCGGAGTCGTCGAAGCCCTGCATGAGGTCCTCGTAGGAGGGCCCCTTCTCCGCGTAGTACTTCTCGATCGCCTCCCGGATGGCCTGCTCGGAGGCGACCACCACCTCCACGTTGTAGCCGGTGAGGAACTTGATGTCGTCGATGGCGAAGATGTTGGACGGATCGCTCATGGCGATGATGAGCGAGCTGCCGGCCCGGTTCACCGGCACCACCTGGTGCTTCTCCGACGTCGCCTTGGGGATGAGCTTCAGGACCTCCTCGTCGATGTCGAAGTCCTTGAGCGAGATGGCGGGGACCCCGTACTGCTTGGAGAGGAAGTTGGTGAGGTCCGCCTCGGCGATGGCCCCCTGCTTCACCAGCAGCGAACCGATGCGGCCACCGGTCTTGCGCTGCTCCTCCTGTGCCTTCTGGAGCTGCTGCAGGGAGATGAGGTTCTCCCGCACCAGGAGTTCGCCGAGCCGTCCGGACATGTGAGCCGATCCTCCCCGAGGCAGGAGCCGCGCACCAAGGGCGCAGCCGACCTTAGCAGGCGGCTGACCGAGGGGTCAAGGAACGGCCAGGTGCGAACCGCGCGAAATTCCTGGGGGAAATGGCGCGGAACGCCTACAGCGGGGGCGCCTGTCGGAGCAGGTCCCTGGCGCGCTCGACGTCGTCCGCGATCTGGGCGCGCAGGGCGTCCACCGACGGGAAGCGCCGCTCGTCCCGCAGGCGCGCGACGAACGCGATCCGGATGCGCTCGCCGTAGAGGTCGCGCCCGTCGAAGCCGAAGAGGTGCGCCTCGGCGACCACCCGCCCGCCGGTCTCGACGGTGGGTTTCACGCCGACGTTGCACACCCCGTCGTGCGGGACGGCGCCCTCCGGCCCGAGCGGCCCGGGCCGGCCGCCCACCCGGGCGCGGACGGCGTAGACGCCGTTCGCGGGGAGGAGCGCCTCGGTCCGCACGTTGGCGGTCGCGAACCCGAAGCCGCGCCCGCGCCCGGCGCCGGGCGTCACCACGCCGTCGAGGTCGTACGGGCGCGAGAGGAGATCGGCGGCGGCCTCCACGTTCCCCTCCAGCAGGAACTCGCGGATCTTGGTGGAGGAGACCACCAGCCCCTCGGAGGTGACCGGGTCCACCACCTGCAGGGCGATCCCGCTCGCGCCCAGCAGGGTCCGCAGCGCGTCGACGCGCGCGCGCTCGTGACCTGCGGTGAAGTCCCAGCCCACCACCACCTCCGCCGCCTCCAGGCGGCCGGCCAGGTCCCGGCTCACGAACTCCCCGGCCGAGGTGGCCGCGTACGCCAGGTCGAAGGGCTGGACCACCGCCGCGTCGAGGCCCTGCGCCGCGAACAGCTCCAGCTTGCGGGCGAGCGGCGTCACCAGCGGCGGCGCCAGCTTCGGCCGCAGCACGCGCACCGGGTGCGGCTCGAAGGTGAGCGCCGCGGACGCCGTGCCCCGCGCGGCCGCCCGCTCCCGCGCCAGCCCGAGCAGCCGGCGATGGCCGAGGTGGACGCCGTCGAAGTTCCCGATGGCGACCGCGCCGCCGCGGAGCGTCCCGGCGGCATGGGCGTCGAGGAGCGAGCGGAAGACCTGCATGCCGGGGAATGGGTAAGCCCGGCGGGCGCGGCAGTCAAACGGGTTCGACCGAGATCGAGGTCTGGGTCGGGCCGAGGTCGGGAGCGAGGTCGGGGTCGGGGTCGCGGCAGCGGCCGCGGGGTTCTCAGAGGAACCGCTTCCCGAACGCCTTCGGCAACAGCGCCCCCAGCGTCGTCTCCACCCGCGCTCCCCGCGCGCCCACCAGCACCACCGGCAGCTCCGGCCCGCCGAACTCGGCGAGCGTCTGCAGGCACATCCCGCAGGGCGGGGTCGGCTCGCCGGTCCCGCTCGCGACCGCCACGGCGTCCAGGCGCCGCGCCCCGGCCGCCACCGCGGCGGCCACCGCCGCGCGCTCGGCGCAGAGCGTGAGGCCGTAGCTCGCGTTCTCGACGTTCGCGCCGGCGTGGAGGCGCCGGCCGGCCTGGACGGCGGCGCCCACGCGGAAGCGCGAGTACGGGGCGTAGGCGCGCCGCCGGGCCGCCCGCGCGGCGCGGACCAGCGCGCGGTGCGGGGCGGGGCGGCTCACGACTGGAGGAAGCGCGCGATGGCCAGCTCCGCCTCGAGCGGGATCTCCGCGAACTTCACGTGCGCGCCGAACCGGCCGCCTTCGCTGGAGACGCGCAGCACCTCGCCCAGCGCGCGGATCTCCTCGCCGGCGCCGGGCAGGAGGAACCGCAGCTCGACGCGGCCGCCGACGGGCGGGTGGAGGGCCTCGTAGTACACCCCGCCCAGCGCCAGGTTGCCGTCGCGGGACTCGAACGAGCCGCCGGTGCCGAGGTCCCGGACCTGGAGCGCGATGGGCACGCGGTGGCTGTCGCGCCGATCGGCGCCGGAGTCGCGCCCCGCCTCCGGCGCGCCGCCCGCGGTGTCGTCCCGGTCGCCCATCCGGATGGAGGCTAGCAGCGCGCCCGCCGCGGTTCAACGGGCGGCTGCGCGGGGCAGGAACGCCGCCACCAGCGTCCCGAGGCGATCGCGCACGCGCGCCGCGGTCGCCTCCACCTCGGCGTGCGACGGCGGCTGCCGCCCCAGCCCGGCGGCCAGGTTGGTGACCACGGAGATGCCGACCACCGGCACGCCCATGTGCCGTGCCGCGATCACCTCCGGAACCGTGGACATGCCCACCAGGTCGGCGCCCAGGGTCTGCAGCATCCGGATCTCCGCGGGCGTCTCGTAGCTCGGCCCGAGCACGCAGGCGTAGACGCCGCGGGAGAGCGGTGCCCCCAGCGCGGCCGCCCGCTCCTCCAGCAGCGCGCCGAGGCCCGGATCGTAGGCGGCGGTCAGGTCCGGGAACCTCGGCCCGATCCGTTCGTCGTTCTCGCCGGCGAGCGGGTTCTGTCCGGAGAGGTTCAGGTGATCGACGATGCGCACCAGGTCGCCGGGCGCGAGGGACGCGTTCACGGCGCCCGCTGCGTTGGTGACGAGGAGGAGCCGCGAGCCCAGGCCGCAGAGGACCCGCACCCCGAAGGCGACGTCGTCGGCGGACCAGCCCTCGTACATGTGGGCGCGCCCCTGCATCGCCGCCACCACCACCGAGCCCGCGTCGCCGGAGAGCGTGCCCACCACCAGGCGGCCCGCGTGCCCCGCCACCCGCGCCAGGGGGAAGCCGGGGATCTCGTCGTACGGGATCGCCACCGGGTCGGTGAGCCGGTCGGCGAAGCCGCCCAGCCCCGACCCCAGGACCACGCCCGCGGCCGGAGGAGCGTCGATCTTCCCGCGGACCCAGGCCAGCGCGTAGGAGAGGCGGGTCCACAGGTCGGCGCGCTTGGTCATGTTCGTCCTCCGATCATTCTGGGGGGCGAAGCCCCCCAGCCCCCCGGTCGCTCCAGGCCAGGCTCATCCGCCTGGCCCTCCGCTCGTCTCGATGCGCTCGAGGGGGCGAAGCCCCCCAGCCCCCCGGTCGCTCCAGCTTGCCCTCGGACTCTCCACGACCTCTGGGCTGGAGGGGGGCCAGGCTCATCCGCCTGGCCCTCCGCTCGTCTCGATGCGCTCGAGGACGAGCGGCCCGGCCGGCGGCGCCGCCGGGCCGATCCGGTATGCCGCGGCGACCCGCGCCGCCACGCGCTCGAAGGGCGCGCCGGCCTCGCGGTGGTGGACCTGCACGAGCGGCTCGCCGCGCTCGACGCGGTCGCCGAGCTTCTTCTCGACCACCAGCCCGACCGCGGGATCCACCCGGTCCTCGACCCGCGCCCGCCCCGCGCCGAGCGCCACGGCGGCGAGCCCGATCGCCTCGGTGTCGATGGCCTCGACCCACCCGGACGCCGGCGCCGGCACCGCCTGGACCCGCGGCGCGCGCGGCAGCCGCGCCGGGTCGTCCACGGCGCGGGGATCGCCCCCCTGCGCGGCGACGATCTCGCGCAGCTTGGCGAGACCGCGGCCGTCCGCGATGGCCCCCTCCACCCTCGCCCGCGCCGCCTCGCGGTCCGGGGCGGCGCGGCCGAGGAGCAGCATCTCCGCGGTCAGCTCCACGGTGAGGGCCCGCAGGTCGGCGGGACCACCTCCTCGCAGCAGCGCGATCGACTCCTCCACCTCCAGCGCGTTTCCAACGGCGCGTCCCAGCGGCTGGTCCATGGCGGTGAGGAGCGCGGACACGCGCTTCCCCATGCCGCGGCCGATGGCGAGGAGGGTCCGCGCCAGCGCCCGGGCGTCGTCGAGCCGCTTCATGAACGCCCCCGAGCCGACCTTGACGTCGAGCACCAGCGCGTCGATCCCCTCCGCCAGCTTCTTCGACATGATCGAGGCGGCGATGAGGGGGATGGACTCCACCGTGGCGGTCACGTCGCGCAGGGCGTAGAGCTTCCGGTCGGCCGGAGCGAGCCGCGCCGTCTGGCCGACGAGGCAGGCGCCCACCGAGCCCACCAGCGCGCGGAACCGCTCCACCGGGAGGTCGACGCGGAACCCGGGGATGGCCTCCAGCTTGTCGAGCGTGCCGCCGGTGTGGCCCAGGCCGCGCCCGGAGATCATGGGGACCCGGAGGCCGCAGGCGGCGGCGAGCGGCGCCAGCGGCAGGGAGACCTTGTCGCCCACGCCGCCGGTGGAGTGCTTGTTCACTTTGGCGCCCGGGATGTCGGACAGGTCGAGGACGTCGTTGCTCCGCAGCATCGCCTCGGTGAGGGCGTTCACCTCGCCGTCGCCCATGCCCCGGAAGAAGACCGCCATGCAGAAGGCGGCCATCTGGTAGTCCGGGATCTCACCTGCCGTGAACCCACGCACCAGCTCCGCGATCTCCTCGGCCGGGACGGCGTGCCCGTCGCGCTTGCGGTGGATGACCTCGTACGGGGTCATTCCCGCCGGAGGGTGACCCGCGCCGGCTGGCGTGGTCTTCATGCCATCTGCTCCATGAGCCGGTCCTCGATCTCGAAGTTGGCGTGCACGTTCTGCACGTCCTCGAGCTCCTCGAGCAGGTCCATGAGCCTCAGCATGGCGCGCGCCCTGTCGGGATCGTGGAGCTTCACCGTGTCCTTCGGCACCCAGGTGATGCGGCGGGGACCGAGCGCGAACCGCTTCTCCAGCTCCGCGGAGACCTGGTGGAGGTCGTTCGGGTGGGTGCGCACCTCGAACCCCTCGGCGCCGTGGTTCACCACGTCCTCCGCGCCGGCCTCGATCGCCGCCTCCATCACCTGGTCCTCGGTGGGACCGGGCCGGAGATCGACGACGCCGCGCCGCTCGAAGTTCCAGGCGACGGCGCCCTCGGCGGCGAGGTTCCCGCCGCCCTTGGCGAACGTCGAGCGGACGTCACCCGCGGTGCGGTTCCGGTTGTCGGTGAGGCACTCGACGATCATCGCCACGCCGCCGGGCCCGTAGCCCTCGTAGACGATCTCCTCGTAGGCGATCCCCTCCAGCTCGCCGGTCCCCTTCTTGACGGCGCGGGTGATGTTGTCCGCCGGCATGTTCGCCTCCTTGCCCGCGTCGATCGCGGCGCGCAGGCGCGCGTTGCCGGCCGGGTCGCCGCCGCCGATCCGGGCGGCGACCGTGATCTCCTTGATGAGCTTGGTGAAGAGCTTCCCCTTCGCCGCGCCGGCCGCCGCCTTCTTGTGCTTGATCTTGGTCCACCGGTTGTGGCCGGACATGGAGCGCTCCTCCCGCAGGCGGCTGGGAAGCGGGCCTTTCCAGGGCGAGGGTGCACGCGAATCGCCCGGGTTTCAAGGCAGAGGTCTTGCTGGGGGGCGGCGGCCCCCCGGACCCCCGGTCGCTCCGGGCGAGGCTCTCCGCCTCACCCTCCGCCCGGTCCCGGTCACTCGCGGCCTCCTGCCGGGGTCGCCCCGACCGGTCGCGCTACCAGAGGATCGAGTCGACGATCTCGTCCACCATGTCGCCGAGCTTGTCGATCCCGTGCGACTTCGAGAGGAACCCGTCGGCGCCCGCCTGCTCGGCGATCTCGGCCAGCTCGTCGTCCGGCTTCGAGCTGAAGAGCACGATGGGGATCTTCTCGGTGTGGAAGTCCTGCTTGAGGACCCGCACGATGTCCTTGCCGGAGATGTCCGGCATCATCAGGTCGGTGAGGATGATCTCGGGCTGGAAGGCGTCGAGCTGCGACTGGAACTCGAGCAGGTTGGAGGCGATCGCGACCTTGTAGCCGCGGTCCTCGAGCACGGCCTTCTCCATCTCGAGCGTGATGGTCGAGTCGTCGAGGAGGAGGATGCGCTTCTTCTCGGCCATGTCGTCTCCCGATCCGCCCCGCGGATCGTCCCCTTCGTCCTACAGCGCGGCGAGCGCGTACTGGGCGGCGCGCGCGAAGGCCGCGCCGTCCTCCGGGATGTCCGGATAGTACCCGAGGAAGGCCTGCCGCTTGCCGTCCGGGCGGCGCCGGTGCGCCTCGATGGCGTTTCGGTAGGCGAGCCGCGCGCGGGCGAGGTCCCGCTGCGCCTCCCGGCAGCGCCCCAGGAAGTAGTGCGCGAGCGAGAGGTCCGGGTCGAGGAACAGCGCGCGCGACAGCTCCAGCGCGGCGGGATCGCTCTCCCCGGCCGAGAGCAGGTGGATGCCGTAGAAGAGGTGGGCCTCGGCGGAGAGCGGCTCGATCGCGAGCGCGGCGACGTAGCACCGGCGCGCCAGGTCCGGCTGCCGCAGCACGCCGTAGAGGTTCGCGAGGGTGAGCCGCACCGCGAGGTCCTCGCCGCTCCGCTCCAGCAGCCGCTCCAGCAGCTCGCGGGCCGCCCCGAAGCGCCCGTCCGAGAAGAGCGCCACCGCGCCGTCGAGGAACTCCTGGGGCGCGAGCAGGAGCGTGCCGGACGGCGGCGTCGCGGCGAAGGTGGCGTGCCCGCGCTCGCTCCTTCCCCGGCGGCCCTCCCGCTGCCGCCCGGGCGGCGGCGCCTCGGCCGCCACCTCGACGTGCCGGACCGGCGGCGGATCGCGCGGGACCGGCACCACCGGGCGCGGGGTCGTGAAGGGGCCCCGCGCCGCGCCGCCCTCCGGCCGCCGGTAGAGGAACGCCCCGGCCACCTCCGTCAGCTCGAACCCCTCGAAGAGCCGGAACAGCGACTCGGAGTAGCCGAGGAAGAGGTACCCTCCCGGCGCCAGCGCGTCGTGGAACGCCTGCAGCACGCGCTGGGTGGTGGGCGTGTCGAAGTAGATGATGACGTTCCGGCAGAAGATCAGGTCCCAGCCGCCCTCGGTCGGTCGCGGGAACAGGGCGGAGACGAGGTTGTGCGGCCGGATGGCGGCGATGTAGCGGCGCAGGTTGGCCCGGACGCGGAAGTGATCGCCCTCCGGGTCGAAGTAGCGCCCCAGCATCTCCGCCGGGATGTCGCGGACGCGCCGCGAGTCGAAGCTCCCCCGCGCGGCGGCCGCCACCGCCTCGGGGTTCACGTCGGTGGCGAGGATCTCGACGTGCTCGGGGCCGGCCCCCGCCTCTCCGGCGCACATCGCGATGGAGTAGGGCTCCTCGCCGGTGGCGCAGCCCGCCGACCAGGCGGTGACGGGGCGCCCGCCGCCCTTGGGACGCGCCAGCAGGCCGGGGAGGAGCGCGCGCAGCGCCCCGAACTGCCGCTCGTCGCGGAAGAAGCTGGTCTTGCCCACCGTGACCAGGGGGAGCAGCCGCCGCAGCTCCTCGTCGCCGCCCTCGGAGCGCAGCAGCGCCAGGTAGCCGCGCGCGTCGTGGAGCTCCCCGTCCATCTCGTCGAGGCGCGCCGACACGGCGAGCTTGAGCGCGGACTGGCCGTCGGGTCGGATGTGCAGCCCCACCCGCTCCTTGAGGAGCGCCGCGAGGTCGCCGAGCTGCTCGGAGCCGACGGTCCTCATCGCACCAGCTCCAGGAGGGCCCGGGAGATGTCCTCGATGGGGAGGACGCGATCCACCGCACCGAGCTCGATGGCGGCGCGCGGCATCCCGAACACCGCGCTGGTGGCCTCGTCCTGCGCCAGCGTGGGGGCGCCCGCCTCCTTGAGCGCCTTCATGCCCTCTGCGCCGTCCCGCCCCATGCCGGTGAGGAGGACGCCGCAGGCGCGTGCGCCGTAGGCGCGCGCCGCCGACAGGAAGAGCGGGGTCACCGACGGCTTGAAGGTGTCCACCGCCGGCGCGTCGGAGAGGTACGCCATCCCCTCCGCCACCACCAGGTGACGGCCGGTGGGGGCGAGGACGACGCGCCCGGGCGCGAGGGCCTCGCGGTCCCGTGCCTCGCGCACGTCGAGCCGCGACTCCTGCGCCAGCCAGCCGGCGAGACCCTCGGTGAACCCGTCCGCGATGTGCTGCACCACGGCGATGGGCGCGGGGAAGTCGGTGGGCAGCCCGCGCAGCAGGGTGGCCAGCGCCCGCGGGCCGCCCAGCGAGGCGCCGACCACCACCAGGTTGGTGCGCGCCGCGGCGCGCGGGCCGGCGGGGTGGCGCCCGCGCAGCCCGCGCAGGTGACGGATCACCTTCACGCCGGCGAGGAGCCGCAGCCGGGAGCGCAGCGCCTCGCCGTAGTCGTCGAGGTCGCTCGACGCGGCCGGCTTCTCCAGGATGTCGAGGGCCCCCAGCGAGAGGGCGCGGAACCCGACCGCCTCCTCCTTGTTGGCGGTGAGGACCAGGATGGGCGTGGGCGTCTCCGCCATGATCCGTGCGATGCCCGAGAAGCCGTCGGCGTCGGGCATGTTGAGGTCCATGGTGATGACGTCGGGCTTGAGCTCGCGCGTCATCGCCGCGGCGTCGTCGCCGTCGCCGGCCACCGCCACCACCTCGAAGGCCGGATCGGCGGCCACCACCTTCGAGAGCACCTCCCGGAACAGCTCGGAGTCGTCGGCCACCAGCACGCGGATGGGCCGGTCGGACCCCAGCGTCATGAGGGCACCCCGCACAGCCGCTCCATGGTGGCGGCGAGGTCCTCCGCGTCCAGCTCGCCCTTCACGATGTAGGCGTCCGCGCCGGCGTCCACGCCGCGGCGCCGCTCCTCGGGCGCCGACAGCGAGGAGAGGATGACGATGGGCAGCTTCACGAAGCGCGGCGTCGCCTTGACGCGGCGGGTGAGGTCGATCCCGTCGAGCACCGGCATCTGCACGTCGGTGAGGAGCAGGTGGTACCCGCCGGTCTGGAGCTTCTGCCAGCCCTCCTCGCCGTCCGCCGCCTCGTCCACCTCGTGCCCCAGGGAGCGCAGCAGCGCCGCCTCCGCCTCGCGGGCGATGCCGCTGTCGTCCACCAGGAGGATGCGCAGCCGCTTCCGGTCGCGGCCGCGCGACATGGCCGGGCTCGCCAGCCGCCGCGCCGCGGTCACGATGTCCGGGGTGGAGAGGAGCAGGGCCACCCGTCCGTCCTCCAGCGCGGCGGCCCCGGTCACGAAGCGCATCCCCTTCAGGAACGAGCCGGGCGCCTTGACCGCGACCTCGCGCTCGCCGAAGAGCCCGTCCACCACCACCGCGGCGCCCTCCGCGCCGTGCACCACGTAGGCGACCAGGGGCCGCTCCGAGCGCGGTCCGCCGTTGAGCGAGAGGAGCGGGCCGAGCGCGACCACCGGGAGGAGCCGGTTGCGGTGGCGCACCGCGCGGATCCCGGCGACCTCGGTGATCTCCTTCGGTTCGAGCCGTCCCACGGTCTCCACGTCCACCGCCGGGAGGCCGTAGACGTCCTCGTCGATGCGGACCAGGAGCACCTTCATGAGCGACAGCGACTGGGGCATGCGCAGCGTGAAGCGCGCCCCCTTGCCGGGCTCGGACTCCACCGCCACCGAGCCCCCCAGCCCGGTCACCTTCTTGCGGACCACGTCCAGGCCGACGCCGCGCCCGCTGGTCTCGCCCGCCTGCTCGCGCGTGGAGAACCCGGACAGGAAGATGAGGTCGAGCGCGGCGCGGGCGGAGAGGCTCGCCGCCTGCTGCTCGCCGATGAGCCCCTTGCGCAGCGCCGCCGCGCGGATGGCGGCCGGGTGGATGCCGCGCCCGTCGTCCTCGACGGTGATGGCGAGGAGGTCGCCGTCGGTGCGGGCCGAGATGACCACCTTCCCGGCGCGCGGCTTCTGCGCCTCGGTGCGCTCCGCGGGCAGCTCGATGCCGTGGTCCACGCAGTTGCGGACCAGGTGGACCAGGGGATCGTTGAGCGAGAGCAGGATGGCCTTGTCGACGCCGGTCTCGCCGCCCCGCACCACGCACTCGACCTCCTTCCCCTGCTCGCGCGCCATGTCGCGCACCGCGCGGGGGAAGGCGGCCAGGATGCCGGAGAGCGGGATGAGGCGCGCCGAGCCGATCCGCTCGGCGAGCTGCGCGAACTGCGCCTGGGCGCCGGACGCCGCCTCGGTCTGGCCGCGGGCGAAGCGGAAGGTGTCGGAGCAAAGCAGGTGGACGTCGCCCTCGATCTGGTCCACCAGCCGCGAGGGCGCCTCGTGGCGGAGCTGCTCGGTGAGCGCGATGACGCGGTCGGAGAGCCGGTTCCACCGGGTGAAGAGGCCGTTCAGGTCCTTGGTCCGGCGCAGGGCCCGCGCCCCCTCCACCAGCACGTCGCCGGCCAGCGCCGCGATCTCGTCGAGCCGGTCCACGTCCACGCGGATCGACCCGGCGGGCCGATCGCCGCGCAGCTCGATGCCGGCGCCGTCGCCGCGCCGCTCGCCCGCGGGCGCAGGCGCCGCCGGGGGCGCCGCCTCCGGCGCGGGCGTGACGGCGGGCAGCGTCCCGGGCGAGGGCGTGAGGACGGGCGCGGCCGGGTCCACCGGGCCGATGAGCTCGCGGAGCCGCTCCGCCAGCCGCCGCGCCGCCTCGCCGCCGTCGGCGGGCGCCTCCAGCATGGCGGGGATGGCGTCGCAGGCCTTGAGCAGCGCGTCCACGCGGTCGCCGGCGCTCCCCGGCGGCGTCGCCTTGAGCAGGTCCTCGGCGGCGTGCACCACCCCGGAGATGCCGACGAAGCCCATCATGCGGGCCTCGCCCTTGAGCGTGTGCAGCTCGCGCGCCAGCTCCTCGCGCAGCTCCGGCGCGGCCTGGCCGCGCTCCAGCGCCAGGAGCGACTCGGAGATCTTCTCGACGCGATCGACCGTCGTCTCCCGGAAGCGCGGGAGCAGCTTCTGACGGATCTCTTCCGAGACGCCCATTCCGCGTGTCCGGTGCGAGGTGCGCGGCCGCGCCCTATTCCACCTTGAACCGCTTCACCAGCTCCGCGAGCCGCTCGGCGAGCTTGGTCAGCTCGGCGGCCGCGCCGGTGGCCTGCCGCGAGCCCGCCTGCGCCTGCCGGGTGACCTCCTCGATCTCTGACATGGACTGCACCACCTGCTCGGTGGCCGTGCGCTGCTGCTGGGTGGCGAGGTGGATGACCCGGGCGGCGTCGCTCGTCTCCTGGATCCCGGTGAGGATCCCGGACACGCTGGTCGCCGCGGAGCCGCCGAGCTTCTCGCCCTCGGCCGCCATCCGCTTGTTCCCGTCCGACGCCTCCTTGGCGGCGTGGGTGGCCTCGCGGATCTCGGTGATGAGGTTCTTGATCTCCTTGGTGGACTCCATCACGTTCTCGGCGAGGCGCCGCATCTCGGCGGCGACGATCGAGAACCCGCGGCCCGCCTCGCCGGCCTTGGCGCCCTCCAGCGCGGCGTTCAGGGCGAGGAGGTCGGAGCGGTCGGCGATCTCGTCGATCACCTCGACCACCGTGCCGATCCGCTCGACGCGGCGCGAGAGCTTTCCGATGGCCTCGTCGACCTCCACCGCGTTGTGGCGCACCTTCTCCATCGCGCCCATGAAGGCCTTGATCTGCCCCTCGCCGTTGCGGGCTCCGGAGAGCGTCTGCTCGGCGATGGCGGCCACCATCTGCGCGTTCTCCGCGATCTGGTGCGAGGCGCCCTTCAGCTCCTCCATGGTGGCGGTGGTCTCGTGGATGGCGCTCGCCTGGGCGCTGGTCGACGACTCGTTCTGCGTCGCGGCGGCGAGGACCTCGGCCGACGAGGTGGAGAGCTGGAGCGCGGCCTCGCGGATCTCGGTCACGAACCGCTTCAGGGTCTCCATCACCTGCCCGACCCCGGCGATGAGCGGGGTGAGCGCGGCGTCGGTGACGCCCAGGCGCAGCGTGCCGGAGAGGTCGCCCTGGATGACGAGCCGGACCATGGCCTCGATGGCCTCGTCCACCCCGGCGCTCACCGCCTCGACCCGCGCCTCCGCGTCCTTGATCCGCAGGCTCACGTGCTCGGCCGCGGCGTTCAACGCCTCGGCGACGCCGCGCAGCGCCGGATCGGCGAAGGAGGCGGGATCGGCGCGGCCGTCGAGCCGCCCCTCGGAGAAGGTGCGGAGCAGCGCGGTGAGCCGGGCGGCGTCGTCCTGGCCGCCGCGGCGCTTCGCGGCGGGCGTGCGGCCGGCGCCCTTGCGCCGGGCGAGTTCGGTGGGGTCGCGCATCAGGTCCTCTCGGCGTCCGCCGGCGCGGCTGGCCCTTCGCGGACGAGGGTGGGGAGATCGATGAGGAGGGTCGGCGAGTCGTCGACCAGGACGAACCCGGTGACGGCGGCCGACTGGAGGCAGGCCGCGGCGAAGGCGGGCAGCGGGTGGACGTCGGTCTCGGGGACGCTCCGGATGCCGATGACCTGGTCCACGGCCAGCGCGCGCTCCGTGCCGGCGGCGTGATCGCCGACCACGATCCCGCGGCGGCGGGCGAAGGGGACGCCGAGCGCGGTGGCGCCCACCACGTCCTCGGGAGGCACGTCGTGGACGCTCCCGATGCGGATGACGTCGTAGACCTCCGCGGCGAACACGCGCGGGCCCACCTGGAACATGAGGATCTCGCTCTTGGCTTCGCTCACGCGGGCGCGCTCCCCGCCGGCACCGCCCGGGCCCGCGCTGCCTCCACCATGCGCGGCAGGTCGAGGATGGCGATGGCGCCGGCGCGGTCGCGGGCCACCGCGGACATGAACTCGGCGACGCCGGTGGACTCGGCGGGCGGCGGCTCCAGCGCACGGCGCGGGATGGCGACCAGCCCCTCGACCGCGTCGGAGACCACCGCCACCTTCCACGGCCCGCAGTGGACGATGGCGGCCCGCGTGCTGGGGCGGATCGCCACGGCGCTGTGGCCGACCAGCTGGGAGATGTCGAGCACCGGAAGCACCTCGCCACGGTGGGTGAAGACCCCGGGGAGGAAGGACGGCGCGGCCGGCAGGCGGGTGAGCGGGCCCAGGCGGACGACCTCGGTCACCAGGGGCGCCTCGAACGCGTAGCGGCCCCCCAGGATCCGCAGGCAGAAGAACCACGCCTCCGGCGGGGTGGCGGCGCGACCGCCCCCTCCCTGCGCGTCGGCCTGCTGCTCCCTCGGACCCGGCATGCCGCGCGGATTATCGCGGAGGCTGGGACGGGGGAGCAAGTCGGTGTATGTTGTGTCTCCCGAACACGGGTCAGGCGTGAAGATCCTCATCTGCTGCGACAGCGAGATCGTGCTCCAGATGACCGGGATGGCCCTGGAGGCGGCGGGGCACAGCGTCGTCCTGGACCGGGAGGCGCACGCCCTGGTCCCGGAGGCCGCCTCGGCGGGCGCGCTCCTCGTCGATCAGGCCCGCGCCAAGCAGGCCCCCGCCCTGCTGCGCGATCGCGGCTTCACCGGACGCGCGCTGCTCATCGGCTCGGCGCCGCCGGAGGAGCTCTCCCGGACCGCCCGCGAGCTGCACCTCGACGGCTGCGTGGTGATGAACCCGCCGGAGGACCTGCCGCGCCGGCTGCAGGCCGCGATGGAGGGGCGGCGCCGCGTCCTCATCGTGGACGACTCGGAGATCGTGGCCCGGCTGCTCAAGGAGGAGCTGGAGCTGAAGGGGTTCGAGATCCAGTACGCCCCCGACGCCGAGAAGGCGACCTCGATCATCCTGAAGCGGGCCACGCGCCCGGACCTCATCCTCCTCGACATCAACATGCCCAAGGTGGACGGAGCCCAGTTCTGCCGGTTCGTGAAGAAGAACGACATGTTCAAGTCGATCAAGGTCCTCTTCTGCTCCGGCGAGGACAAGGAGAAGGTGCAGCGCCTCGTCACCGAGTGCGGCGCCGACGGCTACATCTCCAAGGACGAGTTCCTGGGGAAGTGGATCGTGGACAACGCGGGGTGAAGGGCCGTCGATGTGCGCCGGAGTCGGGCCGCCCGCCCCGGCCCCATCGGCAGGTCACGGACACTCCCCCGAAGGCGTCGCGGCGTTGCACGCCCCGGGCGTCCCCTCTTCGGCGCAGGCCAGGTTCCCGGCCGCGTCGGGACCGAGCGGGTGGATCCGCTCGACCACGTCGCACATGGGCGCGACGCCACCGGCGCCGAGCGAGGAGGCGGCTTCGCCCCCGGGCGAGAGGAGCAGGATCTCGGGCGGGCGCCCGTCGGCGATCCCACCCGCGAGCGCCGTCGCGCCACAGGCGTAGCGCGCGGTGCCCGGGGGCAGGGCGTACCGCCCGTCCCAGGCCCCTCCCGCCACGAGCGCGAACCCGCGCGGCGGAACGGGCCCGCCGTCGCGCGCCTCGATCGCGCAGGTGGCGAGCGTCCCCGACGACGTCCGCTTTCCGAGCCGGTAGCTGCGCAGGTCGAGGGGCCCGGCGCCCAGGTTCGCGATCTCCACGTACTCGCCCCCCGCCTCGGGTGTCGCCGCGCGGGCACGGACCTCGAGGATCACCGGCGCGGGCGGAGGGCCTGGCGCCGGGCCCGTCCGGAAGAGGTGGACGAAGGTGCGCCTCCTGCCGTCCGGGTCGAGGACCGGGCGCCCCGACGTGTCGCGGAGCCGGGACGAGACCACCACGGCGTGGCCGGCGTCGGGTACGAGCGGCGCGAGCGGCTCGAGACGGGCGCGGACGCCATCGCCGGTCAGCTCCGCCCGGACCGGGATGGCCGGCGGCCCGGAGGATCCCTCGTCCGAATCCACCGCCGCGGCGGCCGCGCGGACGTCCTCCTCCCGGACGAGGGCGATGCGCGAAGCGTCCGCGACGCCGCCGGCGTCCACGGCGCCGCTGAAGGTCACCTCGAACGCTGCGGCGGTTGGGTCGACGGGCCCTGCCGGCTCGACGGCGACGATCCGCACGAAGGGGTCCGGGCGAGCCGGCCCGCACGCCAGGGCCAGCAGCGCTGCCGCGCCGGCCGCCCCTCGCACACGGCGGATCGTCACGGGCGGCCCCGTGCGTAGAGGCCGCCGGTGAGCGCATCCAGCTCCGCGGTGATCCGGTCGAGCGAGATCTCGGCCTCGGCCCGGGCCCGGATCTCGCGGGGCGGATCGAGGAGCAGCGCCAGCCGGAGCTTCCGCCGCTCGAAGTACAGCTCGGTCGCGCGCTTCACCGCCTCGTCGCGCCGCCGCATCCGGTCCGACGACGCGCGGGTGGCCTCGGAGATGGGGTGCGGCTCGACGAGCCGCGACAGCTCCCAGGTCGCCTGGACGGAGATGGCATTCCCGGGCGCGAACCGGACGTAGTCCACCTCTCCCGCGCCCTGCAGTCCGGCCACGCGATCGCTCCGCTGATCGTGGCGGACCTCGATCGAGAGGCGGGGCAGGAGCGCCGCGAGCCGGCCCCGCGCCAGGTCGGGGTCGTCGGTCCCGCCCGCGCGCCTCGCGGCCGCCTCCTGCACCTCGCCGATCGGCGGCTCTCCGGCCGACGCGCGCGCCAGGGCGCGGAGCGCGTCGGCGGCGCCTTCCGCCTCCGGCGGCGCGTCCGGCGGACGGAGACGAGGCGCCGCCAGCGCCGCCAGCGCCGTGGCGAGGGTGAGGGCGGCGAGCACGGAGCCGCCTCGAGCATGCGTCACGCCGGGTGGATCTCACCGGGATCACGCGGTGTTGAGACGGCGATGCCGGCCGTATGCGCGACGGGGAGACCGCGGCGCGGACCGCGACCTCGGCCTCGGGGTCGTCGCGACCCCCAGACGCGCCACCCCCGGGGTCCATGCAACCCCCCTGTCGCGAGCCTCCCCGCGGCGCCGGTCTCCTTCCCCCGCGGCGCCGGTGCGCGGCGGGGGGCGGCGCCGCGGCGTCGAGCGGCCGGTGATCCATCGGGATTCGGGCGGCGGCGAGCGGGATCACCGGCACACACATCGCACACCGGTCGGAGCGCCAATCCCGCACCCGGCTGGTGCCGGGCTTGCAAACATCCGCGGCGGAAGCTCCGCTCGGGAGGAACGATGGACCGCAAGAAGATCCTGCTCGTGGACGACTCGAGCACGGTGCTCCTCATGGAGCGGATGATCCTGTCGAAGAGCGAGTACGACGTGGTCACCGCACGCGACGGGGTCGAAGGGGTCGAGAAGGCGCGCGCCGAGCGGCCGGACCTGATCCTCATGGACGTGGTGATGCCGCGCATGGACGGCTTCGAGGCCGTCCGCAAGCTCCGGGCCGAGGACGCCACCCGGGAGATCCCGGTCATCATGGTGACGACGCGCGGCGAGCTGTCGAGCGTCGAGACCGGGTACGAGAGCGGCTGCAACGACTACGTGACCAAGCCCATCAACGGGCTCGAGCTGCTCGCCAAGGTCCGGAGCTGCCTCGGCCAGTAGGCCCCCCATGCCGAACGACCGCATCCCCAAGAGCGCCGCGGACGGCGCGCCCGGCGCGCAGACCGGCCGCGACCTCAAGCAGGTGAACGACAAGCTGCGCGAGCTCATCAGCTCCCTCAAGTCGAACCACGAGCGGCTCACGGAGGTCCGCGCGCCCGCCGCGGCGCCGGCGCCCCGCGACCCGTCCCCCGGGTCCCCCGCCATCGACCTGGAGAAGAAGCGGCTCGCCGCCGAGCTGGCCCTGGCGCGCGAGGCGGTGGAGCACGCGCAGGCGGAGCGCGAGCGGCTCCGCGCGCGGCTCGACGAGATCGAGGCCGAGAACCGGCGCATCTGCGACGAGTACGTCACCGTCCAGGAGCAGAGCTCCGAGCTGGCCCAGCTCTACGTCGCGCTCGACCGGCTCCACGCCGGGCAGACGCGCGAGGAGACCATCGCCGCGATCCAGGAGATCGTGATCAACGTCATCGGCTCGGAGGAGTTCGCCATCCTCGAGCACCGGGAGGGCGCCCTGCGCGTGGTCCACGCCTTCGGCGTGGACCCGGATCCGCTCCGGGCCGTCCCGCTCGACGCCGGCGCCATCGGCCGGGTCGCCCGGACCGGACGCCTCTACGTGGCGGGGCGCGAAGGCGCGCCCTCCCCCGCGGACGGCGACCTCTCGGCCTGCATCCCGCTCCGGGTCGGCGGCGAGGTCTGGGGAACGGTGGCCATCTTCCGCCTGCTGGGGCACAAGCCCAGCTTCGGCCCCTCGGACCAGGCCGTCTTCGACCTGCTCTCCGCGCACGCCGGGCTCGCCCTCCACCATCGCGGCGGCGCGGGCGCCCCGCGCGCGGCGGCGGGGTGATCGTGGCGCACGTGCCGCACCAGCTGCTCGTCTCGGAGCGCACCGCCTCGGGCTCCGCGCCCGCCGCCGGCGGCCGCGCCCAGATCTACCTGCACGCCGGCCAGCTCGCGGTGGCGGCGGAGCCGACCGCCATCACCACCATCCTCGGCTCCTGCGTCGCGGTCTGCCTCTTCGACCCGGTGAACCGCGTCGGCGGCATGAACCACTACCTCCTCCCCCACCACGTGGAGCGCGAGAAGTCGGCGCGCTTCGGCAACGTCGCCATCCCGCAGCTGGTGGAGCGGGTGATCGCCGCCGGCGCGCGCCGCGCGGCGCTGCAGGCGAAGGTGTTCGGCGGGGCCTCGGTCATCGGCGCGTTCCGGGGCTCGCGCAACCTGGGCGAGGAGAACGCGATCCTCGCCGCGCGCCTGCTGGACGAGGCCGGCATCCCCATCCTCGACCGGGACGTGGGCGGGACGCGGGGGCGCAAGCTCATCTTCCACGTGGACGACGGCTCGGCCTGGGTGCGCCAGCTGTAGCGAGGACGCGATGGACGGGATCGAGATCGATCGGGAGCTGCTGGTGGCGACGTTCCTCGCCGAGGCGGAGGAGGCCTACGTCCACCTCGAGCAGGTGTTCGTGGCGCTGGAGAAGAACCCGGGCGACGACGAGCTGCTCCACGCGGCCTTCCGCGACGCGCACACCGTGAAGGGGGCGGCCTCGCTCGTCGCCTTCGACGCGGTGCGTGACCTGGCCCACGACCTCGAGGACCTGCTGGAGCGGCTGCGCAAGCGGACGCTCACCGTGAGCGACGCCCTCGTCACCGCGCTGCTCAGGTCCGTCGACGTGCTGCGCGCCGCCACCGCCGACGCCGCCGCGGGCCGCACCGGGGCGGCGGAGCAGGTGGCGGCCGTCCGCGAGCGGCTCGCCCGCGCCGCGCGGGGCGAGGCCGCTGCCCCCCCGGCGCCCCCGGGCGAGGGCGGCGAGCCGGGCGAGGCGTCCCGGCCGCAGCCGGAGCGGTCGAGCCGCACGCTGCGGGTGGACGTCGGCAAGCTCGACCGGATGCTGGACCTCTCCGGCGAGATCGCCATCGCCCGCGGCCGCCTCACCGAGCTGCTGGAGCGGCGCGCCGCCCTCTCCGTCGAGGAGATCCTCGGGGCGCACCGCGAGGCCGATCGGCTCTACCTGGATCTCCAGGAGCTGATCATGAAGGCCCGCATGGTGCCCATCGGGCCCACCTTCCACCAGCACGTGCGAACGGTGCGCGACCTGGCCACCGCGCAGGGCAAGCAGGCGCGGCTGGTCGTCGAGGGCGAGGACGTCGAGGTCGACACCGCCGTGATCGAGCACATCCGCGACCCGCTCACCCACATGGTCCGCAACGCGCTCGACCACGGGCTGGAGCCGCCCGAGGTCCGCCGCGCCCAGGGGAAGGATCCCTGCGGCAGGCTGGTGCTGCGCGCCGCCCACGAGGCGGGCAGCATGGTGATCGAGGTGTCGGACGACGGCGCCGGCCTCGACCGGCGCCGCATCGCCGAGAAGGCCGCGGCGCTCGGGCTCGCCGTGGATCCCTCGCGCGTGGACGACGAGGAGATCGCGCGGCTGGTGTTCGAGCCGGGCCTCTCCACCAGCGAGACGGTCACCGACATCTCGGGCCGCGGGGTCGGGATGGACGTCGTCCGCCGGAACGTCGAGGCCCTGCGCGGCTCGGTCACCGTCGAGAGCGCGCCGGGCCGCGGCACCGCCATCACCATCCGCGTCCCGCTCACCCTCGCCATCATCCAGGGCTTCCGGGTGGGCGTCGGCGGCGAGACCTTCATCCTGCCGCTCGACGCGGTGGTGGAGTGCCTGGAGCTGCCCGCGGACGAGACGCAGGACGGCGCCGGCACCGGCGTCATCAACGTCCGCGGCAAGCCCCTGCCCTACCTGCGTCTGCGGGAGCACTTCCGCGTGGGCGGCGGACGCCCGCCCCGGGAGAACGTGGTGGTGGTGCAGCACGGCGCGTCGACGGCCGGCGTGGCGGTGGACGAGCTGCACGGCGAGAGCTCCACCGTCATCAAGCCGCTCGGCACCCTCTTCAAGGGAATCCCCGGCGTGGCAGGATCGTCCATCCTGGGCAACGGCCGGGTGGCCCTCATCCTGGACATCGCCGGCATCCTGCGCGAGACCCTGAAGCGCGCCGCGGCGGCGCAGGCCTGATCGGAACCGGAGGAGCGAATGTCCCAGAACGTCGAGGCGGCGGATCGCAAGCAGTACCTCTCCTTCTCGCTGGCGGGCTCCGAGTACGGGATCCCCATCCTGAAGGTGAAGGAGATCCTCCAGTACGAGACCATCACGCGCGTGCCGTCCACGCCTCGGTCGGTGCGCGGCGTCATCAACCTGCGCGGCAGCGTGGTGCCGGTGGTGGACCTCGCCGCCAAGTTCGGGCTGGCGGAGACGCCGCTGACGCGCTGGACCTGCATCCTCATCGTCGAGGCCGTCCTCGACGGGCAGAAGACCGTCATGGGCGTCATGTCCGACGCGGTCCGCGAGGTCATCGAGCTCGCGCCGCAGGACGTCGAGCCGCCGCCCAGCTTCGGCACCCAGGTGCGCGTGGACCACCTCCTGGGGATGGGCAAGGCCGGCAAGCGGTTCGTGCTGCTCCTCGACGTGGACCGGGTCATCTCCGCCGACGAGCAGGAGTTCGCGACGCACGTCCGCGAGGTGGGGATCCCGGCCGAGGCGCCCGCCGTTCCGGTCGTCGCGGACGACCCCGCGCCGGCGGCCGGCACCGAGGCGCCCGCGGCGGAGCCGGACGCCGCGGCCGCCTCCGCCGCCCCCGCCTCGACTGCCCCGTGACGCGCGCAGGGGGGTGGCGGGTGGCACCCGATCCGCCCGGCCCGGGGCCGGCGGCGGCCGGCTCACCCGGATCGCCCGTGGGGGTGAGCGACCGCGACTTCCTCCGGTTCCAGGCGCTCATCAACCGCGAGGCCGGCATCTGGCTGTCGCCGGTCAAGAAGGCCCTCCTGGTCGGTCGCCTGGCCCGGCGGCTGCGCGAGCTCGGCCTCACCTCCTACGGCGCCTACTACGACGTGGTGGAGCAGGACGAGGCCGAGCGCATCCGCATGCTCGACTGCATCTGCACCAACGAGACCCACTTCTTCCGCGAGCCCCGCCACTTCGAGTTCCTCGCCGACCGCGTCTACCCGCGCTGGACGGAGGATGCCGACGCGGGGCGGCGCCCCCGCCGCGTCCGGGTCTGGAGCGCCGCCTGCTCGACGGGCGAGGAGCCCTACTCGCTCGCCATGTCGCTCCTCGCCGCCTTCTCGCCGGGCTGGGACCTCGAGATCCTCGCCACCGATCTCTCCACGCGCGTGCTCGACCGGGCGCGGCAGGCGGTGTGGCCCATCGAGAAGGCGAAGGAGATCCCGGACCGCCACCTCAAGGCGTTCATGCTCCGCGGCGTCGGCGGCCAGGAGGGCCTCATGAAGGCCGGGCCCGAGCTCCGCGCCGCCGTCAAGTTCGCGCGGCTCAACCTGAACGGCGACGCCTGGCCCGCCGCCGGCGCGTTCGACCTCGTCTTCTGCCGGAACGTGCTCATCTACTTCGACCGCGCCACCAAGGTGAAGGTGGTGGACCGGCTGCTGGAGCGGCTCGCGCCCGGCGGGTTCCTCTTCCTCGGGCACGCCGAGAGCCTGGGCGGCTTCACCGCCGGCGCCCGCGCCGTCCTCCCCACCGTCTACGTCCGCGCGCCGGACGTGAGGCCCTGACGCCCATGCCCACCGTGGTCCTGGTGGTGGACGACTCCGCGGTGGTGCGGCAGGCGATGAGCCAGATCCTGGGGCGCGCCGGGATGCAGGTGATCACCGCTCCGGACCCGCTCATCGCGCTCGACAAGATGAGGCGCGAGCGCCCGGACGCGATCCTCCTCGACATCGAGATGCCGCGGATGGACGGCCTCACCTTCCTGCAGCGGATCATGTCCGACGACCCGCTGCCGGTGGTGGTCTGCTCCGGGCTCGCCGGGCCGGGGAGCGACGTCGCGCTCCAGGCGCTGGACCTGGGCGCGGTGGACATCGTCGCCAAGCCTCGCCTGGGGGTGAAGGGCTTCCTGGAGGGCTCCGCCGAGCGGCTGGTGCAGGTGGTGCGGGCGGCGGTCCAGGCCCGCGTGCAGCGCCGCCCGGCCCCGCCGCCCGTGCCGGTCCGGCGCTCCGCCGACGCGGTGGTCCCGCCGCGCGCGCCGCTGATCCGCGACACCACCCACAAGGTGGTGGTGGTCGGCGCGTCCACCGGAGGCACCGAGGCGCTGCGGCAGCTGCTCGAGGGAATGCCGCCCGACGCGCCCGGAATCGCCATCGTGCAGCACATGCCGGAGGCCTTCACCGGCCAGTTCGCGAAGCGGCTCGACCAGACCTGCCGGATCGAGGTGAAGGAGGCATGCTCCAACGACCGGCTGGTCTCCGGCCGGGCGCTGGTGGCCCCCGGCAACCACCACCTGGTGGTGCGCCGCAGCGGCGCGCTCTACTTCGTGGACGTGGTCGAGGGCCCCCCGGTGTCGCTCCACCGGCCCAGCGTGGACGTCCTGTTCCGCTCCGCCGCGCAGGCCGCCGGCCGCAACGCCGTCGGCGTGATCCTCACCGGCATGGGGGACGACGGCGCCGAGGGCATGCTGGAGCTGAAGCAGGTGGGCGCGCACACCATCGCCCAGGACGAGCAGACCTCGGTGGTGTTCGGGATGCCCAAGGAGGCCATCGAGCGCGGCGGGGTGGACCAGGTGCTGCCGCTCGGGCTGATCGCGCCGGCGCTGCTGAAGTGGGCGGCGTAGGTCAGTCCTCGACCTCGTCGAGCCACGCCATCTGGATGGCCTCCAGGAGCTTCTCGTTCGAGTGATCCGGCGCGTCGTCGAACCCGGGCAGCTCGGTCACCCAGCGGTGCAGATCCGTGAAGCGCAGCGTCAGCGGCGCGACGCCCGGATGGCGCTCGGCCAGCTCGATGGCGATGTCGCGGACGTCGGTCCACTTCATGGCGCTCCTCCTCGACCGCGACTGCGACCTCGACCCCGACCTCGACCTACGACGCGATCCGATTCCCCGGCACCCGCACCACCACGTCCGACTCCCCCACGCGCGCCTGGCAGCCGAGCCGCGACTCGAGCCGGAGCCCCGAGGCCTCGTTCAGCCGGTCGTCCTCGCGCTCCTCGATCGCGCTGAGCGTCTCGAGTCCCCGCTCGATCCAGACGTGGCAGGTGGTGCAGGCGCAGACACCGCCGCAGTTGTGGGGCAGCTCCACGCCGGCGGCCTCCGCCGCCTCGAGCAGCGACGACCCGCGCCGCACCTCGGCGCTCCGCCCCGACGGCTGGAAGGTGACCCTGGGCATCAGGCGTTCTCGAGGTCGTCTTCCCTCGACCCGGTGGCGCGCGGGTTCTGGACGATCTGGCCGGCGAACTCCTCCACGCGGTGTCCGGCCATCGCCTGCGAGATGTGCTTGTTCATGCGCCGCTCCGCGAACTCCTTCGAGGCCGCGTCCACCGACTCGATCCAGGCCTTGATGGCGAAGTGATCCGTCCCCGCGATCGCCTCGCGCAGCCCCCGCGTCCGCTCCTCGATGGCGGCGCGCTCCGGCGCCGAGAGCACCTCGCCGTCGAGCCGGAAGGCGGTCTCCAGCGACACCAGGATCCGGTCCCCCTCCACCCGCCACTCGCGCAGGAACCGCTCCGAGACGTCGGCCTCCGCGTGCTCGATGCTCTCCACCAGCATCCGCTCGACCTCCTCCTCGGAGAGCCCGTAGGTCGCCTTCACCTGGATCTTCTGCTCGAGCCCGGTGGTGAGCTCGCGGGCCGAGACCTGGAGGATGCCGTCCGCGTCCACCGCGTAGGTGATCTCCACCCGCGCGATCCCGGCGGGCATGGGGGGGATCCCCTTCAGCGTGAAGCGCGCCAGGGAGCGGCAGTCGCGCGCCAGCTCGCGCTCGCCCTGCACCACGTGGACGATCATGCCGGTCTGGCCGTCGGCGTAGGTGGTGAACTGCTGGGTGGCGGAGGCGGGGATGGTGGAGTTGCGGAGGATGATCTTCTCCACCACACCGCCCATCATCTCGACGCCCAGCGAGAGGGGGATGACGTCGAGGAGCAGCACGTCCTCCCGGCCGCCCCGGTCCAGCGCGTCGGCCTGCACCGCGGCGCCCAGCGCCACCACCGTGTCGGGGTCGAGGTCGGTGAGCGGCTCCTGGCCGAACAGCGCGCGGACGTGGCGGCGCACCAGCGGCGTGCGCGTGGCGCCGCCGACCAGCACCACGCCGTCGACCTTCACCCCGCCCGCGTCGCGGAGGGCGGCGTGGCACGGCCCGGTGGTCCGCTCCACCACCGGCCGGATGAGCGCCTCCAGCTCGGCGCGGGTGAGCCGGGCCAGGAGCCGGACGCCCTCGGGCAGCTCGACCTCGGCCTCCACCCGCTCCTCGGAGGTGAGCGTCTCGCGGATCCGCTGCGCGGCCGCGACCGCGCCGCGCAGCACCGCCGGCGAGGGCGGCGCCGCGGCGGGTCCGCGCCCCGCGTCGAGGAGGCGCTGCGCCACGATCCGGTCGAAGTCGTCGCCGCCGAGGTGCGTGTCGCCGCCGGTGGAGAGCACCTCGAAGACGCCGCCGTCGAGCCGGAGGATGGAGATGTCGAAGGTGCCGCCTCCCAGGTCGTAGACGGCGAACGTCCCCGACATCCGCTTGTCGAGCCCGTAGGCGAGCGCCGCGGCGGTCGGCTCGTTGAGGAGCCGCAGCACCTCCAGGCCCGCCAGCCGCCCCGCGTCCTTGGTCGCCTGCCGCTGGGCGTCGTCGAAGTAGGCGGGCACCGTGATCACGCAGCCGCCCGGCGCGCCCCCGAGCGCCTCGGCCGCGCGGCGCTTCAGGACGCGCAGGATCTCCGCCGAGACCTCCACCGGCGAGACCGTCCGCCCGCCCCCCGCCACCGCGAGCCGCACCACCGCGCCGCCCTCCTCGAAGCGGTAGATGCCGCGGTCCTCCGGCCGGATGTCGGCGGAGCCGCGCCCCATGAAGCGCTTCACCGAGAGGATCGTGTCCACCGGCCGCTCCGGCGCGCGCCGCTTGGCGGAGGCCCCGACCTCCACCGCGCCCCCGGCGCCGTAGAAGACCGCGGAGGGGAGGAGCGGCCGGCCCTCGTCGGCGGGCAGCACCCGCGGCCGGTTGCGCTCGTCCACCGAGGCGACCAGCGAGTTGGTGGTGCCGAGGTCGATGCCGATGGCGCGTGGCATTCGGCTCCTTCAGGCGTCCGGGGACCGGTCCGGGGGCAGGGCCCGCTCGGCGTCCGCGACGATGTTGTCGTAGTACCGGGCGCGCGAGAGGCGCCGTGCGATGTCCACCACCAGGTCGCTGAACCACTCCTCGTACTCGAAGAAGCGCGCCACCTCCGCCTCCAGCCGCCCCAGCCGCTCGCGCGCTCCACCGGCGATCCCGCGCAGCCGGGCCGCGTCGCCGTCGGCGTGGGCGAGGGCGAGCGCCTCCCGCCACTCCAGCTGCTCCTCCAGGAACTCGGGATCGGCGAAGGTGCGCCCCTCGCCGAACACGTCCGTCCCGGCGAGCTTGAGCAGGTAGGCGGCGCGCAGGCGCCAGTCCCGCAGGTAGCGGTAGGCGTCGTTGAGCCGCGTGGACCAGTCGAGCGACAGCCGCCGCTCGCGCGGCTCGGCCTTGGCGAAGCGATCGGGGTGGAACCGGCGCGACAGCTCCCGGAAGCGCCGCTCCACCTCGGAGGGCTCGATGGCGTACTCGCGGCGCAGCCCGAGGATGGAGAAGTAGTCCTCCTGCCGGCCCACCGGCTGGAGCCGGCGGCACGCGGGGCAGCCCGGCTCGCCCGCCCTCACCTCCGCCGCGCAGCTCCAGCACCTCTCGGCCACTCCGGAACCCTCCACCGAGGACGGGACGACCCGCCGCCGGCGCGAGGAAGGCGCCCGGCGCGTTGGACTCCCTACCACGGGTCGGCCCTAGACGGTGAACGACTCGCCGCAGCCGCAGGCGCTCTTGACGTTGGGGTTCCGGAACACGAACCCGGTCTGCATCAGGGTCTGCTGCCAGTCGACGGTCGTGCCGGCCAGGAAGACGGCGCTCTTCGGGTCGACGAACACGCGGGCCCCGTCCTGCTCGAACACCTGGTCGAGGCGGGCGGGCTCGGCCGCCCAGTCGATGAAGTAGGAGAGGCCCGAGCAGCCGCCGCCCTTCACGCCCAGGCGCAGCCCGCCCGAGGGAGTCTTCTTCTCCGCGGTGAGGGCGCGGATCCGCGCCGCCGCCTTGTCGCTGATCTGGATCTTCGCCGCCTGCTGCGTCGCCTGCTGCATCCCTCGCTCCCGTCGCCTACAGCCCCGACTTGAGGACGCCCTTGGCCACCAGCTCGTCCCGGTCGCCCTGCACGGTGGCGGGCTTCGCGGACGGCTCGGCGCCGTGCTTCTTCTGGTAGTCGGCGATGGCCGCCTTGATGGCGTCCTCCGCCAGCACCGAGCAGTGGATCTTCACCGGGGGAAGGTTCAGCTCCTGCGCCACGTCGGTGTTCTTGATCTCCAGCGCCTGCTCCAGGGTCTTCCCCTTCACCCACTCGGTCACCAGCGAGGAGGAGGCGATCGCCGAGCCGCAGCCGAAGGTCTTGAACTTGGCGTCCTGGATCACGCCCGCGCCGTCGACCTTGATCTGGAGCTTCATCACGTCGCCGCAGGCGGGGGCGCCCACCAGCCCGGTCCCGACGTCCGGGTCGTTCTTGTCGAGCGAGCCGACGTTGCGCGGGTGCTCGTAGTGGTCGAGGAGCTTCTCGGAGTACGCCATCGTGCCGTCCCTTCCTCTCGGAGCCTCCCGCGCCGCGCCGGGTTCGCCGCGCGGGAGCCCGGTTCCCTAGTGCGGGTTCACCCACTCCACCTGCCGCAGATCGACGCCTTCCTTCACCATCTCGTAGAGCGGCGACATCTCGCGCAGCTTCCGCACCTTCTCGGTGACGAGGCGGACGACGTGGTCCACCTCCTCCTCGGTGGTGAACCGGCCGAGGCCGAAGCGGATGGAGCTGTGCGCCAGGTCGTCGGAGACGCCCATGGCGCGGAGCACGTACGACGGCTCGAGCGAGGCGCTGGTGCAGGCGGAGCCCGACGAGACCGCCACGTCCTTGATGGCCATCATCAGCGCCTCGCCCTCCACGTAGGCGAAGCTCACGTTGAGGTTGCCGGGGAGGCGGTGCTCCAGGTTGCCGTTGACGGTGACGAGGTCCAGCTGCGCCCCGATCCCCTTGCGCAGCCGCTCCCGCAGCGCGAGCACCCGCGCCGCCTCGGCCTCGCGCTCGGCGGCGGCCAGCTCGGCGGCCTTGCCGAACCCCACGATCCCGGGGACGTTGAGCGTGCCGGAGCGGAAGCCGCGCTCGTGCCCGCCGCCGTCCATCTGCGCGACCAGCCGGACCCGCGGCTTGCGCCGCACGTAGAGGGCGCCCACGCCCTTCGGGCCGTACATCTTGTGCGCCGAGAGCGAGGCGAGATCCACGTTCGCCCGCTCCACGTCGAACGGGATCTTCCCGACGCCCTGCACCGCGTCGCAGTGAAAGAGGACGCCCTTCTCGCGCGCGATCCGGCCGATCGCCTCGACGTCGTGGACCACGCCCGTCTCGTTGTTCGCCTGCATCACCGACACGAGGATCGTGTCCGGGCGCAGCGCGGCGCGGACGCGCTCCGGGTCGAGGCGGCCGTCCCGCTCCACGTCGAGGAAGGTGACCTCGAACCCCTGGCGCTCCAGCGCGTGCATCGAGTCGAGCACCGCCTTGTGCTCGGTCTTGCAGGTGACGAGGTGCTTGCCCTTCGAGCCGTAGAACTGCGCCGCGCCCTTGATGGCGAGGTTGTCGGACTCGGTGGCGCCGCTCGTCCAGACGATCTCCTTCGCCGTCGCGCCCACCAGGGCCGCGACCTGCTCCCGGGCCGCCTCGACCAGCTCCTCCGCACGCCAGCCGAACGAGTGGCTCTTCGAGGCGGCGTTCCCGAACTCGTCGCGGAACGTCGGCAGCATCGCCTCGAGCACGCGCGGGTCCACGGGTGTCGTGGCGTGGTAATCCATGTAGATCGGAATCTTCATTCGCCGCCGACACCTCTTAATATGTGCGGGGGTGCTGGATTCCCGAAACGTGGACGGGCAAAGTCGAGTATATGGGAAACGAGCACCCGGTCAAGCGGCCCCCGGCGGCAAGCCTTGGCCCGCACAGCGCTTTTTCGCCGGAATACGGCGCACTCTCACTGCCATGAACGTCGGCTCACGCATCTTGCTCGCGCTGCTCTTCTTCGCCGGCGCGGCGTTCCTGCCGGATCTGCTCGCTGCAGGCCCCACCGGGGCGTCGTCCGATCTCGGCCTCGGCGGGCTTCTGGCCGAGGGCTCGCTCCTCGCGTTCGGGGCAGCCTTCGCGGGGGGCGTGCTGACCAGCCTCACCCCCTGCGTCTACCCCCTCATCCCCATCACGGTCTCCATCTTCGGCGCCCGGAGCGCGACCTCCCGCCGCCAGGCCATGGCGCTCTCCGCGCTCTACGTGCTCGGCATCGCGACCACCTACTCGGCGCTGGGCGCCGGCGCGGCGCTCACCGGCCGCGCGTTCGGGAGCGTCATGCAGAACCCGTGGGCGATCGGGTTCGTGGCGCTCGTCCTGGCGGCCATGGCCGCGTCGATGTTCGGGGCGTTCGACGTCGCGCTTCCGGCCGCGCTGCAGGCGCGCCTCAGCGGCGTGGGCGGCGCCGGGCGCGCCGGCTCGTTCGCGATGGGGCTCGTGTCGGGCATCATCGCCGCGCCCTGCACCGGGCCCGTGCTCGCGGCCGCGCTCGCCTTCGTCGCCGCCAGGGGGTCGGTCGCGTTCGGCCTCGGGATCATGTTCACCTACGCCCTGGGGATGGGGCTCCTCTTCTTCGTCATCGGCGCGTTCTCGGTGTCGCTGCCCAAGAGCGGCGCGTGGATGGAGGTGGTGAAGAGCCTCTTCGGCGTGGCGCTCCTCGCCGCCGCGGGCGTGTTCCTCCAGGGCGCCTTCCCCGCGCTCCGGCCGCTCTTCTCGGCGGCGCGCTGGGCGGGCCTCGCCGCCGCGGGCGCGGCCGGGCTCGGGGTCCTGCTCGGCGCGCTGCACGCCAGCTTCGCGGGCCGGCCGTTCGAGCGCCTCCTCAAGGCGGCCGGGGTGGCGCTCGCGGTGGGCGGCGTCGTGTACGCCGCCGGCGCGGCGGGGTCGCGGGAGCGGACCCGGGCCGCGGCCTCGTTCGCGTGGGTCCATTCCTACGACCAGGCCATCGCGCTCGCGCGGGCGGAGCGGCGCCCGGTCATCATCGACTTCTGGGCAGACTGGTGCACCGCCTGCAAGGAGCTGGACCGGATCGCGTGGTCGGATCCACGCGTCCGCGAGGCGGCGAGCGCGTTCGTGGCGGTGAAGCTCGACGGCACGGACGCCTCCGACGCGTTCACCGACCAGGCCGCGAGGTTCGGGGTGGTCGGCATGCCCACGGTCGTCTTCCTCGACGCGAAGGGGCGCGAGGTGCCGGAGCGCGTCACCGGCGCGGTGCCCGCCGGAGAGATGCTGGAGAGGCTGCGCGCGGTGGACCGCGCCTGCGATCGGGTGTCGCCCGCTCCGGAGAAGACGACGGTCGTCGCCGCGACGGCCGCCCCCGCGATGGCGTGCGTCGCGCGGTGGTGAGGCGGCCGGCGCCGTCGATCGCGGGAGGGCCCGGCTCCCCGCCGCGGAGCGCGCAGCGGTGAATCAGAACCGGTATCCCGCGAGGACCAGGAACTCGAAGGTGCCCTGCGCCGTCGGGATGGGCGCGCCTCCGGCGCCCGCGCGGGCGCCGAGACCGGCGCGGACGCCGACGGTGAGCTCGTCGTAGAGCGCCGTCTCGTACGCCACCGAGAGCCGCGGCTGGAAGAGCAGCCCGCCCGAGTGCCAGAACGTCACCGTGAGCGGCAGGTCGCCGGTGATGGTGAAGACCCCGCCCGCGCCCCGCGTGGAGGCGATCAGCGCGGGCGCGATCTGCAGGCCGCGGTCGCCGTGGTTGCCTTCGCGCGCCCAGTGCGTGCCGAAGTCGAGGTACCAGCTGAGCGCGAGCCTCCCGGCGAGATGGAAGTCGCCGGCCTTGCCGATCGGGCGCCGGTACCAGCCCCCCAGCCGCATCTCGGTGGTGGTCCAGTCGAAGTCGCCGAATGCGCCGAGGTCGTCGCGGGGAGAGAGGCCCTGCCCCCAGGCGGCGCCGAGCGTCGTCCAGCCCACCCAGGCGAGGCCGACCGAGGCTCCCCCCAGCGGTTCGGCGGAGAGGAGGGACGGAAGCGCCGGTGCGGCCGCCTTGGCGCGCGCCGGAGGCGGCGCCGCACCTTCCTTGGCCGGAGCCTGGGGGGCCTGCGCCGGGGCCTCGGCGGTGCTCGGCGGCGATTCCGCCGGGTCGGCGAGCTTGGCCTGACCGAGGGCGAGGAGCTGGAACGCGGCGAGGGTTGCGAGCATGTCGGGTCCTCCGGCGGGCGCATTCTAGGCATGCGCCTGCCGCGAGTGCACGCTCGGCGATGGGGGAAAGCCGCGGCGCGCGTCACCTTCCGCGCGTCACCTTCCGCGCGGCCGGACGCACCGTCCGGGTCGGCCGCCGCTACGGCTGGGCCAGGAACGGCGCCGCGCCGCCGCTCGTCCAGAGCATCCGCAGGGCGCCGAACTCCAGCGTCACCTCCTGCAGGAGCGGCGAGGCGTCGTTCGCGGCGTCCGCGTGCACGGTCTGGGTGGAGACGACCCGCCCACCCTTGCCGAAGACCGAGAAGTAGTTGTCCTGGGCGCCGCCCGCGCGCGGCCGGTAGAGCCGCGCCTCCATCTCCACGGGGAGGCGATCGTACAGCGCGGCGACGAGCTTGTTGGAGGCGGGCGTGGCGACCGTGCGGCACACGACGCGCGCGGGGGCGACGACCGCCGGGGACTTGGCCGACTTGCCGCGCGGCTTCGACGCGGCGGCCCTCTTCGCATCCCTGTCGGAGAGGCGCACCGTGAAGTTGTAGCACTCGGCCGGCGGCGTCTGGCTGGTGCGGTCGGCGCCGAGGACCTGCTTCCCCGCCACCTTGAACTTCACCTCGACCGTGTCGGCCGCGCCGGCGGGGACGGCGAGGAGTGCGGCCAGGGAGGCGGCGACGACGAACCGACGGTGACGGAGCGCTCTCATGTTCGGATCCTCCCTCCTCGCGCCGGCCGGGCGCGCCTCATGCCGCGATCGTCGCCCCTTCCGGCGCGGCGCTCAAGCCCGGCGTGCGTCCCACGACCACGGGCGTGGCCGTCGGACGCACCGGCGCTCACACCTTGG